>DBUV01000054.1:33963-45080 GCA_002308095.1 Acidimicrobiia bacterium UBA1281
TTACCTCTGGCATCAGGATATACTTCTTCAATCAAAGCTGGTAAAGAAGATTTATACAGTATTAAATCTGAAAATTTCTAATTGATTGAACTTTTAAAAGATAAAACTAATTCAATTGCGCTAATCGGAGCAAGTAATGACGAGAGTAAGTACGGATTTAAAATACTACTCGATCTCAAACATAAAGGACATGAAGTTTTACCTATAAACACTAAAGAACATGAAATTCAGGGTATCAAAGTCCATAAAGATGTTAAAGAGATTGCTGAATGTCCCTCAATAATTAATTTTGTGGTACCGCCAGGTGTAGGATTTGAAATTACAAAAGATCTTGTCGCCAATGGCTATGACAACTTTTGGTATCAGCCAGGTGCAGAAAGTGAAGAAATTTCAAACTTTCTTAAATCAGAAAATAAAAATTATATTGATGATAAATGCATCATGGTTGTAGCGGGACTAATCGATAATTACTAAAAAGTATTAATCAACTTTTTTATTGATTTCAGTTAACTCTTCAAATGATTTTTCTAGCTTATTTTTTCGAGTAGTCTTTAGTTTTTCGAAAGATTCTACTGTTTGATCTAATCTTTTTGTAACATCATCAAAAGATTCTATAAATTTGCTGATTTCGTTCTTTACTTTTTCATGTGCCAGGAGAATATTCTTAGTATCAGTCTGCAAGCTAAATAACTTCATTGAATGCCTTATAGTCTCTAAATATGCCATAAGTGTTTGAGGACTTACTAAAATAACTTTTTTTGCAAAAGCGTATTGAATTACAGGTGTTTTGTTTGCACCAATTTCAGATGTTAAAAGAAAGTGATACAAATTTTCAAGAGGTATATACATTAATACAAAATCTACGGTGTCTTCCTCCGGTGAAATGTATCCCTCCCTTGAAGAAGTTTCATCGATTTTAGTTTTAATTGCTTTATCGATAAATTCTTTATTTTTAATTTTTATACTATCAGTAATTTGCTTTCTTGAAATTTCGTCTAAGGTTTCATCTTCTAAGTCAAGATTTAATTTTGATAGCTGCATATATAAATTCAAGGGAAACTTTGAATCCATATTGATTGTTTTATTATCAGGTAAATAAAATGTAAAGTCAGGCTTATTTCCACTTTTCATGATTTTTTGGGATTCGTAATGAATTCCATCTTTATATTCCATGATGCTGAGTAAATCTTCTACTTGAAACTCGGCCCATTGACCTCGACTCTGATTGTTGTTAAGTACAGATATAAGATTTCTAGTTTGTTGGTCTACTCCACTAATTGAACTTTTAATTTCTCCTGTTTTTTCTAAAAAGTCTTTTACAGTTCTATCTGATTTATCAAGAAGCTTATAGATTTGAGACTCTTCATTTTCAATTAGCTCACTTACTATTCCCTTAATTAAATACTCATCATCTTTTTCAACAACTTCGTCTTTTCGAGAAACGATATAGATAATTACAAACATAAGTACTATGTTCAATGCGTAAATTACAATTTCCATGATTCAAGAATAGCAATAAGGGTAGACAATTATTAGAAAAATACCTTAAGATTGCTTTATTTAAACTGTATCAAAAATCTTTTTAAAGCTAAATTTAAAGTTTTCAGCAGAATAATTATTCAGAATAAAGTCCTTAGCGTTTCTTCCAACATGCATTGCTTCATCATAATTTTCTTCAATATACTGGATTTTTTTTGCCAAACTTTCAACATTATTACTCTCAAATACATAACCTGTTTGACCATCAATTACAATATCTCCCATTCCAGGTGCATCTGTCACTAGAACTGGGCAGGCTGTAGCTTGTGACTCAAATATTACTCTTGCAAGACCCTCTGATACTGAAGGAAGTATCATTAAATTAATTTTTGAATAAAAGGATTTAACTTCTTTTCGATCAACTTCACCAAAAAATTTAACGTTTGCTTCAAGTCCGTGGTCACTAATTAAATTTTTTAAGAAACTGAGATACTTTGCATTCGGCATTGGCCCTACAATAAGAAGTTCTATATTTTCTTTTTTTAAAAGCTTCATGGCTTCAATGATTAAGTGCGGTTTTTTTCTATCTGTGACGCTTCCTATAAACAAAATTTGAAATGTTGTATTGACTCTGTTGATTTCTATGTCTTTAAAATCGTCAAAATCGACCCACGCTGGGAATCTTACAATTTTTTTTGTTTTATTCATTTTTTGAACTTGAGCTTCTGTCGAGGATGAAACCGCTCTTATAATATCTGCATTTTTTATGGTATATGATGCAAGTTTTATGAACAACTTTCTATAGATTCTAGGGAAAATTAAATTTTTCTCCAAACCTAGTGTCTCTATGAAATCTCCGTGTGTTTCTACTATAACTTTTATATTTTTATGTCTCATCTTGATAATAAACATTGAGAGAAAGCTTGATACTGGGTCCTGAAATGAAACTACCTCTATTTTTTTTCTTTTTATTATCTTTGAAATAGAGAAGAGAGAAAGAAAGATTATTTTAAAGTAGTTAATAAACCTGTTTGATGTTTTCTTATAAAAATATAAATCTCCATTTTCTAGTTTTATTTCCTTCTTCTCGTTTGCAAATGCAACAACATTAAGTTTGCAAACTTGTGATAAAAACTCGAATTTTTTTTGCATGTTATCATCTAGCGGAAGCTTGTATGTAGTCGGTGCTATAAAAAGGACATTCTTCATTCTTTAAAAAATGCTTCTAGTTCATCGATTAATTCCTGATCATGTGTCCATGGAATAGAATGAGCAGCATTATCAAAAATTAGCTCCTTAACATTTTCTAAATTCTTAATTACATCCTGAGATGTCTCTTCTGGAACTAAATTGTCTTTTCCACCTGTAATTACAAGTGTTTTAGTCTTTATTTCTTTTAACCAAGGTCTTGCGTCATAAGGAACGACATACCTACCTCCGTCTTCATATATAAAATCATCTTTTGATTTATGTAAATTATTCCAGGCCCAGTCTGTATATTCATTTTCTAATGCACCTGTTTTACGAAGATGTGAGTATTTTGATTTTGAGTTCATGTTTGGAAATAGTCTTTCTCTAATCCTTACTACCGCTACAAAAGCTTTAAATAGGGGCTTATCTTTATAGACTGCCCCACCTAGCCAACTAAAGGGTGTAATTAAAACCATTTTATTTATTAATTTTTCTTTTTTTCTTGATATGCTCAGTGCCACCGCACTTCCCATCGACCATCCGACTAGGTTGCACTTCTCTACTCCTAGCTGTTCTAAAATGCTTATTACTATATCTGCATTCTCATCTACATCCCATCGTTTCCAACTTGCATCTGATTTACCATGATTTTTCATATCAATTGCAATGAAAGAATTTTTATGATGAAAATAGGGAAGAACTTTGAACCAACTGCCTAGAGAGTCAGAGCCCCAGCTATGAAGAAACACTATTGGTAGTGTGTTCTCAACAAGTGATTCTCGAATAAAATATTCTTTTTCTCTAATGAAGACAGTCCTACCCGGTATTTTTGATGGATGAATCTGAGTTAAACCCTCTGTGCTATCGGACTTAGTTCCAATTAAATTTTTTATTACTGTTGCTACTGCAAAAAATTTTGTTAATTTTTTTATCATTACTATTAGATAATATTTATCTTTTCGATATATTGGTCACTAATCTGACCTATTTCCCAGAGATTTAACCCCATTGTTTCCTTTATTACTTGAATATTAACATCTTCTTTTTCAGGGATGGCTACAAGAAGACCTCCACTAGTTTGTGCATCGCAACAAAGTTTTATAAGGTTTGTATCTTCTGTATTGTCAATTATTGAGGCACTAACATGCTCGAAATTTCTTTGACTTCCAGATGAAAACAATCCCTTCTCTAATAGTTCTTTTACACCATTTATTGCAGGAATATTTTTGCTATTGATAATTGCTCCTAAGTTAGTACTCTTCAACATTTCACTTAAGTGGCCAAATAAACCAAATCCCGTAATATCAGTTACAGCATGGGCATTGTAATTATGTGCAAATTCTGATGCCGTATTGTTTAGGCTTGCCATTACTTTCGTTGCTTCGTTTACAACTTTCGAATCCGTTAAATCTTTTTTAATAGCAGTAGATATAATCCCTGTACCTAAAGGTTTGGATAAAAATAATTTATCCCCCTTTTTTATAGTGTTGTTAAGAAATATCTTTTCATTAGCCGTTCCTGTTACTGAGAAACCATATTTAGGCTCATTATCATCTATGCTGTGACCACCTATTACAGAACACTTTGCTTCTTCCATTACATCTAAGCCTCCTCTAATTACATCGCCAAGAATTTCGAAACTTAAATGGTCACGTGGCCAACAAACTAATTGTAAAGCTGATAAGGGCTCTCCTCCCATGGCGTAAATATCAGACAGGGCATTTGCAGCAGAAACTCTTCCCCAGTCATAAGGATTGTCCAATACAGGTGTAAAAAAGTCTACTGACTGTATAAGATTTTTATCCGAAGCAACAACTACTCCAGCATCATCTGGATTATTTAAACCAACTGAAACATTACTTCCAGCTAAAGCTTTATGATTTTTAAATTGCGACAAAACTTGTGCAAGCTCACTAGGAGATAATTTGCAAGCTCAACCAGAACCGTGGGAGTACTCTGTTAGTCTCATTTCACCTCCTATTTAAATTCGTTCAACTTTTCAATTTCAATTTGTTTAGTAAAACAGTCTTGTATTAACTCTAAAATTGGGCTCTGGTTATATGTTTTACTATCGATTTTAGAAACAAACTTTGCATGTTTAGCTGTTGAAATTACAAAAACTGTATCTACGTCATATATCTCATCAATGGATATCCGACTCTCCTTAACCTTAATTTGATTGTTGCTTCCAAAAAGAAGGATGTATTGTCTAGTTATTGAATCTAAAATTCCAAGTTGTAAATCTGGAACATATACTGTGTCCCCTTTTATCCACCCAATTGAGAATGTTGGACCTTCCAATACTATATTTTCTCTATTTAAAAGCAAAGCATCTGAATATCCATTTTGTTCAGCTATCCGTGTTTGAGCAATGTTCAGAGCATATGATGTAGATTTTGTTCCTACTACCTGATTATCTTCTAATGCAAAATCACCTCCAGGATGCCATGGACTAGGTTGTGATTGTAAAGAGTAATGTTCTGGGATTTCTACAGGTTCTTGGTGAAAAATATAAACATCATAATCACTTTTTGATGTTGATCTACTTATTATCACTCTTACGTAGCCTTCTGCATAGTTTGAAGCTAAGAGGATCATATCTTTTTTTATTTCTTCAAAATCGATATCATCAAACAGCATTTTTTTTGCAGATTGCTTAAATCTTTTTATATGGCGGTCTAGAGCAAAAAGATAGCCTTCATGAATTTTTATTGCTTCAAAAATACCATCACCCCTCCAGAAGGATAGATTTTGAATTGGAACAACAAAATTAGCTTCTTCTACTTTTGCACCATTAATAATGAACATATTAAGAATATCTCTCTCTTATGTAGGTGTTTGTAATAGGCATTCTTCTGTCTTTACCAAAAGCTCTTTCTGTTAATTTTACTCCAGGTGCTACTTGTTTCCTTTTATATTCATTTTTATCAACTTTTTCTAACACATCGTAAACAATGTTGTTTTCTATACCGGAAGCAATTATTTTTTCTGATGAGTAATCAGATTCAATATACATTTTCAATATCTTATCTAGTAATTCGTAATCTGGTAAAGAGTCTGAATCAAACTGATCGTCCCTTAATTCAGCACTTGGTTCTTTAGTAATTGAGTTTAAGGGGATTACTTTTGATTCTTTGTTTCGGAATTCAGCAAGTTTATAGACTTCAGTTTTGTATACATCTTTAAGCAAGGCAAAACCTCCTGCGAGATCACCATAAAGAGTAGAGTAACCTACAGCCATTTCCGATTTGTTGCCTGTAGACAAAACCATAGCTCCTAATTGATTTGAAAGACCCATGATTATATTTCCCCTAATCCTTGATTGAATATTCTCATCAGTAACATCTGCGAGAGGTTCTTCCAAGCTATCTTTGAGTAATGTCCTTAGGCTCTCTACCGTTTCCTCGATTGGAATAACCTTAAACTCTATCCCCAAATTATCTGCAAGCTGTTGGGCGTCGTCTAAAGAACTGTCAGGATTATATTTTGAGGGCATTGCAATTCCAATCACATTTTCTGGACTTAGAGCATCTACTGCTATTGTTGCTGTTAAAGCTGAATCTATACCTCCAGACAAACCAACAAGAATCTTTTGAAAATTGTTTTTACGTACATAATCTGAAACTCCAAGTTTAAGTGCTTCATACATTGACTCCAGTTCATTAAAAGTCTCTTGAGAAATTAAATTTGGAAGCTCTTCCGTCTTTGTGTTAAGTGTGAGTTTTGAATCAGAGATAATATCTTTTATTTGTACTTCCAAGTCCAAAGTGAAAACTTCCTCTTTAAATTGACTAGCTTGATAAATTATTTTACCGGATGAATCAACTACAAAGGAGCCTCCATCAAACACTAATTCATCCTGCCCTCCAACCATATTTAGATATATTATTGGAACATTTAGTTTTTTTGCTTTCTCCATAACTTGATTACGACGAGAGTCAATCTTATTGATATCAAATGGAGATGCATTTATATTTATAATGATTGAAGCACCTGATGCGACCTGTCGGTCAGCTGGACCATTATCAATCCAAATATCTTCACAGATATTTATTCCTATTGCAATATCGTCATACCAGAATAAATCTGCTGGGTTATTTCCTTTAGCAAAATACCTTGCTTCATCGAAAACCGAATAATTTGGAAGAAAACACTTGTGATATATTCCTTTGACATCTCCATTTTGAACAATTGCAGCAGCATTAGAAATTTTTCTATCAAAGTTGTCGGTTGAGTCTTCGTTAAGACTTCTGTCTACAAAGCCAATAATTGCACTGCTTGATCCAGAGTACGCAGCAATCTCTTCAAGAACTGCGAAATTTTTTCCAATAAAGCTTTCTCTTAAGAGAAGGTCTTCTGGTGGGTATCCCGTTATTGAGAGTTCTGGAAAAATTACAACATCAGATTGTATTTTTTCTGCTTCTTCTAATGTATCAAGAATTTTAGATTTATTTTCCTGTATTGCCCCTACTGAAAATGAAAGTTGTGCTCCGGTTAGTCTAATTTTTTTTGTATTCACAATACAATGATAGATTGATGATTAACTAAGAAGATACTGTAATTTTTATATCTTTTGACTCTTCAATCCACTTTGAAACACGTTTTACAGAAGGCATTCTGTCTACTATTTTTCTCTTTTTATTAATTAATTCCATGGTCTCGTGAAGAGAATCTGGATTTCTTCTTTTTAGCTCTGCGATGCTTTCAATTCCTGCAGCTTCTAAAAGGTCGGCATAATCTCTTCCTAGGTTCTTGATTTTCATAAGCTCTGCCCTTTTTGCCCAATGTAAAAGTTTTGGAGATGTTATACCAGTTTCTTTTGTCAGTAATGCTCTACCTGATCTAGTTGAGGCAATTTGAAGAAAAGTGACTGTGGTCCGAACCCTTGCTCTCCTCAGCTTTGTTGCTTCGGTGTGAGTCATACCATTTATAGAATCAATTGAAGTCATTATTAGATTTTACAAAAAAATAAATATAATTTAATTAAAAAATAGAAGAGTTTTTCCCACTCTAAAAATCTTTTTGTTCATCAAAATCTGTAGGTCTTAGAAAATTAAAATTAACACTTTTAGTTTTAAATTCTGAAGATTCAAAAAAATTAATTAAATCAAACTCACCAAATACAGAATCTACCTCATCAGAAGTGTTGTCTTGCGTGATGAGTTCTAATTTGTTCCAAAAATATTTAGGTACAACTACTGGGTATCCAAATTTGTAACGATATTTTGGTATCATCACCTCATCAAAATCATGCTTTGTTTCAAGTAGTTTTTCAATTACCTTGCGGTCAACTGAGGGTTGGTCACCTAAGAATATGAAAACATTTTCATAATTTTTATTATGATTTATGTGGTGCAAGCCAGTTCGTATTGAAGAAATAATTCCCTCTTCCCAATTTTCATTTATCAATATCGCAGCTGACTTAAAGTCAACTTTTTCGGTAATTGTTTCGTTCTCGTATCCAAGAACAACTACTGTTTCTTCAAAAAAAGTAGAAACAGTTTCAATAGTTGTTTCTAAAATCGTAGAGCCTTTGTACTCAGCTAATTGCTTAGGGAACCCCATTCTGAGTGATTCCCCAGCAGCTAAAATTATTGCTGCATTCACATTGCAACCAAACTTGAAAAACCAGAAAAAAGAATTAACAAAATAACTTCAATATTCCTTAACATATAAACTTGCTTTAGACCTGAACCTAAGCATACAAGTGAAAAAATACTCGTTGCTACTAAAACTATTCCTTGTAATGCCAAAGAGTCAAAAAAGAGTATCGGCGCATTCAAAAGTATCGGTATTGAAGAAAAACCGTAAATGATTCCTATGAACAATAGGTTTGGATCTCTTCTAAAAAAATACTTTAAAACAGCGAAAATAATTAGGACAGATACTACAACATTTATAAATCCAAATAGCTGAGTTGTAATGAGAGAGTTTACATTATTTATAGACTCAAAGCCTTCTTCGACTTCAATAATTAAAGTTTGGAAATCTAACACAGCTTCCTGGGGAAGTTGTGAACTAGATTGTGAAACCACTTCTTTTAAATACTCAACTAAGTTTTTAAAGAAAGTGGTTACCGCTAAAGTACTGATAATTGAACCGGAAAGCCATATCGCTATGCTTTTTTGTAATGAAGACTGGTCTGTAACCAGCTCTCCATAAATGTTCTTATCAAGTTGGAGCACTCTATAAAAAATTGTATTGTTTTTCATTTTATTTATTTATACCTTAGAATCTAGTGTATGACTATAGCAAAGTTAATTTCATACTGTATAGCCATTGCAATGACAGTAGTAATATTTTGGGCACAAAGTCAAGTTTCAATTCTTGATTCTCCTATACCAGAACTTCCATGGGGTGTTGTCTCCTTAGTAGACCTTTATGCTGGATTTACACTATTTGGATTATGGATTATTTATAAAGAATCTCTCTTAAAAAGTTTTTTTTGGATTGTAGGACTTATAGTCTTAGGAAACCTAACAACAGCTGTTTATGTTATTTATAGCATTAGAAAATCAAATGGTGATGTAACTAAGTTTTTTTTAGGTGATAAAAACTAATCTTTTTTTAGGTTGTCTAGAAGGATTAAAGAAACATCTCTTACTTTTACTGACTCACCTTTTCCAAGCTCCTTAACGCCATCATCCATCATTATGTAGCAAAATGGGCAGGCTACAGCAACTTCATCTGCACCAGTTTCAATAGCTTCCTCTGATCGTTCAATATTAACTTTTTTTCCTGTTGACTCTTCCATCCACATTCTTCCGCCTCCAGCACCACAACAGAAGCTGTTTGTACCCTGACGCTTCATCTCACGAACCTCTATACCCCCTATTGATCCAAGAATCTCTCTAGGGGCTGTATATACGTCGTTGTGTCTACCAAGATAGCAAGAGTCATGATAAGTAATTACATAAGGATTGTCACTCGTACCAACTTCAATTTTCCCCGACTGAACTAGTTCAGTTAATAATTGACTGTGGTGGATAACTTCAAAGTTGCCACCAAGCTGAGGATATTCATTAGCAATTGTATTAAAACAATGAGGGCACTGCGTAATAATCTTTTGAACGTTTAGATTGTTCATGTTTTCAATATTTTGAATTGCTAATTGTTGGAATACAAACTCGTTACCAGTTCTTCTTGCTGAGTCACCAGTACAAACTTCTTTTGTTCCTAAAACTGCATACGAAACACCAGCACGTTTTAAGAGTGTTGCAACAGCTCTAGTTACTGGAACATTCCTATCATCAAAAGCTCCTGCACATCCTATCCAGTACAAATACTCTACTTCTTCTTTGTTTTCTTCTTCTAGAATAGGTACATCAAATTCTAGTTCCTCAGACCATTTCATTCTATCGTTTTGAGATGCTCCCCAAGGGTTAGATGAGTTTTCCATAGCAACATATGCTTTTCCTAATTCTGAAGGAAAATCGGAGGCCATTAATGCGAGGTGTCTTCTCATATCAAGTATTTTGTCTAAAATTTCTATATTTACAGGACAAATTTCATCACAGGCGCGACATGAAGTGCATGCCCATAATTCTTCTGGCGTAATTCTTTCAAATACATTTGCAGTTTTAACCTGTAAATCCACAGGAGTAGATACTGTTGCAGGAACTGGTGGAGAACCGGACTCAGACATTACTTGACCAACTTTCAGAATGATTTCTCGTGGGTCTAGTGGTTTTCCAGTTAAATTAGCTGGGCAAACAGATGTGCACCTTCCACATACTGTACATGCATCTAAATCAACTAGTTGTTTCCATGAGAAATTTTCGATTACTTCTGCACCTACGGTTTCAATGTCTTCCGCTTCCAATAGATTTCCGATATCTTTCATTGCGCCTTTTGGTCGATCTTTAGGGCTAAGGAACATATTTACTGGAGAGGTAATGATATGTCTAAGCTTTGATTGAGGAAGAGATATTAGAAAAATAAAGAATGAGACTACATGAAGTATCCAAGATACCCTATGGAAAAGAACTCCATTTTCTATGGGAAGAATCTCAGCAATGAAATATCCTACAAAGCTCCACTTTTCATATTCGGGAAAACCTTCTACAATAATTCTTCCTGCCTCTGTGGTTAAACCAGAAATACCCATAAATCCAAGGAGACCAAGAGTTAAATAGTCATCCATTTTTGTTTTAACTTTTATTCTGTACTCCGTGCCAAAAATTCTTCTAAAAAGAGCCCAAGCTATCCCAAATAAATAAACTAAAGATGCTAATTCAAGTGCAAACGAATAAATAAAATAAGTAGTACCTTGAAGAAACTTCAATGAAGGTGGCATTAAGTGATGGATTTCTAAAGTTATAGTTCCTGCAAACAAACCAAGAAAACCAATATAAATCATTGAATGCATCAAACCTGCAGCGCGAAACCTCAGTACTGTTCTCATAAGAATTCCGTCAAAAAAATTTTTGATTTTAGAAATTAAAGAA
>DBUV01000082.1 GCA_002308095.1 Acidimicrobiia bacterium UBA1281
ACTTATTTTTCATTATTCTCCTTAATTATGTTTTTGTAATTTGTTCAATATGTAAAATATAGTATACATTATGTAAAGTATAGTATACATTTAATATTTTTTATAAGTTATACAAGTTTGCCGTCAAAATTATTAATTATATGTAGCTTTAACCTCTACCTTGTAGAGGTAAGGACTAGAAACATTCTAATTCTTGGCTTCGCGACTAACTCGCATCGGGTTATCTAGGGCGTTTATGACAGGCTCCAGATCTGCTGGTCCCGGAGCGGTATACCTAACGCCCTCAAATGGTTCTGGGCCAGGACCACCAGGATTGTAAAAGGCACTGTAACCACCCTCTAGTGATGGGATTTCTACATGGGTAATGTTTCGTGCTGCTGCTTCGTCGCCAACTAGGATTATGTCTATGTAGTTATCCCTATCTTCAGCATAACAATCATCATAAAAGATTCCTTCATCAGGGTTTTCTTTTTGCCCCAAATCCGAAAGCCCAACAATTCTGAGTGTTCCGCCTGCTACTAGATACTCCTGACCCACCTTTTCCAAGAGAACTACTTCACCGTTAGACCCATTGGCGTGAATTCGGAAAAAGTCCTCAAACATTGTGGGGGTCAAACCAGTAATACCATCGGGTGAGAAGCCTCCTGTTGTTAGCACGCGTATGCGAAAGTCAGCCTCGTCATACAGTGATAGTTCGTCGTTTGGCAAAACTCCAGATCTTTCTCCAACTCCCAAACCACCTTCACCCATTGCCTCACTACCGACATGGTTCAGTTTAGCCCCGACCAATTTCGGTCCCGAATCATAAGGGCTTGCATCAGTTTCCCAGCTCAAGCCCACTGCATTAAATTCTTGGCCGTTCGGACCAATAAGTAGTAGCGGTGTTTCGTCTTCAACAATATCTAGCCTTACAGGGAAAATTGCTCCATCCTCGCTACTGAAACCCCGATTGCCAAAATCACCAAACACAACAACCGTATTGCGTTCATTTAATTCCCAGTTTGGCAACATTCCAGCGCTATTTGGAAAAACGATCTTGCCTGTATTCAGTGTGAATTGAAAATCGGTTAGATCAACAGTTTCTGTGGCTACAGGCCAACTAAATACAATTGGCAACCCGTCATCGTCCTCAGCAGTACCCTTGTAGAATAATTCAACCCCGGCTGTGCTTACTATGCTGGTATATGCGCCAGCTGGAGGATCCTCTCCATTTGTACACATTACTGAACCATACCAAGTTCCTTCGGCCTCTCGAACAGTTTCTTCATTTACTTCCGGCCAACCAATAATCCCCTCAAAACCCATACCGGCAGATAAAATAACCGGCTCATCACTCCAATAATCAGCTTCTTTTAAAGCGCCGTCAAATAGCTGATCTTGCATATTCAGCGAGTTCATAACTCCCACGGCCAATATAACCAGCACTCCAAAAATCGACAATGCTACAGCAAACCATCGTTTATGAAAGTAATTTTGCTTCTTAGGTTCCCTAATTTTCAAATCTTCTATTTTTAAGATTTGAGTCCAGCGGAGAAGCAAGTACAGACTTAGGCCTATGAAAATGAGCATGGGAATTGCAAAATCATGCTCACTTACATGAACTGTGTTTAGAGCAACAATTGAAATAAATGCAGCTAGCAACAGGCTAGAAGAAAGTTTTTTGGGAGCACCTATCAATATCGCAACCGCAACAAAAATAGCAATAATGTTGCCAGTTATTCGGAGTGGCTCTGCCATGTCAATCGCAACATGAAGTAGCGCATCAAATATGTTCCATCCGACTAAAACTGCAGGAATACGACCAGCTTTTACGACTTTATTTACCATATATGTAGCTTTAACCCCTGCCCTGTTGTGGTGGGTCAATTCCAAGATCGTCAAAACATATACCAGCAGCTTCTTGAATTTGGGTCTGTAGATATTGTCCAGACTGAACAAGTTCTACAAGTAAAGGTCTAAGGGGGCTTTCGGCACTTGGGTCTTCTATCTCTATCCCGTTTTCTCGTAAACATTGAGCAAACTCTAACTGAGTGTCTAAAGAGTCTGCAACAGCCTCTGGATTTTCAAACTCTGCTGAACCACCAAGCGGTATGTTATTCTCTTCAGCACATGTCTGAATGGTCTCAAAAAGTTCCTCTCTACCTTTTTGATCAGCAGCTAAAAACACTGGTTGCAAAACACTTTGTAGGCTCTCATCATTTTTAGGATCCTTAATGTCATATCCATTTCCTCTTAAGCACCTGGCTAATAAAAGCTGTGTATCTTCAACTGAAACTACTTCTTCAACTACTTCCTCTGCAATTGTTGTAACTGTTATATCGCTTGATAAATCATTTGTAGAAACAACTCCTTGTGATTCATCTGATGATGAACACGCCGAGAAAAGAACGAATAGAAGTAATAAGAAAATGTTTAAATATTTTTTCATAATTTTAATTGTTTTCTCTTATTGAAATTAAAAAGAAAATTAAAGTCACTAAACCTATCAAGGGAGAGAGTGCTCCAGGAGGATCTGCACTAATAATTAAAGGCTTATAGAAACCAATTCCTGCTCTGAATAAGTTTTCTAAAGCAATAATTAGCAACATAAGCGGAATAAGTTCTCTAATTTTTAAAACAACCAGAAGCAAAATGCAAGCTAAAACTAGCTGTGAAAAACCCCACTGTGCAAATATTGAAACAATGTTGTTTGCAGCATCTGGTGAATAGCTACTTAGTGGAATACCTGCAATAGATTCTGCTCCACCATCTTCAGAAAATATGTGTTCAAGACTTCTAAATAAATTGAACGCAACCAGTAGCCAACAAAAGTAATAGACAAATTTGTTACTTGGAATTTTATTTTCGATTGTTTCAGGTATTAATTTTTTCATGGTTACATTTTAGTAAATGTGCATTGGACTAGGGCCAATACACAAATACTTAACTACTTACTGCCTTTCGACTTATGGTGTCTTTTTCTGTGATGACTTTTAATGTTGTCTTTAAACTCTTCTTCTGAAATTACACCATCTTCAAGCTCCTCTGAAAAGCGTTCTTTGAATCGATCTATTTTTTCTTGATCTATAGTTGCTACAGAATCTAGTTCTACTATGGTAATTTTTCCATCTTCAAGCATTTCATTAATTAGATTTTTGATTTCTTCTCTTTCCGCTTTTATTGTTAGTTTTTTTGATTCAACAGCGCTTAATACACTATCAGACTGATTCTGAGACAGAGTACCCTCTTCAACAAGATCTGATAAAACATCTTCTAGAAGATTTTTTTTGTCAGCTTTGTCATTAGAAACCTTTTTTTCAAAAAAATTCTCTCTAACTTGAGGAGCTTCTGAGGCATAAGAAATACCCATAATGCCTATACCAAGAGCAAGACCAAAAACGCCTATTCCTAATAATAATCTTTTCATGTTCGTCCTTTCTTTTTCATACTCTTTTGTAACAGCTGTAACCTTAGGATATTCTGATAAACCTGTGAAGTTTCTGTGGTGAGTATTACCTAACACTTGATAAATTTATTTATGTTGTCATTATTAACTAGTGGTAAAAAAAATACTTTTAGTTGAAGATGATAAGAAAATATCAGACTTGGTTAAAGATTCGCTACAAGATGAAGGCTATGTTGTAGAACAATCTTTTGATGGAGAAGACGGTTATTTTAAGATTATCGAAAATCAACCCGATCTAGTAATCCTAGATATAATGATGCCAAAAATGAACGGGTATAAACTTTGCGCAAAAGTAAGAGAAATTGGAATAGTCACACCAATTTTAATGCTGACAGCAAAAAGCGGAGAATATGATGTTGAAGAGGGTCTTGATACTGGCGCAAACGATTATTTAAAAAAGCCCTTCTCCATGGTTGAGCTTCTTGCGAGAGTTCGTAAGCTTTTGAAAAATGATGAACCACACAATAATATCTTAGAATTTCAGGATTTGAAAATTGACATATCTGCAAGAAAGGTTATCTGTAACGAGGTTGAAATTAAACTAACAAGACAGGAGTTTGATTTACTCACCTTCTTATTAAGGAACATTGGAAATATTGTTGCTAAAAGTGAATTATTAGAGGAAGTCTGGGAAATCTTATATCCAACCGAAGAGGATGATAATAAAGTTGAAGTATATATAGGTTACCTAAGAAAAAAATTGAAACCATTCAATCTACATCAGCATGTAAACACTGTTCGTGGTTTTGGGTATAGGTGGGATTAATGCAAAGTGTTGGAATAAGAACAAAAATTATAATTATCACACTTATTGTCCTTGGTGGTGGTTTTTTTGTAGCTCCGGATATTTTAGAGCAAATTGCAGAAATTAGATATAGAAGTGCCTTGGAAGATGGGCGAGAGAGATTAGTAGAAGAATTAGAACAAGACTATAGGAATTTAAATCTGAGAAACTCACCACGCATAGGTGATTATTTTGT
>DBUV01000037.1 GCA_002308095.1 Acidimicrobiia bacterium UBA1281
CTATAATTGAACAATAATGAAAACGATTTTAATTACAGGTGGCACTAGAGGAATAGGACTCGCAACCGCATTAAGATTTTCAGAAAATAATTGGAATGTATACATCACCTCAAGAAAAGAAGAAAATCTTGCAGAGGTATTAGGTGAACACTCGCAGCTAAAAGGTTTTGTTGCAAATGCTGACAGTGAAGAAGCAGCAAACGAAACCTGTAATGCGATTATCAAGGAAACAAGTTCACTAGATGTTCTTATCAATAACGCAGGTACAAATCCATCAGGTGGATACTTGATGGATGTCGATATATCCAGAATCCAAAAAACATGGGATGTAAATCTTCTTGGACCGTTACTTTGGGCTAGAGCAGCTGTAAAGGCTGGTTTAAAGGAATCAATTTTAAATGTTGCTTCTGTTGGAGGTATAAAGCCAGCATCATATATGGGAGCTTATAATATTTCGAAAGCAGGACTAATTTATATGACTAAACAATTAGCTAAAGAATTAGCCCCAAACATACGAGTGAATGGAATTGCTCCTGCCGTTGTTAAAACTAAACTATCTGAGATGCTGTGGGAGAATGATGAACAAGCTACTGCCGACCTACATGCGTTAAAAAAATTAGGCACTCCAGAAGATATTTCTAATTTGATGTATTTCTTATCTAGCGAGGAAGCTTCATGGATAACCGGTGAAGTAGTAACTATTGACGGCGGTTATTTACTTTAATATTAATTTAAGAAGTATATTGCCAACTGATTGTATAAAGGTATTCCAAAAATCACATTGAATGGAAAAGTTACCCCAAGGCTTAAACCAAGATATATTGCAGGATTAGCATTGGGGATTGCATCTTTTACAACTGCTGGCACAGCAATATAACTAGCACTCGCAGTTAAAACCATAAGAAGAGTTGCATTTCCAACACTTAATCCGAAGTATGAGGAGAAAATTAATGCAATTAGTGAGCCAGTTATAGGTGTTATTAAGGCAA
Source organism: Acidimicrobiia bacterium UBA1281 (assembly GCA_002308095.1). Taxonomy (GTDB): domain Bacteria; phylum Actinomycetota; class Acidimicrobiia; order Actinomarinales; family Actinomarinaceae; genus Actinomarina. The sequence continues at coordinate 990 of DBUV01000037.1, forward strand.
ATCCTATAAGCTTACTTCCTTTACCCGATAGCTCACTCATTCTTTTTGATACCCTCAAACCCATTACAAATAGAAATATAATTAAAACAACATCAAAAATATTTTTAGTAATTAAATTAAATATATCTAAATTCTTAAATCTGAAATTATACGCAAATATTAAAGATGATAATAGAACTATATTAGGTATTTCTAAAAAAGCAGTTTTAAGTGTTTGTACTTTACTTTCTGATTGTTGTGAACTGTTTTGCGTAACTAAATATAATGCCATGAATATCGCTGGAAACTCCATCACTACTAGAACAGCAGACATGTAGTTATCGTAATCTTGAGAACTAGCTAGCAGATACGTATTTGCCGTAACAAACGTAACGGCACTTACTGAGCCATAAGTTCCTGATAAGGCTGCAGCATCATCATCATTCAATATTCTTTTTAAATATAGGTAAGCTGCGATGGGCACTAGCAATGCAAAAAAGACTCCAAGTGTAAGCACGTTAACCACATCACTAATGAATCCAGTTTGTTGAAGGCTGTATCCTCCTTTTAACCCTAAGCCCAAGAGGAGAAAGTAACCAAGATATTTAGAAATGAATGGAGGTGGAGCGATGCTTTTAAAAATTCTCCCAAGAAGTATTCCTGAGATAAAGACAATTAAAGCAGGGTTTAATATAGCAGTAATCATTAATAAGAAATGATAGTGTTCTATTTGATGTTTTACTTAATAATCAAAAATAACTTATGATATTTTACTTACTATATCTTTAACTCTTTTAAGTTCCACAGGGTTATCTAAAACTCCATCAACTTTCAAGTCTGTTCCGACTATTCCTATATCAGAAATTTTAGAAAATTCTTCTATATTTTCAACTGTCAGCCCAGAACCGATTGCTAATTTCCCTTCTGGAACAATATTTCTAATTTTTTTTAGGTCTGACATGTCAGTTTCCTCACCAGTACCATCTCCGCTTACTATTACGACGTCTGCACCAGCTCTCTCTAAAAGCTCTTTTGCATGATTTTCAATTTTGGAACCGTATGGTGGTGTTGCGTGTTTAACAAAAACGTCTGCAAAAATTTTAATGTTTTTATTCAAAGTACTTCTAAGTTGTGACACTTCATAAGCTTTGCCCTCAATTATCCCTTGGTCTGTATACATAATATTGTTTAACACATTAATTCTTACGAAATCTGCATTTGTTGCTTCAGCAATAGCAAGTGCGCTAAGCCCATCATTTCTTAAAACATTTATTCCAATCTCTAATTTCTGATCAATATCAAGTTTTGAAACAACAGTGGTAAAACTAACTAAAGATCTTTTGGATAGATTGTCCTTTACAAAAGGGGCATCGCCAAAGTTCTCTATGATAATTCCATGAACTCCACCCTCTGTTAGTGTATTAATATCGTTTTGAGCCAGTTTTATAATTTCATCTAATGGAAGACTATTAGATGTTGAGCCAGGAAGACCCTTTAGGTGAATAACTCCAAATATTTTCATTATTAAATTTTAACGTGATTTGTTTTTACTAATTTCTTTGCAAAGTCACCTTCAACGGTAAGAGTTGGTTTAAATCCTTTACCAGTTCTTCCCGTTACAACTCTGCACCAATCGCCGGCATTACCTTTAATCGTATTCTCAGAATTTTCATCACCAAATTGCCA
>DBUV01000042.1:0-1646 GCA_002308095.1 Acidimicrobiia bacterium UBA1281
CTGATTGACAATTTATTTTGCTTTGATAGAATATCTGTGAGTTATGAAAACTTAACGATTTTTCCCGTCTAGATTTCAAGGTCACAATAGTGATTTACTGAACTTCAGATGATAGGGAAATGATACAGGGAGTGAAATCCCATTGATAAGATTCCGATTATGGAAACGAAAATGAAACATCAAACTGTAGTTATTAACAACGGTACTAAGGGGGCATTAGTTATTCTTGTGTCATAGGTCTCCTTATACCCAATTTTAGGAGAAAAATATGACGCGAAAATTCAACCAACGACAACTCTGTTCTGAACTAAAATCAATTTATTCGAGTTGTTTGCTTGGCTCATTGTTCTGTTCAACTTCTTCGTTGAACTCACTGTACTCAAACTTTACTAATTGTAAACTCTTCCTCCCTACAACTGCTAATGAGCTTCATTTACCCATAAATTTATCGTTTGTAAATGCGTTTGGCGTTGACACTTCTTATTTATGTAGTGGGAGTCTGAGAGCATGAATTTATCTGGCTATGAAAGAATAAAAATTAACGGTCTTAACTTTTATATGAAGACTGAAGGTTTAGCATTAGTAGAATCTATTGAAAAGATTCTTATGAGTAGGAAGTGTTCACCAATAGAAAAGTGGCGCAAGGTAAAGAACTTGCTAGATTCTCAGCACTATTCAGTTCTGTCGGATACGTTCTTACTTTACGCTCATCATTTAGAAAACAAAGCAATAACGCTAACCGATAATGAAAGAGGCGCTACTGAGCAGATAATGCAAATGGTCGCTGAAGTTTGTTTAGAAAAAGCGAAACATGAAAGTCCGATATCCTCACAGAGAGGGCGAAGCCAATGAATAAAGGAAATGTGGATGACTCGAAAATTTTGCATCTTTTATTGGCTGAGTATGGCTTCAAGTACATGATTCCTCTTGAAGATCTCGCTGAACCGATTTTGGGCTTGAGCAAAAATACAGCAAAAAGAAAAGCTAAGAGCCTTGCCTTGCCTTTCCCTGTCGTGAAACTCAATTCGAGCCAAAAAGCACCGTATATGGTTAATGTGTATGATTTGGCAATATTCATTGAGAAGCGCTGTTCTCGTGCTCGAATAGAATGGAACAGTGTCAAATCGTAGTTAACCGACTAGATATTAGATGCATTTACAAAAAGATAAAAATAATAAAGGTGAAGAAAATGAATAAAAATGAAGTAAGACAAATACTTGAAGATATAGAACAAATAAAAAATTTCAGAAAGACACTGAAAAGATGGAAAGATACTGCTCATGAAAATGGTGAGAATGCTTATCTTGTTACACTAGGAGAAATAGACCAACGTTTAGAACATATTCAAGAAGATCTTGAACAAACTGACAATAATAAATTTTTAATTGCACAAATGTTACAAGGAGAAATAGAGCATAGAATGGAGGAATCAGAAATAAACAAAATGCAATCAAAATTACATGAGCTTACACATGAGTAATTGAGAAAATTATAAGGAACCTGGCACCAGTGGCGGGTTATGAAGAATTTGTTCTTTTTCTTCTCCTTTTCTTACGATTAGAAGTGACTTTTGCAGGCTCTGGAGCCTGTTTTTTCTTTTTCTCAATAGCTTTAGCAATATCATCAAGTTCTGTAGCTGTGGCAGG
>DBUV01000042.1:1974-2713 GCA_002308095.1 Acidimicrobiia bacterium UBA1281
CAGTATCTATCTTGTCGATAACTTCTGCTGTTTTAATGGCTTTTTGCTCCGCAGGGGCAAACAGGTCACTAAGAAAATCTTTGCTCCAATCTCTCAAACTGGCTTTTGTCTTTTCCATTTCCCTTTTCAGAAATTTAACAACTTTTATGGCTTTATTAGCCCGTAAAACGGCTTTTTTTCTGCAATAAGAGCATCTTTTGTCTGTTCTTGTCTCATAGCCCAATAAGGCACAGTCTCAGACTTTGGCTGTATGGGCTTGTAATCAAAATTAGAAATCCCCAAAACGCGCTCTACAGAGAAATTAAAGCTCATATTTGCGCTAAGGGTATAACATTTTAGAAAATAGGCTCTATACGCTTATATTTCATCATTGCAAATACCAATATGTACGAGACCCTCTCTTTATTGGAGATGATAGTTCATCATAGCGTAAGTGCTTGTAGTGGGCTTTTACATCAAGCCTTATGAAGAACGGCTCTAGTCATTGATAAAACATCGAAGCGAGGCCGTTAAATCTTAAGGGTACTAAAACGCTACCCTCAAATGCTGTGTCATATGATATGAAACGCTCTGGTGATTAAAAAATAATAATAACATGAATAAATTACTAGGTAATTTATTCTTCAGCCTAACCAAAAATGTACCTTTTTATACCCAAGGCAAAACACGACAATATGTAAGATTCTGTTTTAATAGGCTTTTATTTATAAATCAATCCAATCCAGCATAGGGGCAACAG
>DBUV01000068.1:0-8410 GCA_002308095.1 Acidimicrobiia bacterium UBA1281
ATAAGGGATAAATATAAACATGGCAACACCAACAACAAGAGAACAGTTAAAAGAATACGCTTTAAGAGCATTAGGTCAACCTGTTATAGAAATTAACGTTGACAATGATCAATTAGAGGATAGACTTGATGAAGCTTTACAATATTATTCTCAATATCACATGAATGCAATAAGAAGATGTTATTTAAAATATCAATACACACAGGCAGATTATGATAGAATTGTGACTAATGGAGACGTATCAGAGTCACAAACTAAAAACTCGGTAACTACAACATGGAAAGAAAATCAAAATTACATAGTAGTTCCTGAATCAGTTATATCTGTCACTAATATATTTCCTTTTTCAAGTAAAGGAAGTTTGAATTTATTTGATGTAAGATATCAAATGAGACTAAATGATCTCTATGATTTTTCTTCAACATCGGTAGTTAATTATGATATAGTAATGAGACAATTAGATTTTTTAGATCATATATTAGTAGGTGAAAAGCCATTAAGATTTAATCAAAACGATAATAAATTATTCATTGATATGGATTGGAAAGAAGATTTACAAGTAGGTGAATTTTTAGTAATAGATTGTTTTAGAAAATTAGATCCAGAAACATTTACAGATGTATATAATGACCAATGGTTAAAAAGATATGTCACAACACTATTTAAAAAACAATGGGGAGCAAACCTATCTAAATTCAACGGCGTTGCTATGGTGGGTGGTGTGACTCTTAACGGAGGCCAAATATATTCTGAATCACTACAAGAGTGTGAAAAATTAGAAACAGAAATACGTACAACGTTTGAAGAGCCTCATAACTTCATAATAGGGTAAACAATTATGGTAGTAATGAATCCATACTTTCAGCACGGAGATGGCATCGGAAATGCATCCGAAAAATATCTATACGAAGATTTAATCATAGAAGGATTAAAAATATATGGTAATTTAATTTACTATATGCCGAGAGATATTGTAAATAGAGATTTAGTATTGGGCGAAGATGTTAATAGTAAATTTAAAAATGCTTTTCCTATTGAAATGTATTTTGAGACTACTGAAGGATTTGCTGGTCAACAAGAATTAATCAATAAGTTTGGATTAGAAATTAGAGAAGATACTACATTGATGGTATCTAAAAGACGTTTTCATAATAAGATAGACGTTAGAACAGAATTAAATGTAAAAGGTAGACCAAACGAAGGAGATATTTTATATTTTCCTTTAATGAATAGTTTTTTTGAAATTCAATTTGTTGAAGATCAAGAGCCATTTTTTCAATTAGGAAATTTACCAGTTTATAAATTAAGGGTTACACGTTGGGAATACTCAAACGAAGGATTAGACACAGGCGTTCAAGGTATTGATGACAAAGATGAAGCTTATTCTACAAACTTATTAGTAGATAGAATACATCTAGAAGATGGCAAAGGTACTATTCAACTTGAACAAGACGACACATCTTCAGGAAATGCTAACTTCTTGATTAACGAAAGTTATGATAGTACAAAGGTTACAGTTCAAACACAATCAACGTATGCACAAAATCTGGATTTAGATACAGCAGCTGGCTTTGATACAGCTACTGTAGCAGATGACGTGTTAGATTTCACAGAAAGAAATCCATTTGGGGAGGTAGATGAAGTATGAGAGACGTAAAATTATTAATGTCTTATGCCAGTAAACAAGCCAAAAAAATAAAAAATATGGAGTTGTTTAAAAATTTAAAAAAAGAAGTAGTTTCTGGTGCTCACGGCACAATGGACTATGTTTTTAAAAAAGGCAAAAATTCAGGCAAGACTCATAAAACAAAGGAAAAATAATAAATGTTCGGCACACCGTTTTATAATGAAGGATTAAGAAAGATTATTATTGCTTTCGGTCAACTATTTAATAATATAGTTATTGAAAGTAAGAATAAAGATACTGGTGCCGTATTACAAAGAATAAAGGTGCCTTTAGCATATGCACCTAAAGAAAAGTTTTTAGTTCGTTTAGATCAACAAGCAGAATTAAACGATAGATCATTTGCAGTCACTTTACCTAGAATGGGATTTGAGATATCAGGTTTATCTTATGATCCATCTAGGAAATTAACTAGAATGCAAAAATTTAAACATGAAAAAACACCACTAACTAGAGATCAAAGAGTTGCTTTAATGGATCAAATAGCAATGGAAGATGATAGTGGTTTTATTATGTTAGAAGAAGCAAACACAGCAACAGGTAATGCTGAATATCCATTATTAGAAACATCACAAACAACTTTTGATGATTCTAAAAAAGCGTCTTTTAATTGGACGCCTGTACCATATAATATAAGTTTAAATGTTTATTGTTTTACAGCAACTGCTGAAAATGGTTTACAAATAGTAGAACAAATATTACCTTTCTTTCAACCAGACTATACGGTAACAGTTAATGTTTTACCTGAAATGGGAATGAAAAGAGACGTGCCTATTATTTTAAATACTATAAATTATGAGGACAGTTATGATGGTGCTTTTACAAATAGAAGAGCAGTAATATATACAATGAATTTTACAGCGAAAACATACTTGTTTGGTCCTACAACTAATCAAGGTGTTATCAAAAAAGTACAATCAGATTTATATGCTGATACAGATACAGTTAATACTCCTAGAGAGGAAAGAATAACTGTTATACCTAATCCACCAACAGCTGATGTGACAGATGATTTTGGATTTACAACAACTGTACAAAACTTTACAGATGGTAAAAAATATAATACAACAACAGGTAGTGATGAATAATTATGGCAAATTTAGAAGACAAAGTAAATGAGATTTTAGGAATTGAGTCTACGGAAAAAGTAGAAGAAGCCAAAGAGTTTCAACCACCTGTGGAAAGACCAAAAGGTGATGTTGAAGTAAAAACAGAAAAAGATATTAATCAAGATTACTCTTATAGTAGAGATAGTTATTATAATCTAATAGATAAAGGTAATGAAGCTATTGAAGGAATATTAGAAATTGCAAAAGAAGGCCAACACCCTAGAGCATATGAAGTTGCCGGTCAATTAATTGGACAGGTTGGTGCTACTGTAGATAAATTACAAGATTTACAAAAAAAATTAAAAGATTTAAAACAGGTACCAAAGACTGCAAATACAAACGTAAAAAATGCTCTTTTTGTTGGATCAACTGCCGAGTTGCAGAAAATGTTAAACAGAAAACAAGAAGATGAAACAATTGAAAAAAATATTACTCCCGAAAAGGAGTAGAAAATGAGTGAAGCATATTTAGGGAATCCTAACCTTAAAAAGGTTAATACTCCTGTTGAATACACACAAGAACAAATAGTAGAATATCAAAAGTGTGCTGGCGATCCAATATACTTTATGGAAAAATATATTCGTATTGTATCTCTTGATGAGGGTTTAGTGCCTTTTAATATGTACGATTTTCAAAAGAGAATTGTTGAGACTATTCACGATAACAGATTTACAATCTGTAAACTACCAAGACAATCAGGTAAATCAACAACAACAATTTCATATCTGTTGCATTTTGCATTATTTAATCCTAATAGTAATATTGCTATTCTAGCAAACAAATCCTCAACAGCAAGAGATATATTAGGTAGATTACAACTTGCATATGAAAACTTACCAAAATGGTTACAACAAGGTGTAATAAATTGGAACAAAGGTAATATAGAATTAGAAAATAAGTCAACTATTGTGGCGGCTGCTACATCATCAAGTGCTATCCGAGGTGGTTCTTTTAATATTATATTTCTTGATGAGTTTGCTTTCGTACCTACTAACATTGCCGAAATGTTTTTTAGTTCAGTTTATCCTACAATATCTGCTGGTACAAAAACTAAAATGATTATTGTATCTACACCTTATGGTATGAATATGTACTATAAGATTTGGATGGATGCTATCAATAAAAAAAATGATTACAATCCAATTGAAGTACATTGGAGTGAGGTACCAGGCCGTGATGAAAAATGGAAAGAACAAACAATACGTAATACAAGTGAGGAACAATTTCAACAAGAGTTTGAGTGTGAATTTTTAGGTTCTGTAAATACTTTAATATCAGCTGCTAAAATAAAATCAACACCTTACATGACGCCAATTAAATCGGCACAAGGAGTTGACATATATGAAGACGCAATCAAAGGCAATACTTACGTTTGTTCAGTTGATGTATCACGTGGTGTAGATAAAGATTATTCTGCTTTTATAATATTTGATGTCACTAAAATGCCTTATAAAGTTGTAGCCAAATATAGAAGTAATGAAATTAAACCTTTTGTATTTCCTAATATAATATCTAAAGTTTGTAAGAATTATAATGAGGCACATATATTAACAGAGGTAAACGATATAGGTCAACAAGTTGCAGAAGCTTTACAGTTTGAGATTGAATATCCTAATATACTAATGACTACTCAAAAAGGCCGTGCTGGTCAAATATTAGGCGCTATGTATAGTGGTCGTGGTTCATCTATAGGTGTTCGTATGACAAAGGCAATTAAGAAAGTTGGTTGTTCTAATCTAAAGACTTTGGTAGAAGGAGATAAGATAGTTGTTAATGATTTTAACATTATTCAGGAGATGTCAACGTTTACTAAAAGAGGCCAAAGCTGGCAGGCTGAAGACGGATCAAATGATGACTTAATGATGTGTTTAGTTATATTTGGTTGGTTGTCTAATCAACCTTATTTTAAAGAGTTGACTAATACAAATGCACGTCAAAAAATGTATGAGGAACAACGAAATTTAATAGAGCAGGATATGGCACCGTTCGGATTTGTAGACGATGGTGTGACCGATCCTGAAGACGAGGAAACAGTAGATGAATATGGTACAAGATGGTTTCCTGTCTCTAGAAAAGGGCAATAGTCTATTTCTAGGTTATTATAAATATCTGTACTGGCTTTAAATATGGATGTAAGAAAACTTACAAAGTTGTGAATTATAATATATTAATAATTAGCTAATTAAAGAGGAGAATAACCTATGGCATTTCAAGTATCACCAGGTGTTCTTGTACAGGAAAGAGACTTAACTAGAATCATTCCTGCTGTATCAACTTCAATAGGCGCTTTTGCTGGAGAATTCCGTAAAGGTCCTTTAGATGAGATTACATCAATCTCTAGTGAACAAGAGTTAGTAAGTGTTTTTGGAAAACCCGATTCAAGTAATTTTGAAGCGTTTTTTTCAGCTGCAAACTTCTTACAATATTCTAACGCATTAAGAGTAGTACGAGTACAAAATACTGGTTTAGCAAACGCAGCCGTTTCAGGTTCAGCAATTGCTATCAAAAATACACAAGACTACCAGGATAATTACAATACTGGTCAAGGTTCTGTCGGAGAATGGGCAGCTAGAACAGCAGGAGTTTGGGGCAACAGCCTTAAAGTTTCTGCTTGTCACAGCGCAACAGGTTTCCAAGAGGACGCAAAAACAACAGTAAACGATTCTTCTATGGCCGTTGGTCATACGACAGTGACGTTAACATCAGGAACTGGTTTTGCAGTCGGCGATATCGTTGAGTTTTCAACGAGTTCAGGCGGAACAGATTATGATGGTAGAAAATATAAAATAACAGCTATCAACACTAACGACATAAGTTTTGTTAGAGCGGATACACTACAAGGTGGTTTACATCAAGTACCTGCTAACGGTGCAAACGTAAGAAGATTTTGGGAGTTCCATGAATTTGTTTCAGGAGCACCAGGAACATCTCCTTACGCTGCTACTAAATCAGGTGTAAATGATGAAATGCACGTTGTCGTGATAGACGAAGATGGTAGTATCACAGGTAAAACAGGAGAAGTAATTGAAGTTTACGATAGAGTATCAAAAGCTTCAGACGCAAAAACACCACAAGGTGATTCAAACTATGTAAGAGACGTAATTTACAACAAGTCAAATTACATCTATTGGATGGATCATCATGCTTCAGGATCAAACCATGGTTCAGCAGCTGCAGGAATAACTTTCACAGCAGTTGATACACCAAAAACTGATTCATTAATAAACGGAGCTAATGGTTCAACAGCAACAGTTGGCGAAATAAAAACTGCTTACGAAAAATTTGCAGACGCAGAAACAGTTGATGTTGGTCTAATCATTGGTGGAGCTTGCAACGCTACTCACATTGACGACCTAATAACATTAGCAGAGAACAGAAAAGACGCTATCGCATTCGTATCTCCAGAGAGAGCAGATGTAGTTAATATAGCTTCTTCAATCACACAAACACAAAACGTTAAAGCATTTATGAGCGGTATTCGTTCTTCATCTTACGTAGTGTTAGATAGTGGTTACAAATATCAATACGACAGATACAATGACGTATACAGATTTGTACCATTAAATGGTGATATGGCTGGTCTTTCTGCTAGAACAGATTTAATCGCAGACAGCTGGTTTTCTCCAGCAGGATTAAACAGAGGTGTTATCAGAGGCGCTGTTAAGTTAGCATACAATCCAAGTAAATCACAAAGAGACGAATTGTACAAAGCGAGAGTTAACCCAGTGGTTACATTCCCAGGTCAAGGTACAGTATTGTTTGGTGACAAAACTGGATTATCTGCTCCTTCAGCATTTGATAGAATCAATGTAAGAAGACTGTTTATAGTTTTAGAGAAGGCAATCTCAACTGCTTCTAAATTTCAATTGTTTGAGTTTAACGATGAGTTTACAAGAGCAAACTTTAGAAACATTGTAGAGCCTTTTTTAAGAGAAGTACAAGGTAGACGAGGGATCACAGACTTTTTAGTAGTTTGTGATGAAACTAACAACACAGGTGAAGTAATTGATAGAAACGAGTTTATAGCGGAGATTTTCATTAAACCTGCTAGAAGCATTAACTTTATCACTTTACAATTCATCGCAACACGAACAGGCGTCTCTTTTGAAGAGGTTGCAGGTTAATAGAGGAGAAATAAAAAATGGCAAACATTAACGATTTCAAAGCTAAACTTGCAGGTGGTGGCGCTAGAGCCAATCAGTTTAAGGTAACAATGCCTTTTCCTGGTTACGCACAAGTTGGTGGAGAAATAGAAGACTTAGCATTTTTATGTACAGCTACATCTATACCAAGTATGACCGTTGCTAATATCAACGTTCCATTTAGAGGTAGAGCAATTAAAATTGCAGGTGACCGAACAATTCCGTCATGGTCAATTACGGTACTAAACGATACAAATTTCAAATTAAGAAATGCATTTGAAAGATGGCAGAATGGTATCAATAACATGACTGATAACGAGGGATTAACTAATCCAGTTGATTACCAAGTTGACGCATTTGTAGATCATCTTGACAGAAATGGTAATAACATTAAATCGTATACTTTGAGAGGTTTATTTCCGACAGAGATCGGTGGTATTGATTTAAGTATGGGCGAAACGACAGAAATAGAAACTTTTGGCGTGACGTTTGAGTATCAATACTTTGAAACAAACACTACAACGTAATACACAAAATTAGGAGGCGGCCTCAAAACCGCCTTCTTAAAACTATTATAAGTAGTAAAAGGAAATAAAAGGAGTTAAATTATGGCAGAGTTTTTTGGATTTAAGATTACAAGAGAAAAACCTAAATCCGATCCGAAACAAAGTTTTAGTACACCTCAAGCTGAAGACGGCACACAAGTTGTAGCCGCTGGAGGGTATTTTGCGTCTCATCTTGACATGGAAGGGAACGCTAAGACTGAAGCGGACTTAATAAGAAGATATAGAGAAATTTCAATACATCCTGAATGTGATATGGCCATTGAAGATATAATCAATGAGGCTATCGTTGCCAATGAAAATAGACAGGCTGTAAATTTAAATACAAATAATGTTCCTTACGGTAGGGATATTAAGAGAAGAATAGAAGAAGAATTTTCTGAAGTATTAAGACTATTACAATTTAATACTAGAGGACATGACATCTTTAGAAGATGGTATGTAGATGGTAGAATATACTATCAAAAAATAATTGATACAGAAACAGGAAAAAAAGGTATTACAGAATTAAAATATCTTGATCCTCGGAAAATCAAAAAAATCAGAGAAGTAAGAAAGAGAAGACCTGACGGTGTGGCTCCATCGGCTACGAATTTAGTAGACGAAACTATGGAGTATTTTTTGTATAATGAAAGAGGTGTAGGTGGCGCTAGTTTACAAGGTATTAAAATTGCTGTAGATACTATCGCATTTTGTCCATCAGGTTTAATAGATCAGAATAAAAATATAATTTTATCATACTTACATAAAGCAATTAAACCAGTTAATCAATTAAGAATGATTGAAGACGCTGCTGTTATTTACAGAATAGCAAGAGCACCTGAAAGACGTATATTCAAAATTGATGTTGGTAATTTGCCTAAAATGAAAGCTGAACAATATTTAAGAGACGTTATGGCAAGATACAGAAAC
>DBUV01000068.1:8793-9750 GCA_002308095.1 Acidimicrobiia bacterium UBA1281
TGGTTACCAAGTAGAGAGGGTGGTAGAGGTACAGATATTTCTACTTTACCAGGTGGTCAGAATTTAGGTGAGATTACTGATATAGAATACTTTAGAAGTAAACTATACAGATCACTAAACGTACCATCAAGTAGACTTGAAGCTTCTAGTGGATTTAATTTAGGAAGATCAACAGAAATAACTAGAGACGAATTAAAATTTACTAAATTTGTTCAAAGATTAAGAAAGAAATTTATTGAATTATTTAATGATATTTTAAGAACTCAACTAGTTTTAAAACAGATTATAGCCGAAGAAGAATGGCCAATGATCAGAGATAATATATTCTATGACTTTTTACAAGACGGTCACTTTGCAGAATTAAAGCAAGCTGAAATGTTAAAAGATAGAATACAATTAGCAAATGACGTTAGAGACTATGTTGGTAAATATTTCTCTGTTGAATATGTTAGAAAAAATATATTGAAACAGAGCGACGCTGATATAGAGAAAATAGACAAACAAATCAAAACAGAAATAGATAACGGAATCATATCAAGTCCTGGTAATCAGGTTGTTGATAGTGAGGAGTTATAATAAATTAATGGAGAACAAAAATGAGCAGTGAAGTAAAAAACTTTATAGACAAATTAGGTGCTGGAAAAAGCGCTGAAGCCGGTGACGCATTTAAAGACGCATTAAGATCAAAAGTAGGTGACGCATTAGATCAAAGAAGAAAAGACATGGCGAGTGCTATGTTTAATGGTCAAGCAATGCCTCATAGTGATAACAAACCACAAGTTGCAACACCAGGTCAATTTAATCAAGACGGTACAATTACAAATGCCGATGGTACAGATGGTAAATCAGCTGAAGAATTATCAGCAGAAACAAAACCTGAAGTAGCAGAGCCATCAGCTGATACAGCAAGTACTATTGAAACACAACCTGAAGCACCAGCAGAGGTAGAAACACCAG
>DBUV01000068.1:10070-13503 GCA_002308095.1 Acidimicrobiia bacterium UBA1281
CACCAGCAGAAGCACCAGCAACGGAACAATAATATGATAAGAGTTAGTGACATTGTGGAAAACAATAAACTATTTGACAGTAATGCTTTTAACAGTTTAACACCTGTTATGCAAACAGCAGTAAAAGAAGTCTTTTCAACTATTGAAAAAGATGAAAGTATTAACGCAGAAAACTTACCTATCAAATTTGAAGAAGCATTAGATAATGTTGCTACTCTTAATCAAATAGAAAAAGAAGCATTAGAACAATACTTTGATGATGAGATAAGTGAACATTTAGAGAAAATGGGAGAATAAATGGCAGACACGGTAACAACACAAACAATAGCAGATACTTCAGGTATCAAGTATGTAGTTAAATTAACAAACGTTTCAGACGGTACTGGTGAAACTACTGTTAAAAAAGTAGACGCTAGCGCTTTAACTTTTATGACCGAAGATGGTAATAGAAAATTAAGTAAGATATGGTACTCAATAAACACTCACGATAACAAGGCAGCTGTTGAGTTATTATGGGACGGTACTATAAATGCAACTATGGTTTTATTATCAGGCAACGGTTATTGGGATTTAAGAACGCCAGGAAACGAAATTCCTAACAATTCCACATCGCCTACAGGTGATGTATTACTATCTACTAAAAACTTTGCAAGTGGAGATAATTACACAATTATAGCAGAGTTTAGGTAAAAACCTTTATAAATATACGGTAGAGAAAAACAGAGGGAATTTATGAAATTAATATCCGAAGAAGTACAAAACGCCGAGTATCTTGTAGAAGAAACTAACGGTAAAAAGAATTACAAAATTAGAGGAGTCTTCCTACAATCTGAAATCAAAAATAGAAATGGACGAGTATATGAAAAAGAGATTTTAGAGAAAGAAGTAAGAAGATATAACGCAGAATTTATTAATAAAAAAAGAGCCTTTGGTGAACTTGGACATCCAGACAGTCCAACAGTAAATCTAGAGAGAGTAAGTCATATGATTACTTCTTTATATCCAGATGGCACTAATTTTATTGGTGAAGCAAAGATAATGAATACACCTTACGGTAAGATTGTAAAAGGTCTTATTGACGAGGGTGCTCAATTAGGAGTATCATCTAGAGGTATGGGTTCTTTATCTCAAAGAGGTGGTGTTAATTATGTAGGTAGAGATTTTTATTTAGCTACAGCCGCTGACATTGTTGCAGATCCAAGCGCTCCAGACGCTTTCGTTGAAGGCATTATGGAAAATAAAGAATGGATATGGAACAATGGCGTTCTCGTTGAAAAAGACATAGAGTCTTGGAAACGTGACGTGGAAGCTGCGAAAAGACTTGCTTTAGCAGAAGCTAAGGCTGATGTCTTTCAAAAGTTTCTTAAAAAACTCTAGTTTTATAAATAGTACTACAAGAATTTATAACTAGTTAAATAAAAAAAAATAAGGAGATTTCTCAATGGCCGAAATAGAAAAAAAGATTGAGGCAGTAAAAGATCAAAAAGAGGTAGCGGAAAACACTGCTAGTCCTAATGCTGATCTTCCGAAGAAAAATGCTGTTGCAGCTGAACCTACACATCTGAAAAACGATGCTGAGGATTTAGGTGCGGCTGTAGTTAAACCTACAGACAGTAATCCGGACGCTGCTAAATCTACAAAAGAAGTTTCTGGTCAGGCACCTCAAAAATCAGAAGGTGCTCCTGATCCAATGCCTACTTTGAAAAAAGAAGGTGCAAAAGAAACTGAATCGGAAGATAAAGAAACTGTAAAAGAAGGCGAAATGCCGAAAGCTGCTCTTGACGCTTTGAAAAAACATCAAGACAAAAAAGAAGGCTACGGTAAAAAAATGGAAGATTCTAAAGCAGACGACAAAGAAGTTAAAGCTGAAGAAAAATCTGAAAAAGAGATTGACGTTAAAGAACACGTTGACGCTCTTATCGCTGGACAAACAGACTTATCTGAAGAATTTAAAAACAAAGCTGCTACTATCTTTGAAACAGCAATCAAATCTAAAGTAAAAGAAATTGCTGAAGACATGGAAGCAGATTACAATAAAAGATTCGAGGAAGAGACCTCTACAGCAAAAGCTGAGTTAGTTGAAAAAGTTGATTCTTACCTATCATACGTGGTAGAAGAATGGATGAAAGAAAACGAACTTGCTCTTGAAAGAGGAATCAAAGGCGAAATCGCTGAGGACTTTATCAGTGGTCTTAAAAAATTATTTGAAGATCATTACATAAATGTTCCAGACGAAAAATATAATGTACTTGAAGATCAAGCTTCTAAAATAGACGAACTACAGAAAAAGTTAGACGAGTCTATTGAGAAGAATGTTGAACTATCTAAGCAATCAAATAAGTACAAAGCTGAAGAAATTAAAATGGAAGCGGCTAAAGACTTAACTGAAACTGCAAAAGAAAAATTTAACAAACTTGCTGAAGAAGTAGATTATTCAACAGAAGCAGATTACAGACAAAAAATAACTACTATTAAAGAGAGTTATTTCAAATCTAAAGACGTTTCTGGTGACGGTATAGACGAAGTAGCGACTGGCGAAGGAACTCAACCTGAGGACCTAAGCAATGCAATGGCTGCTTATAGTGCCGCTATAAGTCAAACTAAAAACATAAAGTTGTCTAACAAATAATAGGGAGATAAAAAACATGTATTTATCAGAACAATACGAAAAAAAATGGCAGCCAGTTTTAGAGCATCCTGATTTACCAAAAATCAGCGACTCTTACAAACGTGCCGTTACCGCTACTGTCTTGGAAAACCAAGAAAGAGCAATGAAGGAAGACAGCGCATTTTTAAATGAAGCTGCTCCTACAAACAATACTGCTGGTACTTCAAATTGGGATCCAATTTTGATTTCACTAGTAAGAAGAGCAATGCCTAACCTTATCGCTTACGATATCGCAGGTGTTCAACCAATGACTGGTCCAACTGGCCTTATTTTCGCAATGAGATCAAGATACACTTCAGCAACTGGCGGAGAAGCGCTATTTGACGAAGCTGATACTGATTACTCATCTAGAAATGCTGCTGGTGATTCAGTGACTGCTGACGGAGTGACAGAGCACAGAGGAACTAATCCATCTGTACTTAACGACTCTCCTGCTGGCGAGTACACTAGAGGTCAAGGTATGACTACAGCTGCTGCTGAGGCATTAGGTGATTCTTCTTCTAACGCATTTGCTGAAATGGCTTTCTCAATTGAGAAAACTACAGTGACTGCAAGAAGCAGAGCTCTTAAAGCAGAATACACTATGGAACTTGCTCAAGATTTAAAAGCAATCCACGGTTTAGACGCTGAAACTGAACTAGCAAACATTCTATCTGCTGAAATCTTAGCTGAGATCAACAGAGAAGTTGTAAGATCAGTTTACATCAATTCAGAAAAAGGCGCTGCTACAAACACAACTACTGCAGGTATCTTTGATTTAGATAC
>DBUV01000068.1:13830-14136 GCA_002308095.1 Acidimicrobiia bacterium UBA1281
GGTAGATGGTCTGTTGAGAGATTCAAAGGTCTTATGTTCCAATTGGAAAGAGACGCAAACAGAATCGCTCAAAGAACGAGAAGAGGTAAAGGGAACATGATCATTTGTTCTGCTGACGTTGCTTCTGCTCTTCAAATGGCTGGTGTTTTAGATTACACGCCTGCTTTAAACAACAATCTAAACGTTGATGACACTGGTTCAACATTCGCTGGTGTATTAAACGGTAGATTCAAAGTATACATTGATCCATATAGTGCAAACTCAAGCGCTAGCCAATACTACGTTGTTGGTTACAAAGGTACTTCA
>DBUV01000068.1:14506-17904 GCA_002308095.1 Acidimicrobiia bacterium UBA1281
AAGATACTTTCCAACCAAAAATTGGTTTCAAAACTAGATACGGTTTAGTTGCGAACCCATTTGCTGAAACTGGTGCTGTATCAGGTGCTGTTTCTGGTGTGACTGATTCAGGTACGCCAAATTCAAACAGATACTACCAAAAAGTTAAAGTATCAAACATCATGTAATACGTTGTTTAAACGTTTATTTAAAAAAGGGGGCTTCGGTCCCCTTTTTTTTTGGTTGACTAAATAGTGGTTATGGAAAAGAAGATTATATTAGGTGGTCATAAAATTATCAAAGGCATGGAAGTAGGCCAAGAAACATGGGATAATTTACCTAATAGAAATAGAAAGTTTATATCAAACAAAGTTAATTTAGATTTATCACATAGATGTCCGTTAGAGTGTTTGCGTTGTGCTAGACAAACATATGAAAGTGATGGTAAAGGTGGTCTAAAAAAGAAACCAATACCAGGTAGAGATATAACAATAGATGAGTTTGAAAAAATTACAGATTATTTTGCTAGAATACAATTTTGTGGACAATATTCAGATCCAATACATCACCCACATTTTATAGATTTTTTAAGAATAATAAAAAGAAAAGATTTAATAAGTCAAGTACATACTGCCTCTAGTTTTAAATCAGACAAATGGTTTAAAGAAGCATTTGAAGCCAATCCTGATTCACAATGGTGGTTTGGTATAGACGGATTACCTAAAGATAGTCACAAGTATAGAGTACATCAAAACGGTGAACTACATTTTAAAAGATTAAAAATGGCTAGACAGATATTAAATAAAAAACCCATATGGCAGTATATTGTGTTTAATTATAATGAACAAGACCTAGAAACAGCCATGAAAATGGCTGAAGAAATAGACGTTATATTTAACGTGATAAATAGTGGTAGGTGGGAAAATAAAAAGCCTGATAAATTGGCTCCTAAAAAGAAAAAAGGAATTGAAGTAAATGAGTTTGAAGAACAAAATTAAATTTAATTTTCCACATGTAAGTGAATATACGGAAAGAGGAGACATAGAAAAAAACTTAACAGACGAAGAAAGAAAGAATATCAAATCCGATGTTAAGATAGAAGCTATGTGTTTTGAAGGAGATATGAACTTGGCTGTCACTAACAGAGGCCAGGTATTACCTTGTTGTCATTGTGATACTGAAAGAATGATGACAGATCCAGAGTTTAAAAGATTGGCAGAGAATAGTCATTTAAAAGATAATGATCACGTAAATGACATATTAAGTAATGATTATTGGGAAGCCTTTTATGAGTCTTTAGAAAATAACAGAGGTCCTTTTGCTTGTTGGGATACTTGTAGAAGTAATAAGAAACAAGGTAAACAAGAAATGACAGTGGCCGAAGGCGGTAAATTAAAGATATGGGAAAGAAAATAACCTAAATAGATGTATCAATGAAGAACTTATTAAGAACAATATTAGCCATGTTAGTAGTAATAATCTGTATTAAGGTTGTTGCTTTATTTTTGTTTATATGTTATATTGGTATATTTGATCCACAAGAGCCTAATCCTCTTGAAAACATTGAACAAAAATTAAATGAGGCAGAAACTAAATCAATGGTTTTGACAGAAAATGAAAAAGAATTAGAGAAAGTGGCTACTGAAAAAGAGTGGGAAGAAGTAGATAAGGACGCTAATAAATAGTAATATGACAACTTTAAAATCTAGACAACCAACAAAGTTAGACTATGCAAGTCCAACGCAGTTTAAATTTAACATATTAAAACTACCAAAAACAGAATACTTTTGTACGGCAGTTAATATACCAGGAATATCATTAGCAGGAACACCTGTACAACAAACAATGTTGAAAGATATACCTTTGCCAGGAGATAAATTAAATTATGAAAGTTTAACTATGACCTTTTTAGTAGATGAAAATTTAGAAAACTATCAAGAAATACATGGTTGGTTAAGAGGTATAGGCTTTCCTGAAGATCATAAAGAATTTCAAAATACATTAACTAGTGGTAATGATAGATTCCCAGGTAGTACAAGCAATGTATTAGGTGACGCAGGTAGAACTAAATACGCACCACCAAAAACAGGTGGTTTATATTCAGACGCTACGCTATCAGTGTTATCAAATAAAAATAATTCGGTTGTAGAAGTTAGATTTAGTGATGTATATCCTACATCATTATCAGGATTATTATACAATCAACAAGCGACAGACGTTGACTATTTAACAGCGTCGGTTTCTTTTGAATATAAAATATATGATTTTGCTTTAACAGGCAAACAAAAAACGGTTACAACATCTTAATAAATAAGGTTGAGTAATATTATGAACAAGTGGAGATATAATGGATTTAGAACAATTACAAGAACTAGCAGATAAAGATTTAAAAATTAACGATATTGAATTAGATTTAGAATCTTTAAAAACACCTCAATTACATAACAAGTACGTAAAATTTTTAACAAAATTTAAATTGTTATTAACACGTGCTGAAGATGAATATAGAACAATCAAAAGAGAAAAGTGGGAATATTATACAGGCAAATCTGATCCAGCTGTGTATACATTAAAACCATTTAACTTAAAAATACTAAAGGCTGATGTACCACAATATATTGAAGCTGATCCAGACGTACAAAAATTAAATCAAAAAGTTAAATATCTAGAAACAGTTGTTGACTTTTTAGATAGAACAATAAGACAAATTTCTAATAGAACATTTACGATTAAAAACGCAATAGACTGGAAGAGATTTACTAGTGGTGCTGTATAATGTTTTTAAAAAATAACAATTGTGTATCTATTGCTAAATTTTCTCCACAATATTGCAATGAGATAATACAAAAGTCAGATAGTTTACCTATACAAGAGGCCAACATTCAAGATGGTAACCAAGATAATAGAAGCTCTAACGTGGCATGGGTAAAAGAAAATCAACAGTTATACAAAGATTTAGAAAAGATAGTATTAGAACATAATAAATCTGCCGGTTGGAATTATGATTTAAAAGAATTTGAGCCTTTTCAATATACAATATACAATGAAAATGACCACTATGATTGGCACATAGATTCACATACTGATCCATATCCTAATGGTTTTATCAGAAAGTTAAGTTTTACTTTATGTTTAAACGAAGATTATGAAGGAGGCGAATTTGAAATTGCAAATCCAAATCCTAAAGGTATTAATCAAAACGTAAAGTTTACAGATAAATTTACAACAGGTACAATTATAACTTTTCCGTCATTTATGTGGCATAAAGTACACCCTATAACAAAAGGTACCAGAAAAGTATTAGTAGGTTGGATTGTCGGTCCTTCGTTTGTGTAATGCCAGATATCAGATACATTATAGTAGATAGAAAAAACGATGTTTACCTCAAGGTGGAGGCAGACGCCTCTATACGTAGAGAG
>DBUV01000068.1:18270-18930 GCA_002308095.1 Acidimicrobiia bacterium UBA1281
AGAAACAGAGTGTGGGATGGAAAAATAAGATTATTCTCTTATGCAACTGGTGAAATTTATGCCGGTTTATATCCTTATATACTTAAATGGTGTGAAGATAATAAAATACAAGTAGTAGACGGCACTAAAATTACAGATACAAAGGTTGATGTAAAAAAAGTAGACGCATTTACAAAGGCTCTTAAAATACCTATGGAAATAAGAGACTATCAAAGAGAGGCATTTATATATGCAACAACAAAAAATAGATGTATGTTGTTGTCTCCAACGGCCTCTGGTAAATCATTAATAGTATATTTACTAGTACGTTTTAATATATTAAGATTAAAAGAACAAAACAAGAAAATCTTAATTATAGTACCGACCACATCATTAGTAGAACAATTAACAAAAGACTTTGGCGACTATGGTTGGAATATGAATAATGTACATAAGATATATCAAGGTCACGAAAAAGAAACAAATAAAGCCGTTATTATATCTACATGGCAATCTATATACAATCAACCAAAAAAATGGTTTAAACAGTTTGGTATGGTTATAGGTGACGAGGCACACTTATTTAAAGCAGTTTCATTGACAAAAATAATGACTAAACTAGAACAATGTAAATATAGAGTAGGCCTTACAGGTACTTTAGATGGTACAAAAACACACAAA
>DBUV01000065.1 GCA_002308095.1 Acidimicrobiia bacterium UBA1281
TTGTCTTGACTCTTCTTAGAAATGGAGTCGAAGAATACGGATCAACAGCAATTAATTATTTTGAAATTACAAATATAACAAAGAGCGAAAATATTTACCAAGTTGAATGTTTAGATAAAATTTCCTCAAAAACTTTTAAATTAGAAGTGAGAAAAATAATTGCCGCTACAGGTGTTCATAATTTGCCCGGAGAATATAATTCAAAATCATCAAAAATGACATATAGTGGAGGTGCTCATCTAATTCTTAAAGGAGATCCATTAAATTTACAAGGTAAAGCAGTTTTACTGCCTAAAACTGAAGATGACAGAATAATGTTTGTCTTACCATGGTTAGGAAACACTATTGTAGGGACGACAGATACAAAAACATTTTCAGGCACCTTAGATAGACCATTTGCTGACAACAATGACAAAGAGTTTCTATTAAAACATGTCAGAAAATATTTTGATATAGATAATCTTTCATATCTTTCTTCTTGGAGTGGAGTTAGAGCATTATTAGACAGTTCCTCTAGTAGTACTAAAAGCATATCTCGTGGCCATTTCATTAATGTTGTTGAGGACGGTTTTGTTCAAATAGCCGGTGGAAAGCTTACAGGGTTTAGAATCATTGCACAAGAAGCTCTCCAAAGAATATTTAACAAAGATTTTGATTTAGAAAAGTTAAAATTCGTTGATGACATCATGAATTTATCTGAAACATATAAAGAAGATCAGTTTACTTTTACAGTTAAACATTATTGTGTTACAAAACCGACAGATTATCTTTTGAGAAGAACACACATTAGTTGGTTTAATGAAAATGGAGGAATTAAAAGCTTAAAAAAGATTACAGATAAATTTTATTCAAATACCCAGTATGTAGAAAGCTATGCAGAGTTGGTAGAAGAAGGATTAATAGATTAGTTATAGTTTGTAGTCATTAAAAAGCCTGCACCAATCATGCCCAGACCACCCCACAAATACCATCTTGACACCGATCCTGGAAGAATTGTTAGGTAGTTCAAAACAATCATTAGAACACCCAATATCATTAAAGAGCTCATTGTTAATACAAACCACCTAGGTGAAGGTCCCTTATCCCCACTTAATTGAGTAGACATCTTTTTAGACTGAGTTGGTTTAGAGTTTTTTACTCTTTTTTTTGATACTGGCATATTGAAAAGTGTAAACTATTTATCATTTATTACAATATATTTATTTTTAGTAATTTTAATTAAGTTATCTTTTTCCAATGAGTCAAGAACTCTTAGAGTTATTTCGGAAGTGGCTTCTAACTCTTTTTGAATCACATTTTTTGTAACATTATCTTTAGATAACAAGATTTTCAATACAACTCCTCTTTTTTGCCTAAAGGAACCTTCAAACTTGGGTTGTATCTGGCTATTTTTTGTAATAAATTTATTACAAGACTTCTCTAAAGGACAAATAACACATTTTGGATTTTTACTCCTACATACAGTTGCACCAAGATCCATTAGTGCTTGGTTAAAATCTCTTGATTCAAATCTATGCAGAAAAGTATCTTGATTCGCCTGCAAAAAGTTTTTAATATCTTTGTCTTTGATCTTAAAGAATCTTTGTAAAATTCTTTTAATATTTGTATCTACTGCAATAACTTTTTCACCATACGCAAAACTAAGCAGTGCAGAGTTCGTATAAGGACCTACACCTGGAAGAACTGTGAAATCAGGATATAGATTATCAAAGCCAGTTTTTGCTACAATTTTTGCAGTTTCATGTAATCTCATCGCCCTATTGTTATATCCCAATCCAGACCATAATTTCAATATCTGTTTTTTAGAATCATTTGCCATATGCTTTGGCGTAGGGTATTTATCAATAAATTGTTCGTAATAACGATTAGCTCTCTCCAGCTGTGTTTGTTGAGATAGAGTTTCAATTAAAAGAATTTTCCAAGGGTTATTGGTATTTCTCCAAGAAAAAGATCTACGATTATTCGCATACCATTTCTTTAATTCTTTTTTAAAAATAGATATGTTAGTTGTCAAAGCTTAATTCTACAAAGCCTTCAGGATCCAGGAATTCACCTTCTTCAGGGCTTTGGCTTGTAACCCTTCCACCAGTATCACCACTAGCCGACGGCAATAGACCCAACTCTTGAAGAATGTTGGATGCTTCTTGGTAGGTGTAACCAATCAAATTAGGAACTTCGGCTTTCAAACCAAGAGAAACGATGACCGTAATTACCTCTTGAGGGGTTACTATTTCTCCAGCTCCAGGTGTTGTATGGGAGACGAGTCCTTCATTCACTTCTTCTGAATATTCCTCTACTAACTCATATTCAAACCCAAGTGTTTCTAATATTTGAGTAGCATCTTCAGGTGATTTTCTAGATAGGTCACTAATCTCTATTAAGCTTGGTCCAGAAGAAATCACCAGGTCCACATTTGATCCTGGGCTCATCTTTTTTCCAGCTACTGGATTTTGTGAAATTACAAAACCCCTCGGAATGTTGTCATCATTAACTTCTAGTTGTTGACCTATGGTAAATCCACTTTCCTCAATAACATAAATAGCTCTATCTGTTTCAAGATCAATTACATAAGGTATTGGAAAAGCTTCCTGTCCAACAGATACGATGATTGTTACCAAAGTATCAGGATTTGTAATAGTGTTTGCTAAAGGCTGGGTTCTAATAACTGCACCAGCTGGGACGGTAGGATGTGCAGCATTTTCAATTCCAACTTTGAATCCAAGGAGCTGAAGATCTGTTAAAGCTTGAGTTTGGCTACTGCCTGTCAAGTCAGGTATTTCAACTACTGTTGGGGAACCGCCATCAGCTGGTAGTCCAGTAAAAATTTGTGAAAGTCCCCAAACTGTTCCAAATACAAGACCTATTGATAAAATTAACGCAGGTAGAGTAAATCTAAACTTAATTTTTGGGTTTGTTAAGCTGACAAGATTTTCCTGAGTTTCTTGCATTTGTAACTGTTTTCTTTGCTGAAGAAGTACAGCTCTTAAGTCTTCAGCATTTTTATATCTATCTTTTGGATATTTGTGAAGTAATTTTAAGACTGCATTCTCAAGACCTCTAGGAATGTCTTTTCTATAAAGGTTTAATTTTTTTGGCTTTTCAGTCAAATGTTTTGTAGCTGTTGCTATCGGTGTTTCCGCTTCAAATGGAGGTCTACCTGCAATCAGTTCATACATAACGGTACCTAAAGAATATAAGTCAGATTCAACAGAAACAGGTTTTCCTTGGGCTTGTTCTGGGGAAATATAATTTGCCGTACCTAGTATTGAACCTGTCTTAGTAATATCACTATCTTCATTTTGAATTGAGACAATTCCAAAATCAGTGACTTTTACCTTACCTCCTGGTGTAATCATTATATTTCCAGGTTTAATATCTCTGTGAACCAAACCTCGACTATGAGCAGCTTGAAGACCATCAGAAACCTGAGCACCAATAAACAAGATGTCCCCTATGCTAATTGTTTTCTTTCTCGCAATTATTGAGGTAAGTGTATTTCCTTCTATATACTCCATCACAAAAAAAGGCTCATCCTCAATTCCCCAGTCAAAAATTTGAACAATATTTGGATGATTTAAATTAGCAACTGTTTGAGCTTCTCTTTTGAATCTTTCAACAAATGTTTCTTGTTGAACATAATTTGGCTTAAGTGTTTTAATTGCGACAGTTCTTTTTAATTGCATATCTTCAGCTTTATAGACAAAAGCCATGCCACCCTCACCAAGTAGTTCTAAAATTTTATATCTATCTTTGATGATTTGGCCAATATTCATTTTTCAAATATATTAATTATTACTGCAGATACATTGTCTTTAGGCTTTTGAATCAAAACCTCACCAACTAATGTGTCAGCACTAATACCTTCCTGTAGCTTCTTTTTTAAGTACTCGTCACTAAATTCATTGTAAAGCCCGTCACTACAAAGCAGAACAACATCCCCATTTTTTAATTGAAAATCTTGGTGTTCAATCTCCAGTTTTTCGTTTGACCCCAGAGCTTTTTCTAATATATTTTGAAATCCTGGGACATTATGATCTTGTGTTAGTTGAATAAGCTTCCTATCGCTGAGAACATAACAACGAGTATCTCCAACATGACCAATTTCCATTAAACCATTTGGGCCTATTTGTATGGCAGTCATAGTAGTCCCCATACCACTTGATTCATTATTTTTTTCCTGATAGTTAATAATTTCAAGATTTGCTGCTGTGATAATATCTACTAAATTTTCTGATTTAGATTTCATCTCCGATGCAGCAATACTACTTGCTAAATCACCGTTAACATGGCCACCTATTCCGTCACATACTGCAGCTCGGAAGGGAATATTGCCACTTCCAGACTTATCTGGAAAAACAGTGTCTTCATTTTTTTTCCGATTTGGGCCACATTCAGTCCTAACGGACCAAACTAATCTAATTTTGTTCATTCTGTAATAATCTTAGTTGTGAAATATATTTGTTTTCTTAGACTATATAAAGAAGAAAATAAATATGAATGTAGCAACAAAAACAATTAGGACACTACTGCTTATGGG
>DBUV01000060.1 GCA_002308095.1 Acidimicrobiia bacterium UBA1281
AATTTATTTAATTTTGCGGTCCTTTCTGCATTGAGAAAACTGTATAAGGCAATGTGTTCAATTCTTGTTGTATCTTCATACTCTTTTTTCATACACTCATAGATATCTAGGCCATGAGACCATGTTTCTGAAAGCTTTGTTGCAGCAAAAGTGAGGTAATCAATTTCATTCTTCCACCATGTAATTTTTCTACCTGGGGTTGCATCCGCTAACGTTTCAACAACCTTCGCTCTAGATAGTCTCCACCATTCGATAACATCTTGTGGACGCATATCTTTACCCTTAGTTATACAATTTTTCTCAAACTTAGCTAATCCAGTCGGACCCCGATATTTATTGAAATCCGTACCTTTCTTTTTTAGAGCATTAAAGGCTAAATCTTCTAAACCAGCTAAATAACTTACATGTTCTGTAATTGTCCAGTTTTTAAATGTGGTTTTAGTATTCCAATTTCTAACGGGTATGCTTTGAAGATACTGATCTAAAAGTTGTTGTTCAGCTACAAGACTGCTTAAAATTTCTTTCACGTATTAATTCTAATTGTGAATTCAAAAAAGCCAAAGGAGATGGTAAATAAAAGTTCTTTATTTATAACTTATACTGACGTAAAATCAGAATATGAAAAAATTACTTAAATTCGCAACATTCATATACGGTCTTAAAATGTTGTTTGATTTATTAAGTGAAAATACTTCAATTAAAAACCAAATTGATAGGTTAAAAGAGGAAATAACCAAATTAGAAACTGATGACCTAGAAAATAAACTAAAAGACTTTTTTAAAAAATATGACCCTAAATTCAAAGACGACAATTAAGTTATACGGAATTTAATATCTGGCGTATATTCGGTAAAGGTTTTTACTACTGGCCTAAATGGTTAGTAAAGTTGATAACATTTTTACATGTAAAGAGTATCAAGTTTAATCATTCAAAAATAGGAAACTTTTTAATCGGTTCTCATATTTTGCTTCTCGAAACTAGGGGAGTAGTTACTAACAAAATAAGAAAAACTCCACTTACATATGCAAAAACAGAGAAAGGTTATGTTGTAGCTGCTTCATATGGAGGAAGAGACGAGACTCCACAATGGTTCAGTAACCTACAAGATAACTTGAATTACATTACTGTAGAAAATATAAGAATGAGAGTAAAGCACGAAATTATCCCACTTGAAGATAGAAAAACCTATTGGGATGAGTTAGTTAAAGTATATAAAACTTTTGATCAGTATAAAGAAAGAACAGAAAGAGATATACCTTTAGTCGAATTTATTAAAGTTTAGGCCTTAGGTTCGGTCCATTTCTAACCACGGTATTCCATAATGTATTGTAGTGATCAATATCTTCACTATTAACATGTGGAATTACCATATTTTTCCATGTCTCTAATAGGGGATCTGATGAATCTTTGTAGAGGTCGAGTCCTACGGGTATTCTCTCAACAATAGTTCTTAAACTCATAGGTGTTTCTATATTGACACTTATGTCATCTGAAACAAAGGAATTGTTTATTTCAATTGCTAATTTGATTATTAACGAAATGAATTCATCTTGTAAGTTAGGATATTTTTTCTTAAAGATTGATTCTAGTTGTATCTTATTTGGAAATGGTTTATCCCAAATAACCCATCTATCAGCAAAAGCTTTATTTAATGTTTGCGTACCAGCATAATCTCTTAAGCTAGTTGGATTCATTGTCCCAAAGATATACGTATCATTACGTAATTCGATTACTTCGCCATTTGGAAGTTCAAGTTTCTTATGCCTATCTAGGAGTGAATGTAAAGCAAATAATACTTCGGGCCCTGCTGCATTCAATTCTGATAAGTTTACAAAAGATGGACCTCGTAATGCTCTGGTAAGCTCTCCATCTTGCCACTTACTATCAGTTCCGCCAAGTCCATCACCATAAAGCTGTACAGAGCCAAGGAGAGTAACATCTCTTACTTCACCTGATAAAGGAATACGATAATAGGGATATTTTAATTTAGCTGCTAATTGTTCAATATCATGATCCTTCCCTGTACCCATGTGACCTTTAAGTGCAATGTGTATAGGTATTTCATTATTAAAAGTTTTTTGTTTACTTTGAATAATTTGAGCCAGTTTGTACTGGGTCCCCAAGTCAACATAGTTTTTATCTACATTAGGAATTCGTTCAGACCTAGAGGAGTAGTCTTCAATTTTTTTATCAAGAACACATTCTTCAATAGAAACACTGTCTTTTCCATTCGGATCTTTAAAAATTTGTTTACCCATAGTTATGCTGCTCCTGAAGATTCTTTCACGTTTCTTATCAGTATATCCTTCGTGATGTTTACTATTGAATGAATAAGCTCTTCTGGCTTATGGATTTGAGTTTTATTTTGATATTCTTTCCAGGTTCCCCTGTCACCAATTCCTATTCCTATTACATCTATGCCAAACCTGCTTGAATAGTCAATAGAACTTTTTAGATCAGATAGTGTGCCTCTAGTCATACCATCTGACAAAACTGCTAATAATTTTGTATTTGAACCATGTTCAAGAAGTCTCTTTGTGGAGAACATAATATTTCTCTCATCAACATTTGTACCTCTTTCAAACATGCTTGCTGGAGGATGTTCAGAGGCAGAAGGCAATCTATCTAAAGCTGTTCGAAGATTTCTTGAAAAGTCTATTAAACCTATAAACTTTTCATATTGGTTTTTCCAAGAATCTTCAAATTTTTTAATAAAATAATGATTAGTAGTATTGAAATAAAATTCGGCATTTGATCCATAATTTGTATTAAGCATTGAAGAAACAGCCATTTTTCTCTTTAAATATATCTCCTCGTTTTCACTTTCGTTTGCTAAGAAAGCTCTATTGAATATAGCCACTTCAAAATCAACGTTAAGTTCATGGCAAATTTGCGATAAGTAATTTGCTCCAATTAATGCTGCTGACAAGGACCATGGATATACTTCACCTTTTTTCTTTTCAAGCATAGAACCGCTCCCATCAATCAATAAGGAAACAGCGTATGACTTATTAGATAGTCTCTGTTTTTGCTCAAACATTCTTTCATATCTACCAGATGCAAGTAATAAAGGTACGTGAGGGGAGAGATCACCCTGGTCGTACCCACTGATACGTTGTCTCTTTTGATTATGTATGAAGTAAGGCTTGATTTTATTTGTTGTTTCTTGAATAGGTAAATTCCATTCTTCAAGAAGATTGTTATATGTTTTAATACCGGAACTAAATAAATTCTTGAAACTAAGAGGTAAGTTTGTATTTATGAGTTTAGAAACTTTTCCATTTGGAAGGTATATAGTTTCCGAACTTCCAATTTTTGATACATGATCATCCATAAAGTTGAGCTTCTCATCATCTGACTGCTTTCCTTGTTCACCAAGGAATTTTTCAAGAGTATTACCCGTAGTCACATTGGTAGAGGAAGGTATTAGAACTTTATTTAATTCATCAACTATATTGTCATCCATACTTTCAAGAATTTCACGTTGTTCTCCAAGGCTATATTCTTTTAAGTCGGGTAGTAAGTTATTTACTCTGCAAATATCTATGATTTGAATTGATAATTCAATTACTTCTTCTAAGTTATCTTTTTCGTATGTGAATGAATTTATAAGCTTCTCTGAGTCGGTAATTGCGTTGTGGATTTTTTTATTAAAAAGTGTCTTATCGTATTCAATATAGTTTGTAATCGAATGAAATAAGAGAGAGAGAAACTGATTAAATGCTTTCAAACTTTTTATTTGATTAAACGATTCTTCATAAATGTCTTCGAATATTGAACTTAATCCATTAAATTCTTTTACAAAATAATATTCCTCATAGGAATGAATTAATATTTCAAAGACATATTTTCCAAATGGACCAGCAAGTACTTCTAACACCTCCTCAATATTATTTAAACCTGTTACCTCTTCAGCACGTGATTTTAAATCTTTGTCTATTTCAAAGTTGTAATCTTGCATTGAATGAATTGCTTCATGAACGACAGTTCCGATTATGAGATCTTTAAAATCCAACTTAGATGTTGTTACCGAATTTACTAAGATTGATGGGTTTATAACTATCTCATTTTTATTTGAGTTTTTTGATTTTCCTAGATTGATATTCAGTTCTTTGTTGTTAGTTTCAGTCTGTAAAAGTCGAGTAATAGCTGGTCTTATTTTTTCAAACTCTAAAACAATCTCAGATTCTATATTTTTATCCTGTGGTTTCATTATTAATAACATTATCATTAATTACTGTGGTTATAAGAAATTAGAATGATAAATATGAGCGAAAATCAAATAGTTAATGTAGCAATCTCTGGCGGAATGGGAAAGATGGGACAGCTTGTATCCAGCTTTATTGAAACCAAAGATGGCTTTAATATATCAGGTATCTATGATCCTGCCCAAAATAGTGAAAAATATCATAATTTTGATTCACTAGAGGAGATATCAGGAGATTTACTAATTGAATTTTCTCCTTCAGACCAGATTAATAGCAATTTATCACAGCTTATGAACAGCAGTATGAATCTCATTGTTGGTTCATCAGGTATCGAACAGGATACAATTGAAGAATTAAAGAATACAATTTCTAAAGATCAATTTATATGCGTTATACCTAATTTCTCAATTGGAGCATCATTACAAAAAATCTTTTCGAAGCTGGCAAATGATAGTTTTGAAAATGTGACAATAGAAGAAAGGCACCATAATAATAAAAAAGATGCACCATCAGGCACAGCTATAAATTTAGCAAATGAACTTAAATCACAAACTTCTGATACTGACAACAGCAAACAATCTAATACTCATGAAACAAACCTTATCAATGACATAAATATTACCTCTATTAGAGATGAGAAGTACATCGCTGAACAAACAGTATTTTTACACAACCAAAATGAGTCAATGAGTATAGATCACATTGTTAATGACCGTTCAGCTTATATAGAGGGTATTAATTATATATTAGATGCACATAATGACCTTAAGGGGTTCATTCATGGTCTCGAAAATATTATGATTGAAAGGTTTAAAATATAATTATGGAACACTTTGGCAAACTGCTTACAGCAGCTATAACGCCCTTTGATGAAAATGGCATCATGGAAACAGATACATTCTGGAGGTTATGTAAAAAACTAGTTTCAGATGGTTCTGACGGACTAGTCCTCACTGGTACAACAGCCGAATCTCCAAACTTAACAGAAGCCGATCGTATAAATATATACACAACAGCTAAAGATGCAGTAGGAGAGAATGCAAAATTAATTGCTGGTACAGGAACTTATTCAACAAGCGAGTCAATTCACTTTACGCAATTAGCCGAAGACATTGGATTAGACGGAATCATGATAGTTACCCCATATTACAATAAGCCATCTCAACTTGGCATTTTGAAACATTTTGAAGCTATTAAAAATAATACAAACCTCCCCTTAATGGCATACAACATTCCCGGCAGAACAGGCACTCTTATTGAACTAGATACTATTGGAAAGCTTATTTCAGACATAGGCATTCATTCGGTAAAGGACGCAGTAGGGGATTTTGATTTTTCCAAAGAAGAATTAAATAGATATAAAGATGATGTGTACATCTACTCAGGCGATGACGCATTAACAAAAGATTTTATTAAGCATGGAGCTGTAGGAGTTGTTTCTGTTGCCTCGCATTTAATTGGTACTCAAATCAAAAATATGATTAATCTAATCCAAGCTGGAGATGATTCTAAAGCTGAGGACGTACACAACGTTTTGCTACCTCTTATTAGTATGATTTTCGAGGAACCTAGTCCTGGTCCAGTAAAACACTTACTCACAACTACTTGGGAAGATGTTGGAAAACCATTACTACCTATGACAGAAGTTTCTGAAGATTTAGCCAAAAAGCTCAATGAAACCTACTCAAAATTAAATATTTAAAGCTTTTTCCCTATTAATTTATGGTATAATACTTTGTGGCTGTTAAGACATCCACTCGCAAAAGGGTAAATGGGCGTAAGCGGGTGTCAAAACAAAACAATTTAATAAAAGTTAACAAGGGCTTTAAAACACTTAACTCTTCACTTTCTAGTGTTCTAAAAAAGTTCTTTAATTCTTATCAATCTGTTGCATCATTTATGTTTATCATCGCTCTATTTTCTGCTCTTTCAAGCGTCCAAAAAGCTGGTCCTATTGGGGAACTTTTTTATGGACTCTTAACATGGTGTTTTGGATATGGTGCATTAGCTCTTCCTGTTCTAATGATGTATGGAGCAGCTATTCTTGTACGAGATAAAGATACTATTAAATCTCAAAAAGTTTTAGTTGGTACCTTCTGGGTACAAATATTTTCTTCCGCACTATTCCATTTTTACATTCATCCTCAACCTCTACCAATAAGTGTCGGAGGAGAGATACTGCAACGTGCTGGTGGATTTGTTTCAGCTTTTATTGTGTACCCACTTAATAATTTAATTGATGCTGAGATGACGCATGCTGTACTACTTCTTGGATTGATTATTTCAGTCCTATACATGACTGACATTGAATTAAAAGACTTAATAGGAGGAGTCCAAGCAATTATTGCATATACGTTTAAGTTCATTCTTGCTTTTTTCAAAGCTAGAAGGGAAGCTTCAAAAGTTAATTTTGATCAAATGTTGATCAATAGTGAAGAACAAGAAAGTGAAGCTTCAACTATTAAAGATAATGTTCTCAAACTCAAACCTAAGAAAAAGGAAAAACTTATTAAAGAGACACTTCCTGCAGCTAAAGAACCTAAAACTTCTAAACCTAAAAACTTACCAAAGAAATCTGGTAGTTATAAACTTCCACCTGTTTCTTTACTAGAGAAAGGTTCTTCTGTTTCTTCCTCTAAAAAACTTTTACAACAAACTGCTACAGATTTAACAAATCTTTTGAAAGAACATGGAGTAGAAGCCGAATTAACTAATATTGTTCCAGGTCCTACAGTTACTCGCTATGAAATTGAATTGGCACCAGGCGTAAAGGTTTCTAAAGTTACTTCACTATCTCATGATATTGCTTACGCATTAGCCACTCCAGATGTCCGATTGTTAGCTCCAATTCCAGGTAGAAGTGCAATTGGTATAGAAATTCCTAACAGGCAAAGAAAACTAGTCTCTCTTGGTGACGTCTTACAATCTTCCGAAGCTAAAAACAATCCACATCCTTTATCGGTAGGGTTAGGTTTAGATATCTCAGGTAAAGCTAGATTAGTAAACTTATCTGAACTTCCACATGTCCTTATAGCCGGTCAAACTGGTGCTGGTAAATCTTCATGTATTAATTCAATTGTTACATCTCTTTTGGTAAGAGCTAATCCTGACGAAGTCAAGATGGTGATGGTTGATCCAAAGAGAGTTGAACTTGGTCAATACAACAATGTTCCTCATTTACTTACAAAAGTTATAACTAATCCTAAAAAAGCAGTTGATGCTTTAAGCTGGGCTGTTTCCGAGATGGATAGAAGATATGACTTACTAGCTGATAGTCAGGTAAGAGATATCAATGGTTATCACGAAAAACATGATGCCGGATTACTTGATGAAGAAAAATTTGATCGCTTCCCATACATAGTTGTTTTTATTGATGAGTTAAACGATTTAATGATGGTTGCTGGTCGTGAAGTAGAATCAGCAATTGTTAGACTTGCACAAATGGCTCGAGCAATAGGTATTCATCTTGTTGTTGCTACACAAAGACCTTCTGTTGATGTTATTACTGGTGTCATGAAAGCAAACATTCCTTCTAGGCTTGCATTTTCTGTAGCGTCCACAACTGATTCAAGAGTTATTTTAGATCAATCGGGAGCAGAAAAACTTATAGGTCTTGGTGATATGCTGGTCGTTACAGCATCTAACCCAAGACTAGAACGTATCCAAGGTGCTTGGGTTACTGAAAAGGAAATTCAAGATGTAGTTTCCTGGGCTAAAGATCAAAAAGATGCTGAATACAATCCAGCAGTCACTGAAGAGCAGAAAACAACTTCCACTATTGGTGGAGAAGACTTTGGTGAGGATGAAGATTTAATTCAAGCAGCTAAAGATCTAGTTATTCGTTCACAAATGGGGTCTACTTCAATGTTACAGCGTAAATTAAGAGTGGGATTTGCAAGGGCAGGTAGATTAATGGATATATTAGAGGCCCAAGCAATAGTTGGCCCATCAGAAGGTTCTAAAGCTAGAAGCGTTCTTATCACTGTTGAGGAATATGAGTCATCCAATTTACCTTCTCTTGAAGAAGAAAATGTTGACCAACCTATAGAAGAAAATATTGAACCAACTAATAAAGTTGTAGATGAAGAAGTTTCAACCGAAGATGACGATAGTTGGTTTG
>DBUV01000039.1:0-1071 GCA_002308095.1 Acidimicrobiia bacterium UBA1281
GGACCAACTGGGGCTGGAACAAGATCTGGACCTTTCCATTCAATTAGTCCTGAATCTCTTTTAGCTCATCATCCAGGCATTAAAGTTGTTGCCCCTGCAAACCCTTATGATGCAAAGGGATTATTAATAGCTTCCATCAATGACCCAAATCCGGTAATGTTCCTAGAGCATAAAAAATTATATAGAAAACCAGATTTAAAAATGGAAGTACCTCTTGGTTTGTATGAAGTAGAAATTGGAAAAGCAAATATTGTGAAAGAAGGTTCAGATGTTACCTTAGTTGCTTGGTCTGGAATGGTTCCAACTGCTCTTGAAGCTGCCTCAACATTAAATGATGAGGGTATTTCTGTTGAAGTATTGGATCTAAGAAGTATTTTTCCAATAGATGAAGAAACCGTTCTGAAATCTGTAGAGAAAACTTCAAATTTGGTAATTCTTCAAGAAGACGTACCTTTCTCATCAATAGCATCTGAAATTTCTTCATTTGTTGCCGATAAAGGCTTTTGGACTTTAGACAACCCTATTGTTAAAGTAACTGCTCCAAATACACATATCCCGTTTGCACCAGTCTTAGAAGACAACTTTATTCCTAGTGCAGAAAATGTTGTAAAAGCTATTAAAGAATTACAATAGAAGTATGGGTGAAATTGTAAAAATGCCTCAACTAGGCGAGACAGTAACAGAGGGAACTATACTCAGGTGGCTTGTTTCAGTAGGAGATGAGGTAAAAGAAGATGATCCAATCCTAGAAATCTCAACTGACAAAGTAGACACTGAAGTGCCCTCACCCTTTTCAGGGAAAGTTACCGCCTTATTAGTTGATGAAGGAGAAACAGTCGAAGTTGGAGTTTCTCTCATGGAATTAGGCGGTGAAGCTAGTTCTGATACGAAAAAATCTGAACCTGTAGTGGAAGAAAAAAGTGAACCACTTGTTGAACAAGTTGAAGAAATTAAAGCTGAACCCCATGTTGATAGGGATAAAAACCAGCAACTTTCACCAATAGTAAGGAAACTTGCAAAAGAAAACAATATTGACTTATCAGGGATTACAGGTACTGGTAAAAATAACCG
>DBUV01000039.1:1467-1919 GCA_002308095.1 Acidimicrobiia bacterium UBA1281
TCTGTTGAAGTCAAACCTGTTGAGTCAAAAAAATCTACTGGAAATGAAATTCCAAGGTTAAGAAAAAGAATTGCAGAGAATATGATCCTTTCAAAACAAACTTCTGCACACGTAATGACCTCAGTAGAAGTGGACTATGAAAATATTTCAACTTTAAGAAATAAAATAAAAGCAGATTTCAAGCAAAAAGAAGGTTTTTCACTTACCTTTCTTCCATTTATATCAGTTGCCACTATAAATGCCTTGAGGGAGTTTCCTGTTGTAAATAGCTCATTTGACTTAGCAAATAATGTCCATGAATTGCATGATTTCATCAATTTAGGTATTGCTGTTGATTTAAATAGAGAAGGATTACTTGTTGGAACAATAAAAGACTCAGATTCTTTTAATCTTCGTGGCCTTGCGAGAAAGATTACAGAAGTTTCATCGCAACTTAGAAATAAAGAATATGG
>DBUV01000039.1:2323-3603 GCA_002308095.1 Acidimicrobiia bacterium UBA1281
ATCAACTGAGTCAATAAAAAAGAAGCCAGTCGTTATTGAATCCCCCGATGGTTCAGATTCCATTGCAATAAGGAATACTGGTGTATTAAGTCTTACGTGGGACCACAGAGTTTTTGATGGATCTACAGCACTTATGTTTTTAAATAGTATTAAAGATCAGCTAGAAAATCATACTTGGTCAGAAGATCTGAATTGAGACAGTTAAATATAAGATGGCTTGGAAGCCTGCCTTATTCGGAGGCTTTAGTACTACAAAAGGGTCTCAAAGAATCAGTTTCAAAAGAATATAACCCATATGATTATTTACTTCTTTTAGAGCACAATAACGTAATAACTATTGGAAGAACTGGTGATGCAAATAACCTTCTTTTAAGTCAAAATGAGTTAGAACAAAAGGGTATTGAGTTTTATGAAACAGACCGTGGTGGAGACGTAACATTCCACGGAAAGGGACAGTTAATTGGGTATCCGATTATTAGATTAAATGATCCGAAAAAAGTAATTCCATTTGTGAGGAGCTTAGAGAGGACAATAATTGAGACATTAAAAAGCTTTGATATAGATGCTCATTCAAAAGAAGGTGATACAGGTGTTTGGACCTCTGAAGGTAAAATAGCTTCTATAGGTGTGAAAGTTAGCAAATGGACAACGTATCACGGTTTTTCTTTAAATATTTTTGATAATTTAGATGGTTTTAAGTTAATTAACCCGTGTGGCAACCAGGATGAAAAAATAGCTGCAGTTCATTCATTCAATAAAGAGGTTTCCTTTGATGATATAGTCATAAAAATAAATGAAGTTTTTCCTTCAGTATTTGGGTATCAAGATGTTGACGTACAAATGTCACAATTCACACCTACTCAGTTGAAGAAACAGAAAAAACATGAAATAGATGAAATGGTTGATAAAGGTGTTTTTCAGAAAAATAAAAACATTATCCCCATAACTATCAAAGGCTTGCTTCCAAATGAGCCACAAAGACCTGAATGGATGAAAGTAAAAGCTAATCTAGGAAAAGACTATCGAGATTTAAAAAATTTAATATCTGAGAAAAAATTAAATACTGTTTGCGAAGAGGCGTCTTGCCCAAATATATACGAATGTTGGTCAATGGGGACAGCAACTTTTATGATAATGGGAGATACATGTACAAGAGCTTGTGGCTTCTGTGATGTTAACACAGGAAAGCCCTGTGATTTAGATGAACTTGAACCACTTCGTGTAGCTGAAAGTGTTCAGACGATGGGACTTACACATGCAGTTGTTACTTCGGTCAATAG
>DBUV01000052.1:0-172 GCA_002308095.1 Acidimicrobiia bacterium UBA1281
TCCAGCAACCATTCGAAGTAAGGTAGTTTTACCACAACCTGATGGACCAACGAGAACTACAAACTCTCCATCATTAATTTCTATATTTACATCTTCGAGAGCTCTCGTCCCGTTTGGGTAGATTTTTCCAATATCTTTTATTTTAATTGCGCCCATAACTTCTTATATTTTA
>DBUV01000052.1:249-1681 GCA_002308095.1 Acidimicrobiia bacterium UBA1281
ATGTCTCTATCTTTTGGAGCAACTTCGTTAACTACTTTTTCACCAATTGAAATTTCGCCTTCAGTAATATCTTCTAATCCAGCAACCATTCGAAGTAAGGTAGTTTTACCACAACCTGATGGACCAACGAGAACTACAAACTCTCCATCATTAATTTCTATATTGACATCTTCGAGAGCTCTGGTCCCGTTTGGATAGATTTTTCCAACATCTTTAATTTTAATTGCGCCCATAACTTCTTATATTTTAAACATAAACTGTCTAATTTAAAAACCATTTCACATTTATAATTGAGTATGCCTGGAGTACCAAATAATAGAATTACAGTATTAAAAGATGTTGAACCAGATCTAGATAAAGAATACGTACTCTATTGGATTATCAACTTTAAGAGAACCTCATATAATTTTGCATTAGAGAGAGCTGTTGAGATAGCTAATGAACTATCGAAGCCTTTACTGATATTTGAACCACTTATTCTGGATTATCCTATGTCTAGTGTCAGATTCCATAAATTCTTTCTAGAGGGAATGAAAGATGTATCTGAAAATATTGAAAAGACAAATGCATACTATTACCCCTACATTGAAGAAACACCAAGAGCAAGCGATGAGCTTTTGGCACAGTTAGTTGAAAAAGCTGCTGCAGTTGTTACTGACGATTATCCAACTTATTTTGTTCCACAAATGACTGCGAAAGCTAAAGGTATTGTTAATACAAGGTATGAATTAGTCGACGCTAATGGACTAGCACCAATTCGTATTGCAGAAAAAGAGTATGTGAGAGCACATGATTTCAGGAGATATTTACATAAAAACTTAATAGATTTTCTAGTAGACGTACCAAAAGAGGAACCACTAAAGGAATTAAAAGTTAAATTTGACGATAAGCAGGTTGAAGATATTGAAAATAAGTGGAAAAAAGTAGATTTTAAAAACTTCAATCAAGAGGAATTCTTGCGTGATTTAAATATTGATAAGACGGTTAAAGAGAGTCCAATAATAGGTGGTTACAAAAAAGCAAAAGAAAGACTTGATTACTTTTTACAAAATGGATACTTAAATTATGCAACATTAAGAAGCCATCCATCAGAGGATGCAAGCAGCAGGCTTTCCCCATATCTTCATGCTGGCCATATTTCTCCTTATGAAATTTTTGTCAAAGTTAATGAACTTGAATCATGGTCTCCAGAAAATATCAATCCAGCTTTTGTAGGCAGAAGACAGGGCTGGTGGGGTGGATCTGAAAATTTAGAAAGTTTTTTTGATGAACTTATAACCTGGAGAGAGCTTGGGTATCATACATGTGTTACGCGAGCCAATTACGATCAGTATTCTTCATTACCCCAATGGGCAATCAAGACCTTAGAGGAGCACGCGAACGACCCTAGAGAACATACATACACATTATCTCAGTTAGTGAATTCAGAAAC
>DBUV01000052.1:2059-3158 GCA_002308095.1 Acidimicrobiia bacterium UBA1281
TGGGCAAAAAAAATATTGGAGTGGGTACCAAATCCACAGCTGGCTCTTTCTTACATGATTGATTTAAACGATAGATTTGCTTTAGATGGAAGAGATCCAAACTCATATTCAGGTGTGTTTTGGACTTTGGGACGTTACGACAGGGCATGGGGTCCTGAAAGAAAGATCTATGGGAAAATACGTTACATGACTTCAGAAAATACAGCAAAAAAGTTTAAATTAGATAGTTACCTTGAAAAATACGGATCTTAAAGCCTAACTCACCTCCTTGTGAAATTGTGAAAAAATTTCCAATATATTGTGAATACTTTCACAAAGATATTATATTTAGATAATAAGAACTTTAAAAAGCTAAAAAAGGAGAAGCTTAAAATGGCCGAACTTACATACAGACTTTTTATGGTGGCAACCGTAGCAATGCTTGCAGGGACAGTATTCCTTCTAATGTCATCAAGAGAAGTTGATCCGAAATTCAGAAGAGGTGTATACATCTCAGCTCTAGTAACTGGAATAGCATGGTATCACTACCAAAAAATGACAGTTTCTTTTGCATCTGGAGATTTCGATACACCACTACGATATGTTGACTGGGTACTTACAGTTCCATTGATGTTCGTTGAGGTATTAGCCGTAACGTCCAAAGGCGCAGAATACGCACAAAAAGTGAGAACTATGGGTGCAGGTGCTTTAGTGATGATTGGTGGAGGTTACTACGGTGAAGTAGCAGCCGAAGCAGGAGATACACAATACTGGATTGGTTTTGTTGTATCAATGGCAGCATATGCATACTTAATGAGAGCACTGCAATCAGAAGGCGATTCACTAAAAGGTGATGAAGCAGTAGCATTCCAAAGTATCAAAAACCTAATTCTTGTAGGTTGGATAATTTATCCACTTGGGTTCTTAGCCCCAGTAGTTAGCGCAGAGTTAACAGACCTAAGAGAACTTCTATACACAATTGCAGACATTGTTAACAAAGTCGGTCTTGGTGTATTAGTTCTTAACATGGCAAGAATAAAATCAGGAGAAAAAGTCTAACTTTAACTCTTAACAAATTTATAGATAGGCGGCAATGTCCGCCTATCTTTTTTTTTAGGTA
>DBUV01000069.1:0-1354 GCA_002308095.1 Acidimicrobiia bacterium UBA1281
GCCGAAGATGATTGGGATGGTTGGAACGAAATTACTGCAAAAATAGGAGATCAAATACAACTCGTCGGAGATGATTTATTTGTTACGCAGTCTCATATGCTTCAAAAAGGTATCGAGGAAAACTCTGCAAATTCAATTTTAATAAAGGTAAACCAAGTAGGTAGTATTTCTGAAACCTATGAGACTATGTCTCTTGCACAGAAAAGCAACTTTACCTCAATGGTTTCTCACAGGTCTGGTGAAACAGAGAATGTATTTATAAGTCATTTAGTTTCAGGAACCTCCAGTGGTCAAATAAAAACAGGTGCACCAGCAAGATCAGAGAGAACAGCAAAATATAACGAATTACTTAGGATTGGAGAAGTCTTAGGTTTGGACAATTTTAATAATTCAAAATGGAACAGTTAGAAACCTTTAAAAGAAATCTTATTTCAAAAATAGTCATATTTGCTGTTACTTTTTCTGCTGTGTACTTTGTATTAGATACATATCAAGTAACCTACAAAAACTATAAATCCATGGAGACAACGCTTGAAAAACGAATTGAACATTCCCAAGCACTCAAAAGTCAGATAAATGAATATCAAACAAAAATAGATAATTTAGATGATCCTGAAAAATTAGATCTAATCCTACAAGAGCATGGCTATGGAAAAGCTGGAGAGGTTCTCCATAAGTTTGAGGTACCTGAAGCTGTAACTCCTCTTGAAGAGACGCTTCGTAGCGAAAGAAGCAAGAGTATTTTTGAATATTTTGTTGAAAGTATCATTGGTACTAATGACAAATCGCAATAAACAAATTGTAGAAATTCAACTAGGAAGAAAACTTAGAAGTGAGGTTAAAGTCACAACAACTTGTCACTTCAATCTTCCAGTAGTTATTAAAGTTCCACCAAATTTAGATGATGGAACACCTTTTCCAACAACATATTGGCTTTCATGTCCAATGTATACTAAAAAAATTGGTTCTCTGGAATCTAAAGGATTAATTAAAGAGCTTGATAGTCAAATACAAAGTGATAAAAATTTATACAAACAGTGGATTGGAAGACAACAGTCGTATGAAGCTGAACGAAATGATGAGATAGATGAAGATACAAAAATCCCTCCATATGGAGGAGTTGGAGGAGCACGTGAAAGTATAAAATGCCTACATTCACATTTCGCAGATCAGCTTGCTACAGGAAAAAATATGGTTGGAAATATCGTTGAAGAATTGGTTGGTGGATACAACTGTGTAGAGCCTTGCATAGATGAAGATAAAATGGAAAAAAATACAGCTTGGAAAGTTGAATGGTAAAGATAGCTGCAATTGATTGTGGTTCAAATTCAACCCGCCTTTTAATTGCAGATGT
>DBUV01000069.1:1749-2594 GCA_002308095.1 Acidimicrobiia bacterium UBA1281
GCAAAAAATCGTCTAATAAAAACACTCAGAGGTTATTTAAAAAAAATTAACTCAGAGAATGTGGACCAAATTATTATTACCGGCACAGCTGTATTTCGGGATGCTGACAATTCTGAAGTAGTAATAGAAGAGATAAGAAAAAAATTAGATTTAGAAATTCAGATCATATCCGGTGAGGAGGAAGGCTTTCTTACATCCTTAGGAGTTCTTTCGTCTAGCAATATTAAAGATAACTTTTTTATAGTTGATATTGGAGGAAGAAGTACAGAGTTAATATATGACATCAACAACCGTACACAGGTTAATTCTTTAGATATTGGAGTAGTCTCATTAAGAGAGCGATCACTAACTGAGAATCCTCTTGATCAGTCTGAAATACTTAAAGCAAATGAAATAATTAATCAAAGTTTAAATGTTCAAATTTCTTCCGACAAAGCTTACATGATTGGGGTTGCTGGAACATTTACTTCTATAGCTTCAATATTTTTAGGACAGAAAAAATATGATGAGGAAGAGATTCATATGATTACTTTAAGTTCTGATTGGGTATCTGATTTTTCTTCCAGATTGAATAAAATGTCAGAAGCCCAAATTATAAGTAATTTTCCATCCCTAGATCCAAAAAGAGCAAAAACTCTATCTGCTGGAGTCTTAATAGTTACTAATATCATGAAAAAATTTAAATTTGATGAGCTAAAAGTCTCAAAAAGTGATATTTTAGAAGGGCTAATCTTAAAAAATTATTAAGTTTAGTAAGGTAGCCCGGGTGGCGGAATTGGTAGACGCGACGGACTTAAAATCCGTTATTCGAAAGGATGTGGGGGTTCGAGTCCCCCCCCGGGCAC
>DBUV01000051.1:0-183 GCA_002308095.1 Acidimicrobiia bacterium UBA1281
CTATAGTCAGGGGAAAATCAACTTTTTGTTTACAAAAAAGGGCAAAAAAAATTCGCCAAATTTTTTGACCGTACAGGATTTTCAAAAAAGTAACAATTACGACATAGTTGCAATATAAATAATAATGTGTTAGAATACACACATCGTTCATCCATAGATGATAGAAGCAGTCCTACTGGCATC
>DBUV01000051.1:530-657 GCA_002308095.1 Acidimicrobiia bacterium UBA1281
AAAATAGGATCGAGATACTTAGCGATAAGGATCTTGGATCTGATGCACAGGAGTACTTAATAGATTATTTTCTGACCAAAGTGTCAGGAGACTGTGATGCTTACATCATCGGACGCAAGTAAGCCGA
>DBUV01000051.1:970-2788 GCA_002308095.1 Acidimicrobiia bacterium UBA1281
ACTCGGAACGGGTTCGTTCATCTTTATGTACCAAATTCTTCTTAGTCTAATAACGATTGGAGCACCACTTGATTGTGAGCATGCTGCCGAATTATTAGACATAGCAGCAAACAATCCTGATAAATCTGAGCAATTGGAAATAACAAGGGTTGTGGTAGCACATACTAATCCTATGTGTTTTAAAGACGCAAAAGCCGACTGAAGGAACGGGGATTAATCCACCCTACTACTTTAGGAGCAAACCAATGGCAAAAGTCACTTATCGTGGTGTCGTTTATGACACAGACACTAAGAAAGCTACAGCAAAGAAAAAGGTCGATCTCACATACCGTGGTATCGTTCATACTGCAAAGTGATTGCAACTTTAGAGATAATGGCAGCATCTGCTGTCTTTCTCACAATCATTTACGCTGAAGCTAGAATATTATATGGAAGGGGTTGAACCCCTTCTTTTTTTATGTTATACTATTTGAAATAGGAATTTTTTATGTTACACATGAGAGAACAAATGCTGAGAGCATTACTAGCACATGCTCAAGGCGATATTGCCAAACATAAGGCAAATGTCGAAATTTATCTAGAACACCCTG
This sequence comes from Acidimicrobiia bacterium UBA1281, assembly GCA_002308095.1. Classification (GTDB taxonomy): domain Bacteria; phylum Actinomycetota; class Acidimicrobiia; order Actinomarinales; family Actinomarinaceae; genus Actinomarina. Next base: position 1,561 of record DBUV01000051.1, read on the forward strand.
CAGGTGTTGGTGAACATACTGACATATTAGAGTCTATTGAAAAAGAATTAGACATAATAGCAAAATATCAAGATCAAATTGATATTATCAACAAATATTTTAGATCACCTTCTGATAAAACCTTAAATGGATAAGGGGAAATTAAAACTAATTGTACAGAACCTTAAATCTCTGGTTGAATTACTAGAATCAGAGGTTTATTCTGAACCAGAGTCTTATTTGGAAGGTCAACAGAATTTGCCAGTTGAGGATTATGATGAAATTTGGGAGGATGATGATGGATACCCAGACTGACGCACTTTACCGTAAGAGAGCATTTATACTCAAATGTCTCCTTACTAAATACAGTAAAAGTACCTATCCAAATGCTTCATTTTATAAATGTGCAGATGAATGGATAGCAAGAAACGAATCATATCCTGGCGGATTATACAGATTTTACAAGGACTACTATGCAAAAGAAGACTATCAAATTGGTAAAGGAAGCACTTAAAAACCCTCATCTCTATTCAGATGCTGAGATGACTTACATGAGAAAAGCAAAAAAAGAACTTAAAAACCAATTAAAAGCACAAAAATTATCTGAACTTAAAAACTCTAAATAGGAGTACACATTACTTTACAATGCCAACATACCCTGTAATTAACTTAAAGACAAAGGAAGAGAAAGAACTCTCTATGTCTATGAAAGAATACGATCAGTGGAGAAAGGATAATCCAGATTGGGACAAAGATTGGTCAAAAGGTGTCGGTGGAACTGCCGAAGTAGGAGATTGGCGAAATAAATTAGATGGTGGATGGAATGAGGTACTCGATAGAGTTGGGAAACAATCTCCTCGTTCCAATGTCAAGAAGTTTAACAACTATTAACTAAATGCCAAGAAAAAGAAAAGCTGCTGCTGCAGTAGGAATTGGACTAAGTGCTAAACAGATGAGGAGAAAGAAACCCATCAGTAGCGACTATTTGGTAGATATAGTTCCTATTACAGATAATCAGAAAAAGTTTTTTGCTTACTATGGCGAAGGTAAGCACATATTTACATATGGTGCTGCAGGTACAGGAAAGACATTCATAACCCTCTATAATGCACTTAAAGAGGTATTAGATGACAGTACACCTTATAATAAAATATACATGGTCAGGAGTCTTGTAAGCACTCGTGAGATAGGTTTCCTACCTGGTGATCATGAAGATAAATCAGCATTGTATCAGATACCATATAAGAAT
>DBUV01000051.1:3102-3264 GCA_002308095.1 Acidimicrobiia bacterium UBA1281
ATGGTAAAGTATATGTTTGAGATGTCTACTGATGCTGAATTTGAGATGTTATACGGAAATTTAAAGACTCAGGAGACAATATCCTTCTGGAGCACCTCATTTATAAGGGGTACAACACTTGATAATGCAATTGTTATAGTTGATGAATGCCAAAACTTGAAT
>DBUV01000051.1:3595-4528 GCA_002308095.1 Acidimicrobiia bacterium UBA1281
AGATAGTATAATAACAAGAGTTGGAGAAGATACCAAAATCATGTTCTGTGGTGATGCTACTCAAAGTGACCTCACCAGAGATAAAGAGAGAAATGGTATCATTGACTTTATGAGAATCTTAGAACAGATGGAATCAGTAGAGACAATTGAATTTGGTCTTGAAGATATTGTTCGTTCTGGATTGTGTAAAGAATATCTAACTACCAAACACGCAATGTCTATGTAATGTTTAATCATGTACCTGCTCTCCTACCACCATTGGAGAGAGAAACTGTTGATGGTGTAAGATACTATAAAGTCCCTAATCAAGACGATTTTATCAAACTAGTTTCGATTACTTCTGTAACGAGTCATTTTAACAGAGAAAAGTTTGTAAAATGGAGAAAGAAAATCGGAGAAGCAAAAGCAAACGAGATTACTCGTAAGGCAACTTCTCGTGGAACTGACACACATACTCTTATTGAGCATTACTTATTAAATGAAGAGACTCTGCCAGAGGTTCAACCTATATCAGACTTTTTATATAAAATTGCTAAACCAACTCTAAACAAAATTGACAATATTCATGCATTAGAAGGATCTTTATACAGTAAAGAGCTAGGTGTTGCAGGAACTGTTGATTGTATTGCAGAATACGAAGGAGAATTAGCAGTTATTGACTTTAAAACCTCCAAATATCCTAAACCTAGAGATTGGATAGACGGATACTTTGTCCAAGCAGCAGCATATGCCTGTATGTATTATGAACTAACAGGTGTATCAGTCAAAAAACTTGTTATAATAATGACATGCGAAGATGGCGAATGTGTTGTCTATGAAGAAAGAGACAAAACAAAATATATTAAATTACTCGTTAACTACATTGAATGCTTTTTAAACTACCAACTGGAAATACATGGAAAATGAATTTAATCAAGCGTTAAACAAGAAATT
>DBUV01000022.1:0-184 GCA_002308095.1 Acidimicrobiia bacterium UBA1281
CAAGCATAATCTCAGTCTGAATTATATTATGTACAGTTAAATACATCCATGCACTAGTCGGTTCGTTTCTTAATATGTGTCTTAAAAATGCTTTTGAGTAATTCTTACATGTAAAACATGTACAATTTTTATCTATTGGTGAGGAGTCATTTTTAAATTTATTATTTTTTATATTTATATAGCT
>DBUV01000022.1:501-3091 GCA_002308095.1 Acidimicrobiia bacterium UBA1281
TTACCGATAATCAACTTACCGTGTCGAGCTAATCGTGCTGGCCATACACAATCAAACATGTCAATACCTTCTTCTATTAAGTCAACCAATCCAAGGGTATCTCCAAGTCCCATTACATATCTAGGCTTATCAACAGGTAAATAATCTGTAGTAAAATTTACAATTGATTTTCTCTCTGCTCTAGTCTCTCCTAGTGCTAGTCCCCCAATTGCATATCCATCAAAATTTAAACTTGTCATAGATAAAGCCGATTTCTGTCTTAATTCTTGCACTAGTCCTCCTTGGACAATCCCAAACAAGGCTTGATTATTATTTTTATGAGTTATTTTTGCTATGTTTGCCCAATTTTCAGTTGTAGTTATTGCCTCTTCTTGCATTTCATGAGGAGCGTCGACATCTACAACGTAATCAAAAATCATTGCGATATCACTTCCAAGCAAATTTTGAGTTTTTATTGAAATTTCTGGTGTCATTAGAAAATATGATCCATCGTAGATATTTTTAAACTCTATACCATCTTTAACTTTTTTGGTGGGTAAAGACCATCCTTGAAACCCACCAGAATCTGTAAGTATTAATTTATCCCAGTTCATAAAACGGTGAAGACCTCCAAGTTCATTTATTACATGGGCACCTGGTCTTAAGTACAAATGGTATGTATTTGCTAAAAGAACTGTAGTTTTATCCAACATTTCATGTGGAGTCGACTTTAATGCTCCTCTTGTTGCAACAGGCATAAAGGTAGGAGTCATAAGTTGCTTGTTGTTGATATTTAGCACTCCAGCTCGTGCTCTGCCATCGTTTTTTAGTATAGAAAATGTTAAATTACTCATTTATTTTAAATAATACTGCATCTCCAAAACTTAAAAACTTAAGATTCATTTTTTGTGCAAAAATATATAAGTCCTTCCATTCTGCACCATATATTGCTTGGATAATTGAAAGTAAAGAGCTCCTTGGAGCATGAAAGTTTGTAATTAGATAATCACCAATATTGATTTTATAACTGGGAGTAATGAAAAGATTGGTTTTACCGCTATATACACCTGTATTAAAAACGGTCTCTAACGATCTTAAAACAGTTGTCCCAACAAGAATAATCTTAAAACCATTACTTTTTAAAAATAAGATACGTTCGTAATCTTCTTTATCAACAGAGTAATTTTCACTGTGGATTTCGTAGTCTTCAACTATCTTCGTATCAATTGATTTAAATGTACCTAGGTTAATATCTAGATTTATAAAAAATACTTCATGACCAAGTTTTTTTAACTTATCGATCATTGTATTTGTAAAATGCAATCCAGCTGTTGAGGCTGCTACAGAAAACCCTCCTTCTGAAAACTCGTTTAAATAATCTGAATATTTAGAGGAATTATCTTCAATATATGGAGGAAGAGGAACTTGTCCATAATCTTCCATAAGAGAATATACATTTTTTTTAAATTTCAACGTATAGAAATTTGTATGTTTTTCTAAGACTGTAACTAAACCAATTTTAGTATTTAGTTCATCTCCAACGTTAATTTTTGATCTTGTTTTAATTAAACAATCAGCATGATAATTGTCATGAATATTCAATATAAAAAATTCAATTTTTCCATTTGTTAAGACTTTATTTGTATTAATTCTTACATTTTGAACTGTAGATTTATTAAAAACAAATACTGATTTATCTTTAAGTCCGTCAATGTACTCAGAAAAGGTTAATATTTGTTTACTTTCGGCAATTAGAAGATTTGAATATTCAGGATTTTTGTACCTATTTTGAGCAATAGAAGAAGCATCTAATTCATAATCCAAGTCAGTTATAGGTGTTTTAAACAATTATTTTTCTAGAAGTTTAACGAATAGTTCATATGACATTGAAATAACTTCAGGGACTCCATCGTTACTTCTTCTTTCATTATTACTTTTACGTTTAAGCTTCTTCCAAAAAACTAATGTGTTTATATCACCTGATTTATTAATAGCTTTATCAAGTGTTTGATGTAGATTAAGATTTTGTCTTGACTTTGCTTCAATAAAAAACTCCTCATCATCTATAAACAACTGTATGTCACCCAAATCATTAGATCCACCCTCAGCAAATCTCTGGGCTTTAAAATTATCAATTTTGTTTAGGCGGTTAACTATGTTCGTTTCGTAATTAGTGCCTTGTTTTTTTGCTTTATTTACCATCAAGCAATTTTAACAAAGATTATTCATTTATTGCAGTATCCAATATATTCTCTTCAATATCAAAATTGGTATAAACATTTTGTACATCATCTAAATCTTCAAGTGCTTCAATAAGTTTTGTAATGCTCTGAAATTGGTTTGTGTCTAACATAATTGATGTGGAAGGAATATAAGCAACTTCTGCAGTTGTTGGTTTATATTCAGTTTCTATGAAGAGTTCATTAATTTTTTTAAAATCTTGCGGTAAGAATTCTAAGTTAATTCCATTTTCAGTTTCACTAAAGTCAACACATGAATTCTCAATAGCAATATCAATAATTTCTTCACTATTATTTTCAAAATAAAAAATAGCTTTTCGTTCGAATAGATAGTTTACGCTTCCAGGTGCTCCTGTTGAACCATTGTATTT
>DBUV01000022.1:3495-5203 GCA_002308095.1 Acidimicrobiia bacterium UBA1281
TAGAAGATTTCACTAAAATCATCTCCTTCTTGTTGGCCGCTAAGTCTTTTTAATGCTTTTTCAATATTATCATTTGGTACAGACATAGACTTAGCTTTGGATATAGCTTGATATAGTGATGCATTGTTTGCTGGATCTGGCCCACCATTCTTTGCAGCAACTTCTATAGCTCTAACAAGTTTTGCAAACAGTTTTCCTCTTTTTGCATCATTTGCACCCTTTTTTCGTTTTATAGTTGACCATTTAGAGTGTCCTGACATGAGATCCTTTCAATATAAAATCATCCAACCAATTTAGATAATTATTATCGTTTGTTAGTTCTGGGTGAAAAGTTAGTCCAACTATATTGTTTGACTTGACTCCAACTATTTCTTCGTCTAATTTCGCAATAACTTCAGTATTTCCAGAGATAGAAGTTATTTTTGGTGCTCTGATGAAGCAATACATATCTGTAAAAGTTTCAAAGGTAACTAATCCTTCGAATGACTGATTTTGTCTTCCATAACTATTTCTTTCAACTTCGCAATCTAATAGTTCTAGTGTGTTTATTCCTAATAAAGTTTGATTTGATAACAAAATAAGCCCCGCACAGGTTCCCAAAGTAGGAATTCCAGATTCTATAGCTTTTTTTAAGTCAATAAATAACTTATTGTGCTTTTGTATTTTTAACATAGCTGTAGATTCACCGCCAGGCAAAATAAGAGAGTCGACTTCCGACAAATCTTCAGAAGATTTAATAAATATGAATTCTTTGTCTATTAGTTTTAATGATTGAGCATGCTCATGGAAGCTGCCTTGTAATGACAGTATTCCAGTTTTCAACTACCAGCCTCTTTTTGCAAGTTTTTCTGATTCATCAAGATCATCAATGTTTATTCCGACCATAGGTTCTCCAAGGTTTTTTGATACTTCAACGAGTTTTGAGGGATTATTAAAGTTTGTAGTTGCAACTACTATAGCTTCAGCTCTCTCTAGTGGATCGCCACTTTTAAATATACCGGAACCTACAAAAACGCCGTCACAACCTAGTTGCATCATTAGGGCTGCATCTGCAGGTGTAGCAATTCCTCCTGCAGCAAAATTTACAACTGGTAATCTACCAGCTTCTCTTATTGACTCTAAAACTGTATATGGAGCACCATTATCTTTTGCAATTGCCATAAGTTCATTCTCATCTGCAGATAATATTTTATTTACTCCTTTAGTCATACTGCGCATATGTCTAACAGCTTCAATAACATTACCTGTTCCAGCTTCTCCCTTTGTTCTTATCATTGCAGCTCCTTCACCAATACGTCTGCAAGCTTCTCCAATATTTGTTGCACCATTTACGAAAGGGGTTTTGATTTCATGTTTGCTTATGTGATTAACATCATCAGCAGGTGTAAGTACTTCACTTTCATCAATAAAGTCGATACCAAGTTCTTCAAGCATTTGGGCTTCAACGAAGTGGCCAATTCTTGCTTTAGCCATTACCGGAATAGAAACTGTATCCATTACTTCTTGAATAACTTCTACAGAAGACATTCTTGAAACTCCGCCTTCCGCTCTTATGTCAGCAGGAATTCTTTCAAGGGCCATAACTGCTACTGCTCCAGATTTTTCTGCGATTTTAGCTTGCTCTGCATTTACGACGTCCATGATTACTCCGCCTTTAAGCATTTCAGCTAAACCTTTTTTTACTTTAAAAGTTGATTCTATTTTCATA
>DBUV01000022.1:5580-6177 GCA_002308095.1 Acidimicrobiia bacterium UBA1281
GTATTTTTGAACATACTGTAATTGCTTTTGATGCTCATTATTTAAATCAAGTACTTTTAGTTTTTCAACAGTATCAAGAAGGGAATCAATTGAATTATTTTCAAAATAAATACCTGTAGGTCCTAGTACGTCTTTAAATGCCTTGATATCACTACAAACAACCAAGCATCCTTCTGTTATTGCTTCGATAAGTGTTATTCCAAAACTTTCACCATGGGTATTGACTGCTAGATATATATTGCATTGAGAAAATATACTTTTTTTTAAGTTTTCATCAGGGTTGTCATAAATAGTGATACCTGGTGATTTTTTATTATGATTCGTAATAGCTGTAAAGTTGTACTGAAAGCTATCCATCCTGGTTGCCAATTTTTTAAATAATTTAAAATTCTTCCGTTTCTCATCTCTACCAATAAATAAAAAAGAAAAGTTGTTCATGTTATTTAGATTTGATTTTTTTACTTTTATAGTGTTTGGAATAATTTTAAGAGTTAAATCGTTTGGTAATCCGGTAGATGCAACCTTACTAACTGCTGTAACGGCAAAAGCATTTCTCTCCTTATGAATTAATTTATTTTGTAAAAAAGTAAAAAATTT
>DBUV01000022.1:6576-6699 GCA_002308095.1 Acidimicrobiia bacterium UBA1281
GAAGGGCTTCTTTTACTACCAGTCTGTTGGGCAGAAGATTTGTAGATGCTTTTGAACCATTAAAGGGTATGCTCATAGGTTTTCCAATATTGAAATCTTTTGAATCTGGACTAAGAATTTTTA
>DBUV01000022.1:7073-7399 GCA_002308095.1 Acidimicrobiia bacterium UBA1281
TAGTTCATTCCATAGGGTGAAATTAATAAGACTTTAGTACTCATTTGTCCAAACTGGCTGAATTGAATGCCATTGGTTTATGTCCAAAGAGATTAATTTTTCAAAGGCTTTTGCTAATACTTTTAAACCTTGCTGTATACTTTGTGCTTCATTCTCAAAATGAGGTACATAGAATGGTGTTTCAAAAACTAGTGTGTATTTATTGTTAATTTTTAAAAACGTTGCAGGAACAATAGGTACTCCGGTTGAAAGTGCTAATGCAACAGGTCCCTTAGGGAATGCAGCTATTTCGCCAAAAAATTCAGTACCAACACCACTTTTGTTAA
>DBUV01000064.1:0-683 GCA_002308095.1 Acidimicrobiia bacterium UBA1281
TTACCGAATTTTTTTGCTGCAACAGTCCATTCTTCATCAAATGGAACATCTTGCCCAGGTGAAGCTTTTTCAATAAGTGAAAACCTCAATGCATCAGCTCCATGGTTTTGAGAGAGCTCAAGTGGATCTATAGTATTCCCTAAGCTTTTTGACATCTTACGACCCTTTGAGTCCCTTACTAGTCCGTGGATAAGTATGTCTTTAAATGGAACTTCTTTTTGGAAATGCATACCCATCATTATCATGCGAGCTACCCAAAAGAAAATTATGTCAAACCCTGTAACAAGTAGAGAGGTTGGATAATACTTTTTTAACTCTGCTGTACTATCTGGCCAACCAAGTGTTGAAAATGGCCACAATGCTGATGAGAACCATGTGTCAAGAACATCTTCATCCTGATTTAGTACTTCATCTTTAGAGAGATTATTTTTATCTCGTACCTCTTCTTCAGATACACCAACATAGACATTTCCAGCCTGGTCGTACCATGCAGGAATACGATGCCCCCACCAAATTTGTCGTGATATACACCAATCTTGGATATTGTACATCCATTCAAAGTATGTTTTTTCCCAATTTTTAGGAATAAACTTAATTTCATCTGTTTCTACAGACTTAATTGCATCTTTAGCTAATTCTTTGGCTTTTACGAACCATTGTTCAGTTATCATTGGTTCTAGAAC
>DBUV01000064.1:1054-1962 GCA_002308095.1 Acidimicrobiia bacterium UBA1281
TTGATTTAAATCTTCTAATTCTTGAATAATACTTTTTCTCGCTTCAAATCTATCTAATCCTCTTAATTGTTTTGGAATATATTCCTCATTAACTATCGAACCATCAAGATTCATACAGTTAATTATTTCAAGAGAATGTTTGATCCCTATCTCATAATCGTTAAAGTCATGGGCTGGTGTAATTTTTACACAACCTGATCCAAAATCAACGTCTACATATTCATCAGCAATTATTGGCACTTCCCTATTAACAAGAGGAACAATTGCTTTTTTTCCAATAAGATTTTTATATCTTTTGTCATCGGGATTTACTGCAATTGCTGTATCACCCAATAATGTTTCAGGACGAGTTGTTGCAATTACTATATGCTCATCTCCAACCTTGTATCGTAGANNGAAATACACCAAGGCTCTATATTATTCATCCATTCATAAAAAGTATTTTCCCATGATTTTGGTATAAACTTAGTTTCTCCAGATTTTACGGCCTCTATAGCAGGAATAGATAATTTTTTAGCGTCAACAAACCCCTGATCCGTTAAATAAGGTTCTATTATAGTTTCTGATCTATCTCCATAAGGTACAACATGAATGGTTTCTTCTATAGAACTTAGTAATCCCAGTAATTCCATTTCATTTATAACTTTTTCTCTAGCTTTTAGCATTGATAAGCCCTGATATTCACTAGGAGTATTTTCATTAAGTGATCCATCACTATGCATAATATTTATACTTTGCATATTATGTCTTTTACCTACTTGAAAATCATTAAAGTCATGGGCTGGTGTAATCTTAACTGCTCCAGTCCCTTTTTCTGGATCTGCATATTCATCAGCAATAATTTCTATTTCCCTATTAACTATTGGAAGTAAGACCTTTTTACCTATTAATTTTTTATACCTTTCATC
>DBUV01000064.1:2022-13401 GCA_002308095.1 Acidimicrobiia bacterium UBA1281
TCATCTCCAACCTTGTATCGTAGATTCCATAATTTACCCTGTTTAGAGGTCATATTTACCTCTAGATCAGAAACTGCTGACATCAATTCTGTATCCCAGTTGACCATCCTTGTACCTTTATAAATTAATTCTTTTTCGTACAATTCAATAAACACTTGCTGTACAGCCTTTGAAAGGCCTTCATCCATAGTGAATCTTTCCATACTCCAATCACAGCTCATACCAAGAGTTTTCATCTGATTAGAAATATTTTCTCCAGATTCTTTTTTCCATTTCCATACTTCTTCAATAAACTTCTCTCTACCTAATGCTTCTTTAGTTATGTCTTTGGTAGCAAGTTCTTTTTCGACTAATAGCTGTGTAATGATACCGGCATGGTCAGTGCCAGGTACCCACATTGTCTCAAAGCCTTTCAGTCTCATATATCTGACGATAACGTCGATAATAGAGTGTTCTAATGCATGGCCCATATGAAGAGAACCCGTAACATTTGGTGGAGGAATTACGATTGAAAATTGTTTATCTGATGGAGTTGGTTTAAATTTATCCTTGTCTTCCCAGATTTTTTGCCATTTTTTTTCTAGCTTTAGGGGTTCGTACTTTTCATCTTGCATGAAGCTATGCAGGTTTTGAGTCTTTTGAATCTTTACTTTGATTTAAGACCATCTTTGGCTGGATACCGTCTAGAACATTTTCTTTATCTAGTATTATTTGGTCAATATCTTTACGAGATGGTGACTCATACATCTCATTAAGAAGTATTTTTTCAAGTATCGATCTTAGCCCTCTAGCACCAGTATTTCTCTCAAGTGCTAAATCAGCAAGTGCTTCTAGTGACTCATCAGTAAATATAAGTTCAATATCATCTAGCGCAAACATTTTTTGGAATTGCTTTGTGATAGCATTTTTTGGTTCTGTTAAAATTTTAACTAATGATTCTTTTTCCAATTCATTGACATTTGTAACAATTGGAAGTCTTCCAATAAATTCAGGAATTAAACCGAACTTAATTAGGTCTTTAGTTTCAACATTTTGAAATACTTCATTTTGATTTATTTTATTTGAGCCTTCTAATGAAGCTGAGAAACCAATAGAGTTTTCACCTAATCTTTTAGTGATTATCTCTTCAAGCCCATCAAATGCTCCACCAACTATAAATAAAATATTTGTTGTATCTATTTGTAAATACTCTTGTTGTGGATGTTTACGACCACCTTGAGGTGGAACTTGAGCAACGGTGCCTTCAAGTATTTTAAGAAGTGCTTGCTGAACACCCTCTCCAGATACGTCTCTTGTAATTGATGGATTATCTGATTTTCTTGTGATTTTATCAATTTCATCAATATAGATTATTCCTTTTTCAGCTTTTTTGATATCAAAATCGGCTGCATTGATTAGGGATAAAAGTATATTTTCTACATCCTCCCCTACATATCCTGCTTCAGTTAATGTTGTAGCGTCAGCAATAGCAAATGGTACGTTTAAAATCTTAGCTAGAGTTTGTGCCAACAATGTTTTACCACTACCTGTCGGACCCAGGATTAATACATTAGACTTCTGTATCTCAAGATCATCATTGAGTGTGTCATCTTTATAAATTCTTTTGTAGTGATTGTAGACTGCTACAGCTAAGGTTTTTTTTGCATCGCTTTGGCCAATTACAAACTCATTCAAAGAATGGTTTATTTCTTTGGGTAATGGAAGATTTACTTCATCAGAACTATCGATGGTATCGATTTTCTCTTCTTCAATGATTTCAGTACAAAGCTCAATACACTCATCACAAATGTAAACGCCTGGACCGGCTATTAGTTTTATGACTTGCTTCTGAGATTTTCCGCAGAAACTACATTTTAGAGGTTCGGATGACGATTCTTTATTAGCCATATTTAATACCCTGTTGTTTTATTTTTTGTCGACTAACTCCCTTTGAGTTAGTACTTCATCTACTATACCGTATTCTAAAGCTTCTTGTGCGGTCATCCAAAAATCTCTATCTGTATCAGTAGTTACTTTTTCAACATCTTGATTGGTAAAATCTGCCAATAATTGATTTAATTGTGTTCTCATTGAAACTATTAGATCAAAGTTTCTTTCCATATCAGCAACAGTACCTTCCATTCCACCAGATGGTTGATGAAGCATAATTCTTGCATTTGGCAAACTGTATCTTTTACCTTTAGTACCACCTGCAAGGATTACTGAGGCTGCTGATGCAGCAAGACCCATGCAAACAGTAGAAATGTCTGGTCTGATATAGTTCATAGTGTCAAAAATTGTAAATAGCGAGGTAATAGACCCACCTGGTGAGTTTATATACATGAAGATATCTTTATCAGGATCTTCTGATTCCAAATGCAAAAGTTGGGCCATGATCGAGTTGGCTACACCATCATCAATTGGGGTACCAAGAAATATAATTCTATCCTTTAATAGCCTTGAATAGATATCAAAAGCTCTTTCACCCCTATTAGTATTCTCGATAACTGTAGGTATTACATAATTTGAAGGTAATTTTTCCATTTTATTCTTCCTCTCCTAAATCTGTATCTCTATTGTATACATCTTGTAGGTATACTTTTTCACCGTCTTTATCTACTGAGATTCCTTGCTGTAAAACATGCAGCATAGCTTTGTTTCGGAGTGACTCTGCTTCTAAATTTAATCTATGGCTAGTTTGGTCAGAGTCATCTTCATCGTTACTATGTGTTTCCATATGCTCATCAACCAAAGAAATATCTTTTTCATCTAGTTTCAAATCTAGGTCTTCTATCACTTTGTCTAGAATTAAAACCATTGTTAAATTTCTTGAAGCTTGTTTATTTAAATCATCTCTTAACGTCTCTTCTGTTAAACCAGTTATTTTAAAATAGTCCTCAAGCTGTATATTGCTTTGCTTTAATTCGTTTAAGAAGTTTTGCAATATACTATCCATCTCAGCTATAACTAGCTGCTCGGGTAGTTTCATGTTTACTTCCTCTATGAGTTTATTTGTTAATTCAGATTGATATTGTTGAGCAACTTGCTGTTTTTTTACATTTTCAATATTGATAACTAACTCACTTTTAAGTTCATCTATGTTTTCAAATTCTGTAGTCTCAGAAACCCATTCATCTGTTAAGTCAGGCAATATTTTTTCTCTTACTTCTTTTACTAGTACCGTTACCTCAACACTCTCTTCATTAAGCTGCGGGATTGAATCATTAAACTTAATTATTGCTCCAGGAGCAACTCCTTCAAGTTTAGAATCCAAAGCTGGTGTTAATGAACCGCTACCTACTTCATAAAGATAGTCATTGTAGGTAAAATCTTTAACCTCAGAACCATTCTTAGTTGCTGATAAATTCATCATTGCATAATCACCCGAATTAAGAGGTCTTTCGACTTTCGAAACCTCTGCAAATTGTGATTTAATTCTTTCAATCTGTTCCTCAATTTCTTCATTCGAAGGTTTTATTGAATCTACTTCAACAGTTTGGGATAGTTTCGGAGATTTAGAAAGTTTTGGCCAAAGTGTTATTAAAACATCAACTTCAAAATGATTTTTCTGTTTTTTAATCTCTTTGATTGCTGGTCTTGTTGCTGGAGAAATCTCCTCATCATTCAAAATAGTAAACAATGTTTGTGGCAAGAAGAGCTCTACAGCTTCTTCGTTGATGTAATCTTCGCCTACTTCTCTTATTACTATGTTTGCTGGAATTTTACCTGGTCTGAAGCCAGCAACTTTGATTTGTTTTCCTATTTTAGAAATAGCTTCATCTCTTTGTTCATTAAGATCTTCAATCTCTACTTTTATTTCAAGAATTTTCTCAAAATCTGATTCCTTTTTAATCTTATATTTCAATTTTCTCCTTATTAACTAAATTGGGGTGATCGACGGGATTCGAACCCGCGACATCCTGGACCACAACCAGGTGCTCTAACCAACTGAGCTACGACCACCACGTGCGCTCTCGATAGGACTCGAACCTATAACCTACAGATTAGAAGTCTGTTGCTCTATCCATTTGAGCTACGAGAGCCTCGAGCGGGTGAAGGGAATCGAACCCTCATAGCCAGCTTGGAAGGCTGGAGCTTTGCCATTAAGCTACACCCGCATTAATACGGTTGTCGGGCTGGTGAGATTCGAACTCACGACCTCCTGCTCCCAAAGCAGGCGCTCTAGCCAAGCTGAGCCACAGCCCGTACGTCTAATTATTGTTCCATGATACTGGTTTTATGGAAACAATAAATAAAAAAATAATAGTTAAGTAATCTTACTTCGGTTAATCTGTATAAAAGGGTCGCTAGCTCAACTGGCAGAGCATCGGACTCTTAATCCGCAGGTTCGGGGTTCAAGTCCCCGGCGACCCACGCGACATTTTAGCGGATGTGGCGGAACTGGTAGACGCGCTGGATTTAGGATCCAGTGAGCTTTGCTCGTGGAGGTTCGAGTCCTCTCATCCGCACTAAGGTTAAACGAATTGGTGAAATTCTATTAAAGTTTTTTAATAGTCTTTTATACTTCAACAACCAACTCTGTTGAGTTTGCTGTAGCATATACTTTTTTATTCTTGTCAACTAGTGCTCCATTAACAAAAATTACTTTTCTACCAACTTTTTCAATATTTGCAGTGGCGGTTACCTCACCTGTATTAATTGTCATTGGTCTTAAATAGTTAATCCGAATGTCTGTTGTCATAGTTATAAAGCCCTTACCGACCTGACAGTTTGCTGAAATACTATTGCAAGAATCCAACATCGTAGCAGCCATTCCTCCATGGACAGTTCCTAATGGATTGTAATGAAATTCTTGGGGTGTGATTGTAAAGGATACGTGTCCATTATCGTCAATATCTATTCCAGAAGCACCCATCAAAGATCCCATTGGCACATTTTCGATTGGTAAATTTCTAAAGTATTCTCTTCTCTGGTCTTTATCTAACCCAATTAAAATTTGTACAGCTTCTTTTTCTAAAATCCAGTTAAAAGTTCTTTCATTCATCATCAGCATCCGATGACCTTGATTGGAGTTCAGATACTATATCAGCATTAGCCAAAGTTGTTACGTCACCTAGCTTTCTCTCTTCTGAGATATCTTTAAGAAGTCTTCGCATAATTTTACCACTTCGAGTTTTGGGTAAATCTGCAGTTATTACAATGCTCTTTGGTTTAGCAATTGGTCCAATTTTATCACTAACATGTTGTCTTAATTCTGAAATCAAATTTTCATCACCATCGTCAGTTCCTATCAAAGAAACAAATGCTGCAATTGCCTCACCTGATATCTCATCAGATCTTCCTATTACAGCAGCTTCAGCAACTGATTCATGAGAGACTAAAGCACTTTCAACCTCTGCTGTAGAAATTCTATGTCCTGAAATATTCATAACATCATCTACTCGACCTAAAAGCCAAACATACCCTTCATCATCATATTTTGCACCGTCTCCTGCAAAATAAATCCCCTCATGCTGTGACCAGTACGTATCAATGTAACGCTGATTATCTCCATAAACAGTCCTGAGCATTGATGGCCAAGGTGATTTGATTGCTAAATAACCACCTTCTCCTTTTCCAACCTCACTACCTTTTTCATCAACAATTATTGATTCTATTCCAGGAAGAGGTCCACATGCTGATCCAGGTTTTGTCTCTGTAACACCTGGTAAGGGTGAAATCATTATTGAGCCAGTTTCGGTCTGCCACCATGTGTCAACTATGGCACATTGCTCATTACCTATGTTTTTGTGGTACCACATCCAAGCCTCAGGGTTGATTGGCTCACCAACTGTGCCCAATAGTCTTAATGAAGATAAGTCATGTGCCTCTGGATGCTCAGTTCCCCACTTCATAAATGCTCTAATTGCTGTTGGAGCTGTATAGAAGATATTTACTTTGTATTTCTCAATAATACTCCAAAGTCTCTTTTCATCTGGCGCGTTTGGAGCACCTTCATACATAACGCTTGTAGTCTTATTAGCAAGGGGTCCATAAACAATATAACTGTGTCCTGTAACCCACCCACAGTCTGCGGCACACCAGTAAACATCATCATCTTTTATGTCGAATACTTCATGATGGGTAGTTGTAACTCCAGTTAAATATCCTGCTTGTGTGTGAACTATCCCTTTTGGCTTTGCGGTAGTACCAGAGGTGTAAAGTATGTAGAGCATATCTTCAGCATTCATTACTTCAGGTTCACAATTGGCCAACTCGTTAGAAGTTATCTCTTCATACCAATGATCTCTACCCTCTTTCATGGTGACTTCTTGATTGGTTCTTTTAACTACAATTACATTTTCAATGTAATCAGTAAGCTCAAGAGATCCATCAACATTTTCCTTGAGTGGTACGATATCTCCTCTTCTCCAAGCACCATCAGCTGTAATAACTAATTTTGCTTGTGCATCATTAATCCTATCCGCCAATGCCTCAGATGAGAAACCTCCAAAAACGACTGAATGAACCGCTCCAATTCTTGCACACGCAAGCATTGACACTACTATCTCTGGCGTCATACCAAGATAAATGGCAACTCTATCACCTTTGCCAACGTTTAATTTTTTTAATGCATTTGAAAGCTTGCAAACTCTTTCATATAAATTACGATATGTAATTTCTTGAGTGTCTCCTGGTTCACCCTCCCAATAAAAAGCAATCCTGTCTCCATCATTTTCTAAATGCCTGTCTAGGCAATTATATGAAAGGTTTAATTCACCATCTTTAAACCATTTGTAAAAGGGAGCGTTTGAATCATCTAATACTTCTGTTGGCTCTTTAAACCATGTAATTCTCTCTAATGCTTGTTTTTTCCAGAATTCTAAGCGGTTTTCGTTTGCTTCTTGATACCAACCACTTGTTGCATTGGCATTTTTAGTTAAAGATTCAGAAGGACTAAATTTACGATTTTCTTCTAATAAATTTTCAATTTTTTCACTCAACGAATTACTCCTTTTATTTAATTATAAATATAAAAGAAGTGAAATATCTACTCAGCTTGTCATAAAATAATAGTTAAACCCATCACAAAGAGCATTCCATGATGCATTTATAATATTTTCATGAACGCCTATAGTGCTCCATTTTTTCGTTGAGTCAGTAAATTCAATCAATACCCTAGTTTTTGCCTCTGTACCGTCAGAAGAATCAATAATTCTTACTTTATAATCAACTAATTTAATTGTTACAACGTTTGGAAAATCTTTTTCTAAAGCAGCGATTAATGCTTTGCTTAGGGCATCAACAGGTCCTACTCCCTCTCCAGTTGTCACATAGCGATTTTGATTAACTACTAATTTTGTAACTGCTTCGGAAATAACATTTTCAGAATTTCTTCTTTCAGAAAATACTCTGAAGCTTTCAAAAGCAAAATATTCAGGTATTTTACCTTTCACTTTATTCATAAGTAAAAAAAGAGAAGCATCTGCAGCTTCAAACTGAAAACCAGCGTGTTCAAGATTTTGGACATGGCTAATGAGCTCTTTTGCATCATCATTAGAAAAATCTAAACCAAATTCCTTAGCCTTAGTTATTACGCTTGCTCTACCAGCTAATTCTGAAACAGTAGTTCTTGTAAAGTTTCCTACAGCTGATGATTCAATATGTTCATAAAGTGAGCTATCTTTTGCCATACCAGATGCATGTAGACCTGCCTTGTGTGTAAAAGCCGCAGATCCTACATAAGGATGTCTTGAGTCTATTGAAACATTAACTAACTCTGCAATATGTGTAGCAATGGGTGTTAGCTTTTTTAAAGATTCTGAACTTATAGTTTCATGTCCCATTTTTAGAGATAAGTTTGGCAACAAAGTACAGAGATCGGCATTACCAGTTCTCTCCCCGTAGCCATTTATGGTTCCTTGAACATGGTCAACTCCTAAATTAACCGCTGCCATTGAATTTGGAACTGCACATCCATTATCATTTTGAAAATGTACTCCAAATTTTTGATTTTCATATCGTGGCAACACTTCAGATAAAATCTTTTCAACCTCAGAAGGCAGGGTGCCTCCATTTGTGTCACAAAAAATAAAACATTCAACACCAGCTTCAATAACTGCATCCATTATTTTAAAGCTTGTACTTGAGTCTTCTTTGTAGCCATCAAAAAAATGTTCAGCATCAAAAAAGACTCTCTTTCCGTTATCAGAGAGATATTCTATGGTTTCTACTGCCATTAAAATAGCGCTTTCGACATCAGCCTGTATTGCTTTTGTGATATGTAACTTAGATGATTTTCCAACTATGCAAACAATATCGGTTCCAGAATCAATAAGTGCTTTAACTTGGGGGTCTTCATCTACTTTTGCATTTAACTTTCTTGTGGAACCAAAACTTACTAATTTTGCATTCTTGAGGCTAAGTTCTTTTTTAGCTTTGCTAAAGAATTCTTCCTCTTTTGGTGATGCACCAGGCCAACCACCTTCTATAAAGGTTACCCCTAAATCATCAAGTAATTTAGCAATAGCAAGCTTATCTTTTACAGAGGGAGATATCCCTTCTTGTTGAAAGCCATCTCTTAAAGTTGTGTCAAATATATCTATTTTCATGTCTAAAAAAAAACCCCTGCCATGCAAGGGTAACAACGATTATCTCGCTGTCCTTAATTAATAATTATGATATTCATCATGTTTCAATATTACTTCTTATTGTTACGTTGTCTAGCAATTATATAGCCAAGTAGTAGTATCGAAAACAGAACTCCAATAATGTATACGTCCCGTAGTTCTTGGGTGTTCGATGACATGAAAAAAGTTTGCTGGAGGAGTCCTGAATGTTGAAATATTACTGTATTGTCATTTATATCTTCAATTTTTGGCTCTTCAATTCTTCCGGGAAGTTTAATGCTGAGACTTCCAGAGTATATATCTTCTATCCCTTCAATTTCCTCGTCAGCCCCATTTAAAATTTTTGCAAAAGAACCTGAGACTATCTTTTCAGATCCATCAGTAGTTATTGAAATATCAGATATCGGAAGTAACAATAGTTCAGTATTTTCATCTTTTCTTAGAACTTCAAGTTGACTTTCAAATTCTTCAATTGAGCTGAAATTATTTCTTACCAGTATGCCTAATTTATCTTTATCTTCATAAATTGTTGAACCAAAACCCTCAGGCATTGATGTGAGGATTGCGTTTAAGCCACCGATAGAAGTTTGACCTGTTTCTACGGCATAAAGTTGGGCTTCCTGGTCTAGAAGAACAGCTATTCTGTAGTTTCCAGAATTATCTTCATTTAACTCTATTTCCATTGTCCAAGTTGCCTCACAAGCTGAAAATAGTGTAAATGCAAGTAAGAAAACTAAATACTTATATGTCTTCATTAATTATTCCTATTAATTTTTCAGTTGCAATTCTTCTATGGCTAATTTCGTTTTTTTCTGCAGAAGTTAATTCTGCCAAAGTTTTGTCTCCGTATTCAAATATTGAATCATACCCAAACCCATTTTTGCCTCGCTGCATGTGTGTTATTCTACCTACTAAGGTACCTTCTGTCGTTATTTCATTCTTTCCATCATAGAAATATAAAACAGTCTTAAAGTATGCGCTATTGTCATTTTCTTTATTAAGATTTTTAAGCAACTTATCGATATTTTCTTGATCAGACGCATTTCCTCCGGCATATCTTTTAGACCTTAGACCTGGTAACCCATCAAGGGAATCAACAAATAATCCCGAATCATCTGAGATTACTGGAATTTTATATTCCTCGTATACTTCAAAAGCTTTTTTTTTCGCATTTTCTAGGATTGTATTTCCATCTTCATCAACATCTATAAGATTATCTTTGAATACAGCTTGGTGGAAATTTCCTGTCTCAAGAAGTATTTTAGAAATTTCATTAAATTTATTCCTATTTTTTGTTGCAAGAAGTATCTTCATTAGCTTTTTTGAATATTAATTATTTTCTCAATTTCTGGTTTAGTGATATCAAATAAGTTATCTAAATCTTCTTTTGAAAAAGGTTTCTTTTCGGCAGTACCTTGAATCTCAAGGATTTCGAATTTGTCATTAAGAACTATATTTAGATCAACTTCCGCATTGGAATCATTTTTATAATCTAAGTCAACAACGTACTCTCCATCTACAATACCGACTGATAATGCAGCTACATGATTTACTAGGGGGTTTTGATTCATTTCACCCTTTTCTACTAACTTATTAAAAGAATCATTTAATGCAATCCATGAACCATTGATAGAAGCTGTTCTTGTTCCTCCATCTGCCTCTAAAACGTCACAGTCTACTGTCACTGAGTATCCATTTAAAAGCTTTAAATTACATACTGACCTTAAAGATCTTCCAATTAATCTTGATATTTCCTTCGACCTTCCTCCTTCATAAGATTTTCTTGGGACTCTACTACCAGATGAGCCAGGCAGCATACTGTACTCAGCAGTTACCCAACCTGAGTCAGAATTTTCTAACCACCTAGGTAATCTGTCAGAAATAGAAACAGTTATTAATACTTTTGTGTTTCCTGATTCATACAGCACTGACGTATTTTTAGAATTAATAAAATTTTTTGTTACTTTGACTTCTCTCATTTTTTAGGGCGACAACCTTTCTATTTTCCAATTATTATCTTGCTTAGAGTACGAAAACCTATCATGTGTTCTATTATCTCTCCCTTGCCAAAATTCCCAGTAGGAGATATTTATTGAAAAACCTCCCCAATTTTCAGGTCTTTCAATTTTTAGATTTTCATATTTTTTATCAAGAATATTTATCTTTTCCTCAATCTCTTTTCTATTCTTTATAACTTTACTTTGTCTTGATACAATCGCACTAAGCTGACCTCCTCTGGGTCGGGAATTGAAGTATGCGTCTGATACTTTAGCTGGAGCTTTTTTACAGGTTCCTTCAAATCTGATTTGTCTGTGTATCTCAGGCCAATAAAATATCCCAGATATATTTGGATTAGCTAATATTTCAATTGCTTTTGGACTTTCGTAATGGGTGTGAAATATGATTTCATCATTTACTAGATCTTTAAAAAGCACATATCTTGAGCGAGGTTTATTTTCTTTGGAAATAGTTGAAATTGCCATAGCATTGGGCTCGTTGGCATCAATCTCTATAGCTTCATCCAACCATACTTTAAATTGAGAAATTGGATCGTTATTCAGGTTACTTTTATCGAGTTCTTTATTTCCGTACTCTTGTCGAAGTGAACTAAGTTTTTCTGAAATTTCTTCCATTAATGGGACTTAATATAATTTAAAGCTGAACCCGCTTTAAACCATGTTATTTGTTCATCAGATAGAGAGTGATTGGTCTTTATTGAAACGTGATTTCCATCTGGTTTCTCTATATTGACAATAACTTGTTTGTCTGGTTCTAAATTTGATGGATCTTGTATAGTAAGTTTGTCTTCTTGGTTAATTAAGTTGTAATC
>DBUV01000058.1:0-4656 GCA_002308095.1 Acidimicrobiia bacterium UBA1281
TAAGGCATAATTACATGAGCATTTGCAGAAATTGCTAGTTTTTTAGTGCTTACATTTTTGGAATTCAACATCTCAAGCTCTTCTTTTAAAAAGCCAAGATCTATTACACAACCAGATCCAATTACTGGAACGCAGTCAGGATAGAGTACACCAGAAGGTGTTAGTGATAACGCAAGCTTTTCATCGCCCACAACAATAGTGTGTCCCGCATTGTTGCCACCTTGAAATCTAACTACGTAATCAGCTGATGAAGCAAAAAAATCTGTGACTTTACCCTTACCCTCATCTCCCCATTGGGCTCCGAGAACTACAGTGGTAGTCATTTGAACTCCTTGTGTACAACTTCAAATTTTAATGGTAATTTTTATTTATCTTTACTGATTTCTTAGCGAATCTCCAAATATATGCAACTAATTAGATATATAAAGACAAATATTTCATATACAGCGAACTTTTTTTTAGTATATTAGATGTAGATTGCTTTTAAATGAAGCAGTCTACTTTTAATTAAAAGGAGAAACATTGAATAAAAAAACAATCGTATCTCTGCTTGTACTCGCATTAGTAGCTGTAGCTTGCGCTACAGACACTACAGAAGATGCAGCAGTAGAAGTAGTTGTTGAAAAAACAACTCTTGAAACAGTTACCGAAAGAGGATTCCTCAAGTGTGGTGTTTCAGGTTCTGCTGTAGCGTTCTCAGAGACTCAAGCCGATGGTTCTGTAACCGGTATTGATGCAGACTACTGTTATGCAGTAGCAGCAGCAGTATTCGGTGATTACAGTAAAGTTGAGTTCACTGCTTTGACAGCTGCTGAAAGATTTACAGCATTGTCAGCTGGTGAAGTTGACCTATTAATAAGGAACACAACTTGGACACAATCTCGTGATACCGACCTAGGTAACGATTTTGGACCAACAACTTATTATGATGGTCAGCAATTAATGGGTAGAAATTCCGATGGACTTTCTGGCTCATCAACTCTTGCAGACATCGACGGCTTAAGAGTTTGTACAAATGCTGGAACAACAACAGAGAAAAACATTACTGAAGGAGCAGGTCTTGTAGGCGCAACTATAGAGCTTGTAACAGTTGAAGCATTCCCAGAAGCTATGGAGAAATTCAAAGCTGGAGAGTGTGATCTTGTAACTACAGATGGTTCCGGTCTTGTTGGTAACAGAGCTAAAGAGGATAAGATGAATGACTGGGCAATTTTCCCAGCTACTCCAATCTCAAAAGAACCTCTTGGACCTGTTTATCGTTCAAACGATAGCCAATGGGCAGACATTGTTAACTGGACAGTATATGCTACATTCATCGCTGATGAATATGGTGTAACACGTGCAAACGTTGATTCATTTGACTATGAGGCAAATCCAGAAATGGGACGTCTTACTGGTAAAAATGACGGCGAACTTCAAACAAGCATGGGCCTAAGTGCAGATGCTTACTATAACGTTATCAAGCAAGTTGGTAACTATGACGAGATTTATTCAAAGAACTTAAATCCTGTCGGACTTTATAGAGAAGGTTCAGCTAACGCACCTTGGACAGATGGCGGATTAATTTACGCACCACCTGCAAGGTAAAAACTTAAATGTTTTAAAAAAGGGGTCTTCGGACCCCTTTTTTTTATTCTTTATAATCCACCTAGAAATGTAGTTATTAGGGTGCTATCATTTTCTAATACTGATGACTGATAAAAAAAATGAAAATTAATACAGCTTTTTGGAGAGACGTTAGGTTCCTGAAATGGGCAGGTCAAATTGCTTTTTTATTTTTATTATTCAATATAGTTAGCAATTTTATCTCACAAGCTATTGATAATTTAAATGCAACCAATTTACCTTTTTCATGGCGATTTCTTGGGACTACTCCAGGTGTACTTATTTCAGAGGGTTTTGTAACCTACCCTGAATCTGGCCTACAGGCTTTACAAGTCGGTATGGCTAATATGTTACGTATTACTTTATCTGGAATATTTGTAGCAACAATACTAGGAACAGTAATAGGTGTTGCCAGACTCTCCAAAAACTGGGTTGTGCAGAGATCTTCAACTGGACTTGTGGAGACAATCAGAAATATTCCTTTGTTAGTACAAATCTTCTTTTGGCAAGCTGTAATCTTATCTTTTCCAAGGCTCGAAGAGTATGATCGTGGAGAGATGGTCTTTGACATTAGTGCAAAAGGTATTGCATTTCCTTGGCTTGATGCACAAGAGTCAAGCTGGCTATTTGGTGTATGGTTCGTTCTATCTTTTGTTGCAGCTAGAAGAGTTTTTAAATGGAGAGTCTCCGTTATGGAGTCTCAGGGAAGAGAGGCCTATCCAGGCATAGCTTCAATTCTAACGTTCATTATATGGAACGTTGCAGGATGGTTTGGTGGATATAAAGCTGTAGGAGCAATAGGTTTCGCAGCATCACTACTATCTGATGGCTTTGAGTTATTGCCTAGAATTGGGCTTCAGGCACTGATAATATCTATTGGTTTTTTCTACTCTTATAAATACATTGCAAAGGAGATAAAAAGAACTAGAAGTGCAGAAAATAGAGGAATATTAACTGATGATGATATCTTTAAAATCATCATGGCAGGATTATTAGTTCTCATTCTTGCTATCGGTCTATTTTTACCCTTTGGAGTTACTGTTTCGGACTTTCTTGTAGGAGATGAGCCATTTTTTAAAGCGGACTGGGGAATACCACAGTTTTTAGATGGAGTTCAAAACAGGCTTAACTGGGAACTAAGTGGTGAGCCATTTACATTAAGCTATCCAGAAGCAATTCAAGCTGGTAAGTCAAAATTTACAAGATACTCACCTGATGTTGGAAAAGTCATGAGTGTGGGCTATTTTGCAACATGGATGGGTGTAATTCTATACACTTCAGTATTCATATCAGAAGTTGTTCGTTCAGGAATTATGGCTGTAGCTAAAGGGCAATCAGAAGCTGGACTTTCATTGGGCTTAAAAAGAAGTTCACTTTTAAGACTAATTGTATTACCTCAGGCTCTTAGAATTATGCTACCTCCAATGGGTAACCAGTATCTTAATTTAGCAAAGAACACATCATTAGGAATTGCTGTTGCCTTTCCAGAAATTGTTGCAGTGGGTCAAACGATTTATAACCAAGAAGGACAAACGGTTGCTGTATTTTTAATTTGGATGGCATTTTACTCAACAGTAAGTCTTATACTTTCATCAATTATTAATTACTACAATAGAAAAATGAAGATGGTGGAGAGGTAATGCAAGATAATCAAACCTTAGAGAGCCCGCCAGAAGTACAGTTTGCTGGAGTATCTAGATGGCTTAAAGAAAATTTATTTTCAAGCTTAAGTTCTTCTATTTTAACCTTAATTTCTATTGCTGCTGTAGTGAGTGTGTTTAGATCAATAATTGGTTTTTTTATATCTCCAGAGAGAGAGTGGACTGCAGTTACATACAACTTGCAACTGTATATGGTGCAGGCATATCCAGAATCAGATTTTATAAGAGTATGGATAACAGTTGGATTATTAATATTTTTATTAGGGCTTAGTTGGGGTTTCAACTCTCTTAAAGAAAAAGTGTTAGTAAAAGAATGGTGTGACGGATTACTTAAGGGAATCAGTAGTTTCCTATTTATTGTTTTAGTTGCCCCTACAAATGTAGATGTTGAAGGCACAAGTGTCGAAGTTTTTAGCAGCAACACAAGATATATATGCATAGCTTTAGGTGTTGGTTTGCTTCTTGCCATATACTTATTAAGAAAAACCTACCCTAAAACTGCGATTGTAAAAGATAGAATCAGCTTTTTATACATCTCTTTAGTTGTTGCCTCTATTTGGATTATCAAAGTTCCTACCGTAACTTTTACAGCCAACAATGAAAGAGTAGATCCTGATCCATTCCTCCCATTGGCAAACACAACAACTATTCCTTGGACAATTATTTTTGGCTGTATGATTTTTGCTTATATTATTGGAAGTTTTTTGAAAACAAAAGGAAAGAATTCTATGAGTAGATTAATTCTTTCATCTTGGGTACTTGCTCCTTTAGTAATAGTTTCCTGGATATACAGGAAACCAGATTTTGGAATGTCAAATATTCTAACATTAGATATACCTATTGCAGTGGGATTCTCAGTACTAGGCATTCTTGCTATAAGAATGTTAAATAATGAGAAAATAGTACCCTATCAAAGATACATTACCTATGGAATGTTGGTTTTAACCATAGTGATTTTCTTTCTCCCAGTATTAAGGCAATTAAAAATATTATTTTTTATAACTTGGCTATTAATTTCTGTAGCTCCAACAATTGCTAACTCTAAAGAGTCGGCAAAAAATCTTTCAATCGTATGGAGCGTAACAGTCTTTATTCTTATATTGCTAATGAGAGGAGCATCATCTGAATCATTAATAGTTGTTCCTGGGTCTTCGATCTATGGAGGATTTACATTAACTTGGCTAATTGCATTTTTTGGAATTGCTATATCTTTTCCTTTTGGTGTGATCTTAGCTCTAGGAAGAACATCCAAACTTCCAGTTATAAGAATAATTTGTACCGCAGTAATTGAATTAGTAAGATCAGTACCTTTCATTACCTGGCTCTTTTTTGGAAGTGTTATGCTCACACTCTTTTTGCCCAAGGGAGTAGAGTTTGATGAAGTATTGAG
>DBUV01000058.1:5031-8834 GCA_002308095.1 Acidimicrobiia bacterium UBA1281
CAGTCTATTAGTAATGGTCAATTTGAGGCTGCTGATGCTGTCGGATTGAGCACACTACAAAGGATAACATTAATAATTATGCCACAAGCATTAAGAGCTGTTATTCCTCCAATTGTAAGTCAGGTTATTAGTTTATTTAAAGATACAAGCTTGGTAGCTATCGTAGGGCTATTTGATCTTCTATACATCGGATCAAAAGTAATACCTAACCAGTCACAAGGTGCTAACTTTCTAGGAACAATACAAGAGAACATACTTTTTTGTGCAATATTTTATTGGTTATTTACATACAGCTTCGCAAGAAGAAGCATGAAAATTGAGAAACGATTAGGATTAGGGGAGAGATAATTATGAGCATAATCAAATCAGTTGACGTAAAAAAATGGTATGGCGACTTCCAAGCCCTTAAGGGTATAAGCATGGATGTTGCCGAAGGTGAAGTTTTAGTAATTGCTGGACCCTCTGGTTCTGGTAAATCAACTTTCATTAGGTGCATAAACAGACTTGAACAACATCAAGATGGTCAGATATTCGTTGATGGAATAGAACTTACAAATGACTTAAAAAATATTGAAGCTATTCGTTCAGAAGTTGGAATGGTGTTTCAGAGCTTCAATTTATTTCCACACTTAACTGTTTTACAAAATATTACACTAGCTCCTATTTGGGTAAGAAAAAAGAGTAAAACTGAAGCTGAGGAAAAAGCTATGGAATTACTTGAACGAGTAGGAATTCCTGAACAAGCAGATAAGTTTCCTGGACAACTTTCGGGTGGACAGCAACAACGTGTTGCTATTGCAAGAGCACTTGCAATGGAGCCAAAGATAATGTTATTTGATGAACCAACATCAGCTTTAGACCCTGAGATGATTAAAGAAGTACTAGATGTGATGAAAGAACTAGCAAAATCAGGTATGACTATGATTGTCGTTACCCACGAAATGGGTTTTGCTAAAGAGGTTGCTGACAGGGTAATGTTATTTGATGATGGTCAACTAGTTGAGGAAAACACCCCAGAGGAGTTTTTCAACAATCCAAAGAGCGACAGAACAAAGTTATTTTTGAGCCAAATTCTTTAAAGCTCACTCCATAGATTTTTTTCAGCTAAATCAATTATTGTTGCACCCATTGCATACGCCCCATCATAGATTGCTTTATGGCCTCCTGGAGTTAATGTAGCAGCCGCATATTCAGGTTGATGATTAACAGCATCACCAGAATCTATAGACAGCATGGGGTGAATAGACGGCATTGCAAGAGATACATTTCCCATATCTGTTGATCCAAGCCCTGGTCTAGCTGCCTGACTTTGCAGTATCATTTGCCTGTTTACAGCTGTAGAGTTCTCTTTATAAAGTTCATACATTACTTTATTGTTATCAATTTCTGTGTATCTGTAATCTGGTGATTCTATTTTTACCTCACACTTTGTAGCCATTGCAGCTGCATTTACAAAATTTTTAAAATCACTTTCAATTTTTAATAAATCACCTTCATTTAATGCTCGAAGATACCATTCGGAACTTGTGTAGGAGGGAATAATATTTGGCTTAAAGCCCCCATTGGTGATGACGCCGTGCATTCTATTTGTAGATACCATTTGTTGTCGGTAGGTTGATGCATTTACAAAAAGCTGGATTTGAGCATCTAAGGCGTTTATACCTTCCTCAGGTGCACCAGCAGCATGAGCATCTTTACCAAAAAATTCCACTTTGTATTGCTGAATGGTTGTAAAAGTCGGATTCACAACATCTTCATATCCTGGATGTATCATCATAGAACATGAAGCATCCTCAAAATTTCCATTCTCAAGGAGTATAATTTTTCCACCACCACCTTCTTCTGCAGGGGTGCCAAGTAATTTAACTCTTATACCTAAATCCTCTACGAGATCTTTTATAGCTAGACCCGCTCCAATTGATGCAGTTGCAATTATGTTATGACCACATGCATGACCAATTTCAGGTAAAGCATCATATTCAACACAGAGAACAGTAAGGGGTCCTTTACTACCATAGGTAATTTCAAAAGCGGTATCAAGACCTCCAGTTGGGTAGGCAACTTCTCCATCAAAAGACTCAATAAATTTAACCAAGTATTCTGATGTTTTAAATTCATTAAATCCAAGCTCAGGATTTTCGTACATCCAATCGCTAACTTCTGTAAGTTGCTTATGTATAGAATCTAGATTTTTTTTAAAGGTATTTTTAAATGTCATTCACTTAGTTTACTAAATGAATCTAATTCATACACTGATAATATATTCCAAATTAACCAGTCCATTTTTAAGTCAGAGGCAGCTTTAATATTGTTCCTAATATCTTCATTGCTATGCCAAAAACCCTGCAAGAAAGGCCTGATCTTATCCTTATCAATACCTCTGTCCAATGCATCTGTTAGTGCAGCTGTTATGACCTCATATGGATGCTTGTTAGGGTTTTGATAGCCAAAGGAACCATTTGTGTAGTGTGATGGATAAACCATTGGAGATATAAAATCTACATTTTCAACAATACTTTCAAGATTCTGGCCGATTCCTCCGTCCTGTTTATTTGTAAGAATGTAACCAAAAGTATCTGCTGAGAGCAAACAGCCTTCATTATGTAGCATTTTTCTGGATTTTGAAAGAAATGAATTTATATTATTAACCCTATTTTCAAAATCATTTTTAGTATCAAATCTCATAAATTTATTATTTGAGTCTGGGTATCTGATGTAATCATATTGAATCTCGTCAAAACCAAGTCTGCAAGCCTCTACTGCAATATTTACAATATAATTTTGAACTTTTTCACTAGATGGGTCTAAAAAAAATTGTCCATTTTGCGAATAAGGCTTATTTAATCTTGAGTCAAATACTGCCTCATCAGGAAAAAATTTTGCAAATAAAGGATCTTGAAAAACTACTAATCGAGCAATTAAGTAGAGATCTTTAATTTCTCTAAGATCTTGAATCTCATTTTTAGAGAATTTAACTCTTTCATTATTTAGATACGAAACTTCTTCTACATCAGTGTCAAAAAGTATATGCCCATTGTCAGTCTTTACATCAATAACGAGAGTATTTACATTAGTACTCATCAAAATCTCTTCTATACTCTCCCTTTTATTAAGGTTATTGAATAAGTACCCATTAAAATAAACTCCTCTAATTTCATCATGCTCTTTTTTAAATTTATTAAATTCAAGAGATGCATAGATTGTTGCATTTTTTTGGGCTATTTCGTTTAGCTGAATTTCTATGTCTCCTAAAAGATTGTCATAATACGCAGCTTGCTTTGATGAAGTTAAAGAAAGATCATATCTTTCTGTAAGCTGTTTAATTTGTTTCATGTAGTCTTCTTCGGAAGGAATGTAGATTGTTATTTTTGGAGTCTCTATATCAGGTAATATCGTTTCTTCACTTTGAATTTCTTCTCTTGTATCTTGAGGGTACAAAATAATTAGTAAAAAAGAAGTCATTAATGTAACTAAGAATATGTTCACTACAACTTTTTTCATATAGTATATTTTATTAGAGCAATTTGTAATTAAAAGCTTGTAAATTAGTTTTATAATGTTTTATGTCTAAAATTTCATACCAAAAAGCAGAAAAGTTCTTTGAAGTTCCTGTAATGATTTCTGTTCTAATGCTGATACCCGTTTTAGTAATAGAGTACACACAGCAAACATTAGAACCAGTAGCTTTATATCTTAACTGGGGAATATGGGCAGTTTTTTTAATAGAGTATGCAGTCTTATTTTACTTTTCAGAAAATAAGATTGAGTTCATAAAATCTCACAAAATAGAATTGATTATTGTT
>DBUV01000010.1 GCA_002308095.1 Acidimicrobiia bacterium UBA1281
ATTTGTAAACATAGTTTTTGTATCGCTATATTCTACTAATTCACCAGTCCTTCTTCCATCATCAGTTGCCTTAGTTGTAAAAAAAGCACAGTAGTTAGATACTCTTGATGCTTGCTGCATGTTATGAGTCACTATAAGTATGGAAAAGTCTTTTACTAATATCTGCATTAAATCTTCAATTTTTTTAGTTGCAACTGGGTCTAGTGCTGAACATGGTTCATCCATCAAAATTGTGTCTGGTTCGACTGCGATTGTTCTTGCAATGCATAATCTCTGTTGCTGCCCTCCAGAAAGATCGAGTGCATTTTTATCTAGGTCGTTTTTAACTTCATCCCAAAGAGCTGCCTGTGTAAGTGCTTTTTCAACTCTGTCATCTAAATTGTCGGTCATATTATTAACCTTTAATCCAAAAGTTATATTTTCTCGAATTGATTTTGGAAATGGATTTGGTTTTTGAAAAACCATACCAATTCTTCTTCGTACTTGCACTGGATCTACTTCTTTATCGTATAGGTTTATGCCTTGATAATTTATTTCACCGTTTACAACAGCATTAGGAATCAGATCATTCATCCTATTAAATGATCTGATAAGGGTGCTTTTACCACAACCTGATGGGCCTATGAAGGCAGTGATGTTATTTTTAAACATATCCATAGAGACATTCTTTACTGCCGTAAAATCTCCGTAACTTACCGATACATCTCTAACTGTAAAAACATAATCTAACTCTTTTTTTGTTGTTATCTTAGTTTCCATTTATTCCTCCCTGATTATTACCAATCTTTTTCAAATCTATTTCTAATAATTAAAGCCAAAGCATTCATGCTTAAAAGCAAACCAAGCAATAGTATTATTCCCGCAGATGATGTATCTTTCCATTCAGATTGTGGGTACCCTATCCAGTTATAAACTTGGATTGGTATGGCAGTAAATCCACTAAGAGGGGTGTCTGGATAATAATTAACATAAGTGAGTGCACCCATAAAAATTAATGGGGCTGTTTCACCAATCGCTCTAGATAAACCAAGGACCATTCCTGTTACCATTCCAGGAATTGCTGAGGGAACAACTTGTCTAAATATTGCTTGGAATCTTGTTGACCCCAAAGCTAATGCACCTTGTCTAATTGTGTCAGGAACCGCTTTTAAAGCTTCTCTTGAAGCAACAATGACCACAGGAAGAATTAATAAAGTTAAAGTTAATCCACCAGATAATACTGATCTTCCAAAGCCAGCAAGTCTAACAAAAACTGCTAGACCCATTAATCCATAAATTACTGATGGGACTCCTGCTAAATTAGTTAAATTTAACTCAATAAACCTTGTTAATTTATTTCTTGGAGCAAATTCTTGCAGATATATCGCCGCACCTGCACCGAGTGGGAATGTAGCAGTAATTACTATAACCATAAGCCAGATGGTTCCAGCAAACGCTGGTCCTATGCCCGCTTTTAGTGGGTCTCTGGAATCTAAACTTGTTAAGAAGTCTTTTGGGTTATCAATTGTTACCTTATTAATTAGTCCTAATTCATAATCACTTAATAAACGAGAGTAACCTGTAGAGATAACATCATAGATAAGTGTCATTAAAGTAACTATTGCTACTGTTATACAAAGATACAAAATAGTTAAAAAGGCTAATTCTTTTAACTCTCTCTCTTTTTTTGAACCCTTCAATAATTGACTATTGTTCATATTCTTTCCTGTATTTTCTAGCTATGTAATCAGAAAAAATATTAAGAATAAAAGTCATAATAAATAAAGTTATTCCAAGTGCAAACAACGCATTATAGGCAGTTGTACCGTGGGGGGTATCTCCAAGTGAAACATTAACTATTGAGGATGTAATGGTGTACATAGCCTTTCGTGGATCAAGGTTAAGCTCCGGATACTGTCCTCCCGCGATTGTTACTATCATCGTTTCTCCAATTGCTCTAGAAAATCCTAAAATAAACGAAGCAATAATTCCTGACAAAGCTGCAGGGAGCATTATTTTTAGTGCTGTAATTCTCCTTGTGGATCCTAGTGCCAATGAACCCATTCTTAAAGATTTAGGTACTGCATTAAGAGCATCATCTGAAATAGAAGCAACTGTCGGAATAATCATGATACCTACAGCAATACCTGCAGATATAGCATTAAAAACTCCTGAGCCAGGTATGAAACGTTGTACAATATTTGGAGTTATCCAATTTAATGCAAAATAACCAAAGACTACTGTTGGTACTCCTGCAAGAATCTCCATTATTGGTTTTATGATTTTACGCGTTCTTCTTGAAGCAAATTCAGATAGATATATTGCTGAAAATAAACCAAGTGGAAAAGAAATTATGCAAGCTATTAAAGCAATATATAAAGTAGAGGAAACCAAAGGTAGCACACCATATACAGGATTTTTAAAAGTTGGAGTCCATCTTGTAGCAGTAAAATATTCCTTAAAAGTTACAGCAGGGTCTCTAAAAAAGTTAATTGCTTCAGTTAGAAGAGTGAAAACTATAGCTACAGAAATTAGGATTGCTGCGAATGCGGACATTGTAATAAAAAACTTTACTATGGTCTCAACTGGTTTCGTCTTAACTTTGGATAAATTTAAATTTTTTGTCATTTATTACTTTCGTTAAATTTAATTTGGAAAAGTAAATAGAAAGTAAATAGAAATTATATTGAAATTAAACAAAGACGTATCCATGTATCTCTACACAGATACGTCTTTTGTTTTTCAGCTACTGAAGTTCTGCCAAGCAGATAGTGCATTGGCTTTTTGATCTT
>DBUV01000031.1:0-1136 GCA_002308095.1 Acidimicrobiia bacterium UBA1281
TAATCTTCGTTTTTGCTCTGTTACATTTTCAGGAAGTTGAATCATTTATATACCAAATACCTTGCTATCTGCACAGCATTTAATGCCGCCCCTTTGAGAAGATTATCGGAGACACACCAAAAATTAATAATTTTTTTACTAGAGAGTCCTCTTCTTAATCTTGAAACGAGAACATTATTATTATTTTCAGCATCTAAAGGTGTGGCTAATGTTTCTGACCAGTATTCAACTCCTTCAAAATTATTTAGTACTTGTATAGCTTCTTTTGTATCTATCTCTTTTTCAAATACTGCAGAACAAAATACTCCATGACCTGTCACAACTCCTACTCTTGCATTTGATGGCTCAACAATTAATTCAGGAATGTCTAGAATTTTTCTAGATTCATAAACGATCTTCATCTCTTCATCGGAGTAGTCGTTCTCAGTTAAATTTCCGGCAAGTGGTATTACGTTTCTTGCAATTGGTTTAGGATAAAATATTTCTTCAACTGTTAACAATGATTCTGAGTCTAAAGATTCTTCATTTCTTAATGATTTAACGGCCTCAGTACCTGATCCAGATACTGCTTGATAGGCGACTGGTGTTATTGTGTGTAAATTAAATCTGTCATGTAACGGCTTTAGTGCCATAACAAGGCCCATTGTTGTGCAATTTGGATTAGCGATTAGTTTGGTTGTTGTGGTTATCTCATTTTCATTTATACCGTAAACAACTAAAGGTACGTCCTCTAGCATTCTGAATGCCGAAGAATTATCTACAACATAGGCCCCTTGTGATATAAATTGTTCTGCGAATTCTTTTGACCTATCTCCTCCTGCGGAAAATAAGGCTATGTCATACTCTCCGATATTTCTTGTATTCAGCTCTTCTACAATCACATCTTTGTTGTTGATCGTTAGAGATTTTCCGGCTGATTTGCTTGAAGCAAACAAATGATATTCTGTTTCCCTAGGAAGAAGTTTTTCAGACTCTTTAATAATATTTCTGCCAACTAATCCTGTGGCACCAACTATAGCAACTTTCATCTACTCAATGATAAATTCATCATGCAGAACCTCGATAGCTTTTTGCATATCATTTTTTGAAATAACGCAGGAAATTCTTATGGGAGAAGTTGAAATCATTCCAATGTT
>DBUV01000031.1:1509-5645 GCA_002308095.1 Acidimicrobiia bacterium UBA1281
CCAATAATTGAAACTCTAGCTATGTTTTCATCTTCATCAGAACCTTCAGCACTTAGGTCTTTAGTTAAGCTGGACAAAATTTTTGAAACTTCCTCTTTTTGCTCTTCAGGGGCTGTGAAGCTTATGTCAGTTTTAGCGTCTTTTGAAACATTTTGTACAATCATATCAACATTAATCCCTTTTTCCGAGAGGTGGCCAAAGACAGTTCCAGCAATTCCGGGTTGGTCTGGTACTCCAAAAAGAGTAAACTTTATTTCTTTGTCGTTGTGAGTAACCCCACTGACTATTGCTTGTTCCATAACATTTTCCTTAACTATCGTACCTAAACCCTCATTAAAAGTTGGTTTAACGATTATAGGTACATTATACCTTCTACCGAACTCAACCGACCTAGCCATTAACACCTTAGCTCCAGTTGAAGCCATTTCAAGCATTTCATCATATGTTATCTCTTTTAACAGTTTTGCTTTTTCAGTAATTCTTGGATCAGCAGTAAAAATACCATCTACATCTGTATAGATTTCACATCTAGCTGCATTTAAAGAAGCAGCAAGTGCTACTGCTGTAGCATCTGATCCGCCTCGGCCAAGAGTTGTTATTTCTCTCGTGTCAGGATTAAAACCTTGAAATCCTGCAACAATAACTATATTTCCTTTTTCAAGACCCTCTCTTACCCTTTCGCCAGAAATTTTTTCAATTTCAGCGCGACCATGACGAGAAGTTGTAATAATTCCTGCCTGAGAACCTGTAAGAGAAAAAGAGTCGTATCCCAGGCTATTAAGATGCATTGCAAGAAGTGACATCGTTATTCTTTCTCCTGCAGAAAGGAGCATGTCCATTTCACGAGGTGAAGGTTCTTCTGAAAGCTCGTTAGCAAGAGAGATTAATTCATCGGTGCTTGAACCCATCGCAGAAACAACTACTACAACCTGATTATCCTCTTTTTTTGCATTGATTATTTTTTCCGCAACAATTTTTAACGATTCAGGATTCGCTACGCTTGTTCCACCATATTTTTGAACTATTAAACTCATTGGAAACATTCTAATGAACTATTTGAAGATATAACAGACCTAGTACTCTAGTTTGTAATGAGTATTGATTTACATATACATTCTGAAAATTCTGATGGAACAGATAGCCCAGAGGTAATCATACAAAAAGCCATAGATTTGCAACTTGAAGCTATTTCTATTACCGATCATGAATACCTCACAAGATTGCCAAGTAACGATGAAATAGAAATAATTAATGGAGTTGAAGTAAGCGTATCTTGGGAAGAACTTGAAGAATCTAATGCATATGCAGGTTTACACCTGTTGCTATATTTTATAAAGAAGGATTCTCCTGTTGAAATATTTCTTGAAGAAATCAGACGTTTAAAAGAGATTAGAAATTTAGAAATTATTGATAATTTACAAAATGAAGGCTTAGATATAGATAAGTCTGAACTAAATAATTTTAAAACTAGAGTCCCTGGAAGACCACACATCGCAAGTATTTTAAAAAATAAGGGCTATGTTAATTCAATTAATGAGGCTTTTATTAAATATTTGGGTAATGGAAAGATTGGAGACTCCAGAAGTCACCAACCAGACATCAAGAAAATTATTGAGTTATCAAAAGAGTCTAAGTCCCTTGTTTTTTTAGCTCATCCACACACACTCATGAGTAATGAAAAATTCTCTAAGTCAGAAAACTGGGTTAATGAAACATTTTTCAGCCACATACAAGATTTAGCTAGTTTTGGGATTAATGGTTTAGAAAGTTCTTACTCAAGTTACAACAAAAGCATTACAGGTCAAATTTCAAATATTGCTAAAAAATTAAATCTTCTTGAATGTGGTGGCTCTGATTATCATGGTGATATAAAACCAAATATAAATTTAGGATTTGGATATGAAAACACTCCAATCAAAGTTCCGTATGAATTTCTTGAAATCATGAAAGAAAAACATGCTCAACTCTAAAAAATTAATTGGATCTATCTCTCTTGTCTCAATATCATATCTTATGAGCAGAGTATTAGGTTTCTTTAGGGAGATACTTCTAGCTCAGTGGACTGGTGTGTCAGATGCATCAGATACATTAGATTTAGCTTTTATAATTCCAGACTTTTTATTTTACTTGTCTGCAGGTGGATACTTGGCAATAACTCTTATACCAATACTTAGCGACCTATCTAAGAATAATAAAGAAACGCTAAATGACTATTTTATTTCACTTTTATACGGTCTAGCAATAGTGTTCTTATTAATTTCTACCGTCTTTTTCTTTTTGAGAAATCAAATCGTTGACTTATTGAACGTAAATGACCCTGAGTTGTTTATAAAACTATTTAGCCCAATAGTTTTTAGTCAAACATTTTTTTTCATAGGCGCAATACTTATGTCGTTTCAATACTTTAAAAACGATTTTAGATATGCTGCTGCAGCTCCTGTGATATACAATTCATGTATTATTTTATTCGGTTGGATTTATTCATCCTCTCCTGAATCAACAGTATACGGTTTTGCAATTGGTGGATTAATTGGTTCAATATTAGGTCATTTTTTGATACAGATTATTGGTGCTAAAAAAAATGGACTTTCATTTAAATTGTTGAAACCTAAAGGTGAACATATTTTACAATATATGACCATTTCTCTTCCTTTGATTGTGGGACAATCTATTGCAGTAGTAGATGAGCAACTCTTTCGCTACTTTGGGTCTTTTCTCACTACAGGCTCTATTGCTTCTTTTAGGTACGCAAGAAGAGTTGCCTTAATACCTGTAGGGGTTGTAGCCCAAGCGGTGGGGGTTGCAAGTTATCCAACTTTATCAAATCTATATGTTGAAAATAAACTTGAAGATTTCAAGCTATTAGTTAGAAAACAACTGTCTGTCTTAGCGATAATAAATACTGGTGTTTTAATTCTTTTTATAAGTAACTCAGAAAATATTATCACCCTTATCTATCAACGTGGATTGTTTACTGGTGAAGATACTTTAAGAGTTTCTAAGATATTTCTTATTGTTTCTTTTGGCTTAATTCCATGGTCAATAAATCAGATTGTTACAAGATCATATTATGTCCAAAGAAATTACTGGTTTCCTGTTTGGGTTGGGACCTCAATAACACTGGTTACAGTTATTCTTTTGAAGTTAAACAGTGCTCCCACCGAAGCAAATTATGCAGGGATAATTATTTCATCTCTATGGTTGAATATGTTAGTTTTAACTTTCTTCTTAAAAGTTAAAGAAGAAAGAATTGTTAACAAGTCACAGATGTTAGATTTCTTGAAAATATTTCTAGTAGGTACAGCAGTATATTTCTTAACAACAGTCATCAATATATACTCAGGTAATCTTATTTTCGAAGTAATAATTGATTCGTTATTTATCCTGATACTCATCTTCCTGTCCCTCTTTCTCGTTAAAATGAAATATGTTAATTTGAAAAGGATAAGGTAATGCAAAAATTTCCCTTAAAAAAGGGGTTGTCTAATGTTGAAGAACTCCACCAAGAGATTAATGAATATATTGATGTGTTAATGGGACATATTAATCCTCCGATATCAGATGGAATAGATACGTTATTTGAAGTTAGTAGTACATATTTAGCTAGAGCAAAAGAGATAGAAATAAAGCTACTTGAAAGAGAGAGAAGTGGGTCAATTTCTACAGGTGACAGTCTTAAAAAATTTAGAACTGGAGAGCTAAGAAGTTTTATTGAGTTGTGTAAAAGCGCACAAAATCAGGGTTCTAGAAGAATTACAGTCGCTTTGAGTGAATTAAATTTAAAAGAGTCTTAGTTTAAATCTTCCACATCAAAAATTTCTTGAGCTACACTCAATCCTTTTTTGCCATCATCTAATCTTGCATTGGGGTTTAGTGAAACTTTTACTGAAACTTCTAAGCCCATCAATTTTGCAACAATAGACTGTAATAAATCTGTAATTTCTTGAGATTTTTTAAGCTGTTCAAATAAAAATTCATTCTCTTTATCAACAATTAGATTTATAGTATCTTCTTCAACTTCAGCTCTTACAGCTGTTAGATAAGAAAATTTTCTTGGTGATAGTTCGCTTTTCATTTCCTCTAGTATTTTTGGCCAATAAACATCAAAATTACCTAAGGATTCTTTTTTAGATGTC
>DBUV01000031.1:6035-11036 GCA_002308095.1 Acidimicrobiia bacterium UBA1281
GCCTGAGTGGATGTTTTGTTATTTGAAATTTTACCTTCTAGTAAATCAACTCTATAACTAACGGTTTTAATATCAGACCCTAATTCTGGCTTAATAACTTTCATCAAAAATAATTCGAGCTTGAGATGCTGAGAAGTGCTGTTTGACAAATTGTGATTTAACTCATCAATTAAATCTAAAATTCGAATTAGCTGCTTTGCGTTTACCTTTTTGTCAGCAGTTTCTAATAACTTTTTAAGAGTTGGGGTTAGATTGTCTAACTTTGAATCTCCAGGGAGATATTTTAAATAAAACATATTTCTAAAAAATTCTGAGATGGAGTCTACAATATCGCTTGGTTGTAAACCCTTCTGATAGGCTTCCCTTAATACCTCGAGAACAGAAGCTGTATCTTGTATTTCTATGGAGTTAATAATAACTTCAAATTCTTTTGTGCTTAGTTTTCCTAATATTCCGTATAAGTCGTCGACTGTTGTCTTTTTTCCAAAAGTATTAAAGGTCTGCTCAAATAAATTAATTCCATCTCTTAAAGATCCGTCTGAAAATGTAGCAATAGTATTTAAAACCTCATTATTCATGATCATTTTTTCTTTTTTTCCAATTTCCTCAAGCGTTTTCACAATTTCTAGTTCTGGTATTTTCTTAAAAACTATGTGTGTTGTTCTGCTTTTGACTGTTTCTAGTACTCTTTCGGGTTCAGTTGTTGCAAGAATAAAAATTATATGCTCTGGCGGTTCCTCTAATGTTTTTAAAAATGCATTAGAAGCTGCATTTGATAACATGTGAACCTCATCTAGAATGTACACTCTTTTTTGACCAGGACTGCTTGCGATAAAATTAACACTTTCGTTCATATCTCGAATATCATCTACTTTGTTATTAGAAGCAGCATCAATTTCAGTAATGTCAAATACAGGATCGCATCCCAGCTGAGTAGCAATTATTCTTGCTAAAGAGGTTTTTCCAACACCTCTTGGGCCTGAAAAAAGATATGCATGACCTAGGTTACCTTTTTCAATCTGCTTTGAAATTAAGGAGACTGCCTCTTCTTGCCCTACTAACTCTGTAAGTTTTTCTGGTCGATATTTCCTGTAAAGTGCTTGTTGCATAATATTAAATGGTAATAGATTTCTCTTCTATAATGCACCAAAGAATTAAACTTAGTCAAATGAGAATTGGTGTAGATTTAGATGGAGTGGTTGCAGATTTCACAAAAGGCTGGACTACTCAGTACGCTTTGGACTTTGGAAAACAGATTTCTGAGGATGAGATAACTGACTGGGGTCTATCTAAACCTCTAACTCACTTTGAAAATGACCTAGATTTTTGGAATTGGGCTATGGATATAAATGGGTCATCTATATTTAGACATTTAGAACTGTATGAAAACTCCCAAGAGACTTTAGTAGAACTCTCAAAGATGGGTCATGAAATTGTCATCATCTCATCAAAACCATGGTGGTCTATTCATGACACACTTATTTGGCTTGGGGAGAATAAGATTCCAACAAAAGAAGTTCATTTTATAGAAGATAAATGGACAGTAAGTTGTGATGTATATCTTGATGATGCTCCATATCAACTAGAAAATTTTCTTAGAGAAGTTCCAGAGAAGAAAATTATAAGGTTTGAGAGACCCTATAACTCGCACCTTGATGGATCGTATAGTATCTCAGTGTGGTCTGATTTAATTCCTTTATTAAATTCCTTTTAATGTTTAATCTAAAAACATGAATGATTCATTTATTCTTAGAGATCGCTTGTGGAGAGAAGCGAACGAAAGAATTACACTATCGAGCTATGCGGCCTTATCAGAAAAATCTAAAGGTAGAGGTAAACCCGAAGATCAGGATATGTTTCGTACAGTTTATGAAAGAGATCGTGATCGTATTATTCATTCAAAAGCCTTTAGAAGGCTAAAGCATAAAACCCAAGTATTCATAAATCCAGATGGTGATCACTTCATAACACGAATGACTCACACTTTACAAGTAACACAAGTAGGAAGATCTATTGCAAAAACTATGGGACTAAACCAAGATCTTACAGAAGCAATTTGTATGGGCCATGATGTTGGTCACTCTCCTTTTGGTCATACTGGAGAAGACGCTTTAGATGAACTTCATCCGAGTGGATGGAGCCATTCGGAAAACTCTGTTAAGGTATTAGATCGTGTCGAAAACCTTAATCTCTCATTTGAAACACTAGATGGTATCCGTATACATCCATGGAAGTACGCTGATGAACCGAGTACCCAAGAAGGTATGATCTGTAGGTTTGCTGACCGAATAGCTTATCTAACCCATGATGTTGAAGATGCAATTAGAGCGGGCGTGTTAAGTCAAAACGACATTCCCACCTCTATCATTAAAGAACTTGGCCCTCCAGGAAAAAATTGGATTAACAGCTTAATCTCTGGGATTTTTAAAGCTTCATCTAGCGGGAAGGTCGAAATGGATTCAGAGGTGGCACAAAATATGCAAGATCTGAGAAATTTTATGTTCGAAAAAGTTTATCTAAGGAAAGGTACTGAAACACAAAGAGCAGAATGTAAGAATATTGTTATCAAATTGGTTGAATATTTTGTAAAAAATTTAAACGAACTACCTGAATCCTACAGACAAGATCAGTCAGATATTGAAAATGCTATAGACTATGTGGCCGGAATGACGGACAGGTTTGCTTTATCTACCTATGAAAAAATTACTTGAAGTCTGGATCTCTTTTCTCAAAAAATGCCGTTACCCCTTCTTTTAACTCTTCAGAAATTAGATAAGAAGTATTCCACAACCTAACATAGTCAAGTGCCTGGTCGGTAGTTAAATCTTCTCCTTTATCAAGTACATTTTTTGTACCTCCAACAATATGTCTTGAGTTAGATGCAATTTCTTCTGCTAGCTTAATGCCTGCTTCGTGAAGTTCTTCAACACTATCATAAACAGCATTAACAAAACGTATCTTATCAGCATGCTGGCCATCAAAATGTCGACCGGTGAATGCAAGTTCTCTTAAGTCTCCTTTTGAAATGATGTTAGGCATTCTCTGTAAAGCTCCTACATCGGCGACTAACCCTAGTTTTGTTTCTCCTATTGAAAATTTTGCATCTTTTGTAGATAAACGAATGTCACATGCTGAAACCATGCTAGTTGCTCCCCCTATACAGAAACCATGTGCAAGGGCAATCACTGGAACTTTAGAATTTGCAATTGTGGTAAAAGATCCTTGCATATCTTCTATTAATTTCATCGTCTTTCTTCTATCCTCAGCAGTGGATGAAAGATTTTCATTTAAGTTCATATCACCCATAAAAGTTGCAATATCAATTCCAGCTGAGAAAGAATCTCCCTTGGCAAGCAAAAGAATACATTTTGCTTCTTCTTTTTCATTTATTTCATTTACTAAATCTGGAATACCAAACCATACGTCAAAATCCATTGCGTTCTTCTTCTCTGGTCTATTTATCCATATATAAGCAACTTCATTACGAATTTCTTTTATTAATTTCTGTTCCATATATGTAATCTTAGTAAGATATTTCCATGGATGTATTTGAAGCTCTCTATACAACTCGAGCTATGAGACGAGTTACTGAAGAACCTATATCTGATGAGATT
Source organism: Acidimicrobiia bacterium UBA1281 (assembly GCA_002308095.1). Classification (GTDB taxonomy): domain Bacteria; phylum Actinomycetota; class Acidimicrobiia; order Actinomarinales; family Actinomarinaceae; genus Actinomarina. Next base: position 9,650 of record DBUV01000031.1, read on the forward strand.
TTAAAACAGATGGTCGATGCTGCTGTTCGTGCTCCAAGCGGTGCTAATACTCAGAGTTGGAAATTTTTAGTTATTACAGATTCAAAGATAAAAAATTTACTTGGAGATCTCTACAGAGAAGCATGGGATTTTTATATTAAAGAATATTATGAAAATAATCCAGATATGGGTGCTTCAAAAGTCTTGGATGAAAAAAAAGCTGATCAAGTAGTAAGAATTAGTAAATCAGCTACTTGGCTATCTGAAAACTTTCATAAAGTACCAGCACAGTTTGTAATTTTATCTAGAAACGATCCAACCGGATCATCAATTTATCCAGCTATTTGGAACTTAATGTTAGCTGGAAGAGCGCATGGGGTGGGAACTTGTCTAACAACAGTCCTTGGAATGTTTAATCAAGAAAAAACCTTTGATGCTTTAGGGATACCAACAGATAAGGGTTGGCAAATTAATGCAGTTGTAACTGCGGGTTATCCTTTGGGTAAGTGGGGAGTTGCTAAAAGGGAACCTATAGAAAATGTTACATTTTTAAATACCTGGGGAAACAAACCCGGGTGGAACCTAGAAGACCCACTTTTTAATTACTAAATCATAAAAATAAGCACGCCTGGAGGGAGTCGAACCCCCAACCTTCTGATCCGTAGTCAGATGCTCTATCCAGTTAAGCTACAGGCGCATGGCGGAGAGGGAGGGATTTGAACCCTCGAGGGGATTTTCATCCCCCACTCGCTTAGCAGGCGAGCGCTTTAGACCGCTCAGCCACCTCTCCAGGCTTGCGGAGGGAGTGGGATTCGAACCCACGGTATGGAATACATACAATAGTTTTCAAGACTATCGCCTTCGTCCGCTCGGCCATCCCTCCAAAAGGGTATAGTTCTTCTACGCGGAGGGAGAGGGATTCGAACCCTCGAAGGGGATAAACCCTTACACGCTTTCCAAGCGTGCGCACTAGGCCAGACTATGCGATCCCTCCAGTTGAAGACCTAAGTTCTTAGTTTACTTATCTCTTACTTTCAAAGAAAGAGGATAATATAACTTCAGATTCATGTGATAAAATATTTTCCCTAATCTCAACATAATGATTTAGTCTCGGATCTTGGGGAATGTTATATAAAGAATAAGCAGCACCAGCTTTTATATTTGAAACTCCATAAAGAAGAGTCTTGATTCTTGCATTTACTATAGCTCCTGCACACATTGCATCGGGTTCGACAGTAACAGCTATTGTTGCTTCCTCCAATCGCCATGTATTCATTAATTTTGAAGCTTCTTGAATAACTATGATTTCAGCATGAGATACAGGATTTTGGTCAAGCTCCCTTCTGTTGTGAGCTGAAGCAATCAAATTATGATCTTTATCAAAGATAGCTGCACCAATAGGAACCTC
>DBUV01000031.1:11412-12607 GCA_002308095.1 Acidimicrobiia bacterium UBA1281
CCTATAGTTATTCTAGGAGGGATCGCATAGTCTGGCCTAGTGCGCAACATTCGAAATGTTGTGAGTCTTTTTGGCTCCGTGGGTTCGAATCCCACTCCCTCCGCTAAATATAAACTTGATAAAACATCAAATACTCTAGACTTTTCTAATGATTGAGTTTGGTATTTTTGCATTTGTAACTTCTATTACTCCAGGTCCTAATAATTCAATGCTAATGGCTTCAGGAATAAGATTTGGCAGAAAAAAGTCACTTCCTCATTTCTTTGGTATTTGGCTAGGCTTTAATTTCTTATTTTTTCTTGGCGGGAATTTGCTTTCCTATGTACCTGATTTTGTATTTCAGTATCTTCAATACGCTGGTTATGTAGTAATTTTATATATCGCTTACAAAGTTGCAATGACAAAAACTTCTGTTCAAAAAAATGATGATGATGAAGATAAACCATTTACATTTTTACAAGCTGCACTTTTTCAGTGGGTTAACCCCAAAGGAGTTGTTATGGCCGTTTCTGGACTTACTGCTTTCCAATTACCTCACTTGCAAGCAAACTTAATTTATTTAATTGTTGGTGGTCCTTGTGTTTTGACATGGCTTTATTTAGGTGAAAGTCTCCAAAATTTTTTAATTGGAAATCAAAAACTTGAAAGAGTTGTCTACGTTCTTCTTGCTCTTAGTATGGTTGCAAGTTTACTTCTTGCTTAATATCTTTATTCCAAGTATTTCTGCTAAATTATCTGAAAACTCTACCCTTCCGTCTTCTTGTTGATTGTTTTCAATTAAGGCAATTAAGATTCTCCCTACAGCAAGAGCGGTTCCATTAAGAGTATGCATGGTTGTAGTGTTTCCATCAATTTTTGTACGTATGTTAAGTCTTCTAGCCTGGAAGTCTGTTGTATTTGAGCAAGAAGTTACTTCTCTATAGTTTTGCTGACTTGGCATCCATGCTTCGATATCGTATTTCTTTGCAGCTGAGGCACCTAAGTCACCTGTGCAAACATCAACAACTCTGTAAGGAATCTCGAGTTCTTGAAGAATCTCCTCCTCAACGGATAACAAGTATTCATGCTCTTCTTTTGATTTTTCAGGGTTACAAAATGAAAACATTTCAACTTTATCAAACTGATGAACTCTAAAAATGCCTGTGGTATCTTTGCCATAAGTACCTGCTTCTCTTCTAAAGCATGTTGAGAATCC
>DBUV01000031.1:12960-14378 GCA_002308095.1 Acidimicrobiia bacterium UBA1281
AGTGGAACTTCTGATGTTCCCACCAGGTATAAATCGTCTTTTGGTATTTCATATACCTGCTCAGCATCATCGGGGAAAAAACCTGTACCGAATAATGCCTCCTCTCGTACCAATACTGGTGGTACTGTAGGAGTAAAATCTTTTCCAGAAAGCTTTTCCATTACCCATGAAACTAAATTGAGTTCAATTTTTACTAAATCTCCAAAAATATATGAAAACCTAGAACCAGATACTTCTGCTGCTTTCTCAACATTGATTAAATTAAGTTGTTCTCCAATTTCTAAATGATTCTTTATATCGCTGATTTCTTTTATTTTCCCAACTTTTTTTATTTCTAAGTTATCTTGATCAGTTGAACCCATAGGAGATGACTCATCAACTAAATTAGGTATTTTTATCCATTGATCAAAAAATAACTTATCTTCTTTTTCATATTTTTCATTTAGAAGCTTTACTTTTTCACTGAGTTCAGAAGCTTTTTCAAGTAATTCTTTTTTTTGAGATCCCTCTGTTTGAGAAATTTCTTTACCAATACTTTTTTGTTCAGATCTTACTTGTTCGGCTTCAAATTTAACTTTTCTTCTTTTTTCATCTTGCTCTACTAAAAAATTAATGTCTATATCAAGACCTCTACGATTTATGTTGTCTTTAAGAAGCTCTAGATTCTTCCTCAGAATTTGTGGGTCTAACAAAAGCTACTCCTCGGGGGGAATAAATCCTGAAATAGTAAACAGGTTATCATTAAGTTCCTCTTCGTTTTCGATCTCTTCAATTTTAATAAACCACTCATATAAAATACCTGGTTCCAATTCAATTGTATCTGTGAAATAACTTTTACTTTGAAATGCACCTATTGAACTTATCTTAGCCCGTTTTTCAAAAACAGAATCACCAAATTCATCTGTCACTAAAACTAGCAAAATTACATCAAACTCCTCCACATTACCTTCGTTTGCTATTACAACTTGAATACCTATGGGTTCTTTTAAGAACACTCGATAGTTATCTTCAGTTACTGCAATTGGGCTTGGTAAAAACTGAACACCTGTAATTGCAACATCTCTTCTTAAAAATAGGCCTTCTGCTGAATCTCTAGCTTTTTTTACTATTAAATCAGCAAAATTAAAGGCACTTCCTTCTAGGCCTGTATATTTTACTGGATAAAATACAGGTAAAAACAGATTGTCTTCTCTTGATCGTTGTGATATTTTTTGAACAAATTCTTCGTAGGCTTTATCTCCTATTGATAAATCAATTATGCTCTGTGCAAGCGCTTCCTCTATCTTCAAAGAATCTGGATTATCAATTAGTGTAATTATTGATATTTGAAATGTCTCAAGACCTTTAAGCCACGAAGAGGTTGCAATATTTAATAACTCCTTTTCGGTGCTAACAAATTCTCCACCTATATTTTGAAC
>DBUV01000026.1 GCA_002308095.1 Acidimicrobiia bacterium UBA1281
GCTAAAACACTAGAAATTAGTGAACTCTTAGATAGAAAACCTAAAGCATTATCAGGTGGTCAGAGACAACGTGTTGCAATGGGAAGAGCTATCGTTAGAAATCCAGAAGCATTTTTAATGGATGAACCGCTTTCAAACCTAGATGCAAAACTAAGGGTTCAAATGAGAGCTGAACTTGGACAACTTCATACTCAACTTGAAACAACAACATTATATGTAACACATGATCAGGTTGAAGCTATGACTATGGGTGATAGAGTTGCTGTTATCAGAAAAGGCGAGCTTCAACAGATAGATACACCTCGAGAAATTTACCTATACCCAAAGAATATTTTTGTAGCTGGTTTCATAGGAAGCCCATCAATGAATTTTGTCTATGCAGATGTAAAAATCTCAGGCAAAAAAGCTGAACTTTCTTTTGCAGGAGAAACAATAAACTGCGATGGAGAGTCTGCAAAGAAACTTGAAAAAATGGATGGTGAGCAAATCGTACTAGGTATAAGACCTGAGGCATTCGAAGATTCAATTTATGCAAAAGATAGTGAGTATTCTGAGTCTATAGACATAAAGGTGACTTTACTCGAACAACTTGGTTCAGATTCATATATACATTTTTACAAGGATATAAAACCTGTTCAAACTGAAGCTATTGAGGAAATCTTAGCTGATGAAGGCGAAGATATAAGCGTCTTAGGAGATGAAACAAAATTTATAGCAAGAATTAACCCTAATTCAACAGTTAAAGAAGGTGAAGAAATCAAACTATCCATAGATTCTTCAAAGTTACATTTTTTTGATCCTAGTACAGGAAATGCCCTCTAACTAATAACTGCTATCTAGCTCTTCCGTGACTTCCTCAATATAGAAACTTTCAAATTCAATATATTTCGTTAAGGCATACCACAAACTATCAGAGCCAATCCTTCTTTCCATAAGTTCTGAGGCATCAAATCTAAATAAATCATTATCTAATGATGCTTTAACTAAATTTGTCTCCTTAATAGTCATCTGATTATTAAGAGACTCGATATTTGAATTTATGTTGGCTGCTATAAATTGTGAATCCTCTTTGCTCATCCAATTTTTACCAAAGTTTTCAGATACAAGTAAATTAATAACTTTACTCGTGTTAGCTTCCATATTTAGACCAATTAATACATCACCTATTCCAACCATTGCATTTTTATTATCTGCTGAAGGCAGTTTGAAAAAATCATAATCTATTCCATAAGTTGTATCTTCAGGAAAAAAGTAGCTAGCAAAATGTCCAGACCAGCTAAAGGTACATGAATTACTATCGTCGAGTAGATTGCGATAATTATTTCTAAACTCTTTTCTCACCATACGCTTATTACCGCCATAAACAGCATCCTCAATAAAAATCAATTTACCTATTTCTAGTATCGACAATGTAATTTCACTGGTGCTTGATAACTTGTCCTGCTTAAACCATTCGTCATAAACCGATGGACCAAATTTATGAAGAATTGTATCTTCTAGCCAGTTTGTTGCTATCCAACCCGTTGAAGCCCCACTTTCAATATCCATACACCATAGTGGTGAGTCTTCATAAGAGTTTTCCTTTGTAAACTTAACCATGTCTTCATAGGAGTTAAAGGTCGGTGATCCTAATGCCTCATATTTACTTACGTCATACCATACAAGTGAGTTTGGAAGCAATCTAAACCAAGCTCCATAATTCTGGTTATCTTCTTTAGAAGTTGTTATCTCCTGTAAGTGCTGGGTGAAGATTTCATTCATTAATGAGCTATCTAAATAATTAACTATTGGAAGGGCGATACCTCTTTGACCTAAGTTAACAACACCTTGTGGATTAGGTATCAAAGCAATATCTAAATTATGATCTGGGTTTTTAATAAGGTGAGTCTCAATATCGTTAAATGGTTCATAGGAAATTTTAATTCCTAAATCCTCAGCCATTAAATCAAGCTCTTCTTCGAAATACTCAAGTTGAGGAAAATTTGGTCCACCAATTTTTATGTCTGTTGGTTGGTAAGCAATATAAGACAATACTGCTGTGGTTATTAAAAAAATTGATACAAATTTAAAATTATCTTTTAATCCCATAAAAATGCTGCACCTCTCACTCCACTGCTGTTTCCATGTTGAGCTTTTACTATAGGAGTTAGAAAAAAGTCTGATGCTATGTATGGAATTATTCTCTTAGGGATTTCGTCATACAATTCAGGTATATCAGACATACCTCCACCGCAAACAATTACTTCAGGGTCCAAAATATTGATAAAGGTACTAAAACTTCTGGCGACTCTTTCAAAATAGTTGTCCATGACAGTACTAGCCAACTTATCATTTTCTCGATAAAGGCTGATAATCTCCCTTGAGGGAATCTTTGTTCCCTTCAAGTGCTCATAGTATTGTTCAAGACCTGGACCGGAAATAAAAACTTCAATAGCTCCAATTCTTCCACAATGTCTCTTTATTCCTTTTTCGTAGTCATCCATTGGTCCCGGTATTGGGTTCTGTCCCCATTCACCTGTAAGCTTATTCGGACCCTCGATCAACTTTTCATCTACAACATATCCAGCACCGACTCCGGTTCCTAATATGACTGCAAAAACACTACTATAACCTTTTCCAGCTCCATCAATCGCTTCTGATAAAGCTAGGCAGTCAGCATCATTTGCTATCTTTACTTCATATCCAAGCATGGATTCTAAATCTTTCTTCACTGGTTTGTTTTCCAAGGCCTTGGTGTTAGATACTTGAACAAGTCCCGTTTCTGGGTGTAAAGATCCAGGCATTCCAATTCCTACGGTGAAGTTTTCATAAGATGCAGAGATTTTCTTTATTAAGTCAACGACACCCTTAATTATTGCCTCGTAATCATCTTGAGGAGAATCTACTCGTAATCTATTTATCTCAGCCCCATCAGAAGAATTAATGAGTACTGCTTCTATTTTTGTGCCGCCCCAGTCAACGCCAATTTTCATTTTATTTACTCAATTCGAAAGTTAAGCTATATTTTTCTATTTTAGTAGCACCTAGCTCTTGAATTTGATTATTTTTATTAACTAGCCATAAATAGGGTGCATCAGGATAATTTTGAGCGTAATCAGTAGCTACTCCAACAAAAATCTTCTCACCATCTTCAAGATTTATAGTCAAAAAGCGAAGATAGTAGTAATAATTATTACAACCATCATTATTTTCAGGATTTATTACACCACTTACTGAGTTTTTAAAGTTGTTATTCTTTTTAAGTTCGATACTTACTTCTCCTGGACCAAATTTATCCCAAACTGGTCCTACGCAGAGGCTTTGTATGTCTGTCTCATAGTTCTCTCTAAATTTGAGGTCAAAAACAAGCGAGTAACTTTGTATTTGTTCAAAGCTTTTTGGAAAACTTTGAACTTGTAAATTAATCTGATCATTTGATTCTTCTATATTAAAAATGAGTTTGGT
>DBUV01000063.1:0-3006 GCA_002308095.1 Acidimicrobiia bacterium UBA1281
AGAGTAGCGCGCTTGTGAAATAATGCACAAAGTCTTGAGCATTTATTTATAAAATCTTAAATCATATAAACTGAGTAAATGTTCAAAGTCTTCAAAACACCAGAATTTAAAAAAGCACTTCAGTTTTACAAAGAGGGTGTAAAGGAAAACAAAAAAAGTTTTATTGTTTCAATGCTTTCTGCTGTAATTTGGTGTTTTTTAATTGTAATTCAGCCATACATCATTAAAAGAGTTATAGATGATGGGATTGTTGGAGAAGATCAACAAATGTTAGTTATTTTTATTTCTTTTATGTTGGTAATTGGATACATCAGAGCATCAACCATTGGGATAAGAAGATATTATTCAATGCATGTTTCTTTCAATGTTGAAGCAGGAATACGTAATAGAATTTTTACCCACATGCAAAAGCTTGCTTTCAAGTTTCACGACAAAGTTCCAACCGGCGAATTGATGGCAAGAGCTTCAAGTGACGCATCGCAGGTAAGATTAGCATTTGCAATCGCACCACTTGCAACAGCAAACATCCTTTTATTAGTTATCCTCAGTATCACGCTTCTCAGCTTGAGCTTACCGCTGGGATCTCTAGTTTTACTCTCCATACCAGCTGTCTTATGGCTTGCCTCAAATTTCTCTTCTAAGGCAATGGGTGTTTCCTTGCGAGTTAAGGAAGCTGAGGCAGGAATGACTACAGAAGTAGAAGAACAACTTGGGGGAATTAGGGTTGTTAAAGCTTTCGGGAATGAAGAACTTGCATCCTCAAAAGTAGAATCTGCAATTTCAAATATTTACGACACGTCACTGGAGTATTTAAATCTTAGAACAAGGTTTGTACCATTATTTGAATTAATTCCAATGCTCATAACTTTACTTGTATTGTTACTTGGTGGATATTTATCAATAAATGAATTCATAACACTTGGTGATTTTATAGCTTTCACTCAGTATGTCTTCCTTCTTTTATGGCCTTTGAGAATAACAGCATGGTTTTTATCTGAAATACCATCAAGCGTATCTGCAGGAATCAGAATTCTAGAATTACTCGATGAAGAACCATCAATTATCGACGATGAAACAAATATTAGCTTTCCAGAAGATGGAAATGGAAGCCTCAGATTTAGTAATGTTAACTTCAAATATGGAAAAGATAATATCTTTAAGGATTTGTCGTTTGAAATTGAGGGTAAGAAAACAGTAGCAATTGTTGGCTCTACAGGTTCCGGAAAATCTACTCTTGCATATTTACTACCAAGACTCTATGACATTGAATCTGGAACAATTGAAATCGATGGAGTTGATATTAACAAGGTAAAACTTGATGAATTACGATCAGAAGTCAGTTTAGCTTTTGAAGAGAGTTTCCTTTTCTCTAATAGTGCAAGAGAAAATATTTCTTTAGGCACGGATGAGGCCACTGAAGATCAAATTAAAGATGCCGCAAACATTGCTAGAGCTCATGAGTTCATTTCTCAGTTACCTGAGTCGTATGAAACAAAAGTTGGGGAGAGAGGTTATGGGTTGTCTGGTGGTCAAAGACAAAGAATAGCTTTAGCCCGTGCGATACTCAGAAAACCAAGAATCCTTGTATTAGACGATGCCTTATCAGCAGTTGACGCTTCTACTGAAGAGGAAATACGAAATGAATTAAAAAATGTAATGTCTGATATGACAACACTAATAATTACAAACCGAGTTCCTACAATCGAACTGTGCGATGACGTGGTCTTCATAGAAGAAGGAAAAGTCAAAGCTCAAGGTAGCCACACAACTCTAATGGAAACGGTTGAGAGTTATAAAGCTCTTTTTTTAGAGAACCAAACATCTGGAGCAACAAATGAGTGAGAATACCTTCATTAGATCTTACAAATTAGTTCCTGAAATTAATAGACCATTTTTATGGAGTTCATTAATTGCTCTTGCTGGATCAGGTTTAAGGATGGTTGGACCACAACTTATTTCAAGAGGGATAGATAATGGTGTCTTAAAATCTGATTATGAATACCTTCTTCAACAAAGTTTCTACTATTTTGTTACGTTAGTTTTACTTTACTTTGTTGCAAGCAAGGCCTTGTTAGCTATCGGGCTTGTTGGGGAGTCTTACGTAAGAAGCATTAGAGAGAAATTATTCAGACATCTTTCATCTCTAGACATCAACTATTTTGAAAAAAACAAAACAGGTGTACTTGTGGCGAGAATGACATCTGATATGCAGAGCTTGAATGAGTTTGCAAGAGAGGGAGCAAGTAGTGTTATTACAGCATTGCTGACAATTTTTGGCGCAACTGTTGCGGTATTTTTAGTCGATGTTCAGTTAGCTTTTCTTTCTTTTTTAATCTTGCCACTGCTTGGAATTGCTACAAAAATTTTCCGCAACCATGCCGACAAAGCATACTGGGCTGTAAGAGAATGGATTGGCCAAGTTCTTTCTTCACTTCAAGAAGGAATATCTGGAGTGAGGATAATTCAGGCCTACTCGGATGAGAAATCGCAATACGATAGATTTAAAAATATCAATGATGAGCATTTAAAAGCAAATATGCAATCTGCTAAAAATATAGCTATATATTTCCCGTTTCTTGAAATCACTAGAGTTACATCAATTGCTGTAGTTATTTGGTTTGCTTCATTAAGGATTAAAGAAGGAACTCTTACAGTTGGAGAGTTAGTTGCTTTATTGTTTTATTTAAATTATTTCTTTGATCCACTTATCCAGCTTTCTTTTAATTACGATTTGTTGAGATCAGCGGGATCATCTATGAAAAAAGTCTTTTCAATTCTAGATGAAGAACCAGTATTAAGTAATACAGGTACTCTCTCACCAGACATGGATTCAATGAATGTAATTGAATTCAATAATGTATCTTTCTCTTATGGAAGAGAAACCGTGCTACACGATGTAAATTTCTCAATTATGAAGGGCGAAAAAATAGCAATTGTAGGAGAAACCGGAGCTGGAAAAAGTACAATAGCAAAGTTAATCCTCAGATTTTATTTATCGGATAAGGG
>DBUV01000063.1:3406-3647 GCA_002308095.1 Acidimicrobiia bacterium UBA1281
GAGGAACGATAAGAGACAATTTAATTTACTCAAATCCTGAAAAAATGCAGTTAGAAAGTGAATTAAAAGATATTGGTGTTTTAGATTGGTTTAACAGATATGAAAATGGCTTAGATCAAGAGGTTGGTGAAAGAGGATCAAATGTTTCAGCAGGTGAAAGGCAGTTCATAGCGCTTCTTAGAGCAGTACTTGCAAAAAGAGAGATTATAGTTTTTGATGAAGCTACAGCAAATCTTGATAT
>DBUV01000063.1:3994-4312 GCA_002308095.1 Acidimicrobiia bacterium UBA1281
TCAGTGGTTATTGCTCACAGGTTAGAGACAATTCTCAATGCTGAAAAAATAATAGTTATGAAAGATGGAGAATTAGTTGGATTTGATAATCACGATAACCTTTTACAGGAAAATGAAATTTATAAAGATTTATTCTCTGCCTGGAACTTAAGCAGTCAGTAGTTAATCTTCAGCAAGTCTTTTTTCAGCTAATTTACAATACTCTGCATTAACCTCATAGCCAATATAACTTCTTTTTAGTTTGCTTGCTGCTAATGCTGTTGTACCACTTCCAATAAAAGGGTCTAGTATCAAATCTTTTTCATAACTATATAAATT
>DBUV01000044.1:0-1553 GCA_002308095.1 Acidimicrobiia bacterium UBA1281
CCGAGTGCTCCTGATCCTGAAAGTTGTATATTGCCGTGACTATCAGTCTTTCCAGCTAAACCTGAACCAGATTGATCTGCATATGTTTGAAGAAAGTATTCACCTTTTTCATTATGAACACCCTCTGAAACGGCCACAACACATCTTCCAAGTGCATCGTAAACCTCTTTAACTTCTTTCAAAAAGCTTTCAATATTAAAAGTTTTTTCAGGAACATACACTAAGTGTGGTCCGTCCTCTTCTGATGATTTACCTAATGTACTTGCAGCTGTTAACCATCCTGCATGTCTTCCCATTAAAACATTAATTTTAATTCCACTAAGACTTCTATTGTCTGCATCATCTCCTTGAAAGGCATGAGCTACAAATCTTGCTGCCGATCCGTAACCTGGACAGTGGTCTGTTTCTAAAAGATCATTATCAATAGTTTTCGGGATGTGAAATGCCTTCATTTCGTAGCCTATGCTTTTTGCGCCTTCGGCTACCAAGTTTGCAGTTTCAGCAGAATCATTTCCACCTATGTAGAAAAAGTTTCTAATGTTTTGTTTTTCAAAAATAGTAACTAGTTGTTCTATGTCTTTATCAGTAGGCTTTTTTCTAACAGAACCTAGGGCTGCGGCTGGAGTTTTTCCTATTCCATATAACTGTGACTCTGAAAGTTTTGAAAGGTCTACAAAATCTTGGCTTAACATTCCAGCTAAACCATGTTTAGCTCCTAATATTTCATCAAAATTTGAATTTGTAGCTTCTTTAATAAACCCAACGAGAGATCTATTGATAACAGCAGTAGGCCCACCTGATTGTCCAATTACAGCTTTTCCTGCTGACACTAATTAACTCCCGTTTTGATAGACAGATAGAAAACCTAAATAAGATTCAGCAATTTCAGTAACTGCTTCTTCTCTAGATTTGTCACCTTCGTGAAATCCTTTAAGCGCATCCCAGAAAATTGATCTTCCGATTGCAAATCCTTTATATCCCTCTACAGATGATCCAGCTCGTAACCACTCATTTACTTTTTCATCTGTTGCTCCTCTACCTAAAACAACAGCGATGACATTTTCTCTATCACCGGTTTTAATAGCTGCAGCTACTTTTTCACAATCCTCAGCAGTATCAAGTCCTTCTATCTTCCAAATGTCAGGATCTGCTCCTCTTTCTCTCATCTCTTCTACAACTTTTACAGCTAGCATAGGTCTGATTTCTGAATCATATCGAGCCTGATCATTTCCTACAGATTCCAACTGTTCGGAAGTAGCTGGTACAAGAAACTCTAAAAGAAATTTCTTATCGTTTTCTGATAACCAGTCAGAGAGTTCTTTAATTCTTTTACCTTGTATTTCTCTAGTTTCTTCGTCATCATCTGGGTTCCATCGAACTAAAATTTTTACGAAGTCTGCACCTATTTCTTTAATTTTTTCACCAAAGTGATCTCCATATTCAAAATCAAAAACTTTTTGACCTGATTTTTCAACAGGAGCAGCAAATTTTATACCCATATCTTTTGCTTTTTGCTGAACATCTAGACCAAAAGTTTCATCAACAAGAATTGC
>DBUV01000044.1:1971-6168 GCA_002308095.1 Acidimicrobiia bacterium UBA1281
GGTTCACGTCCTTCTACCCCTAAAAGTCCCTTGGTTATAGTACCTCTATGGTCAAAAGCTAGTATGTATAAATCTTCTGAATAACCTTTCATTTTCTCTCCTTAAACTTTTTCTTTTTGCTTGGTTCTGGTTCTTGAGTAAGAAATTAAACCTATCAAGATAAACAGTACTAGATAAAGTATATTATTTTGAAAGACTGAAGAATTTTGTATTTCATCAGAATATTGATTTGAATATACTACTCCAGGGTCCTCTTGTGACTGAGTAACTTCTGAAAGAGTATTTAGTAAATCAACTGTGTTTGTTCCCCAGTTGTTTGCAAGGTTTTCATCAAGAAAAAAGAGATTTCCACTTTGTATTGCAGTAATTTCTTCCCAACCAACTCTTGTTGAAAGATCTTTGTTTAAATAATCAGAATGACCAACAATAATTAAATTAGGATTGGCCATTAATATTTCTTCTTCAGAAAATTCTGGATACCCACTTCCAAATGGGTCTTCCTTAAAGTTAGCTATATTATCTACTCCTAGAAGATTATAAATTTCTCCAATAAATGAGTTTTCATTAACAGTGTATATTCCATAGGTGTATCCAATTTCATGAAAGACTTTTACATTTTGAGCAGAAAAATTCTCAATAATCTCGGCAACATCGTTTTCCATTTCAGAAACAAGATCAATAGATTCTTCAGATTTATTTATTAAATTTCCGATTTCCATAATTTGCGTGTAAACCTCATCAAAATTCCTAGCTGGTGGCAGTAAAACGTAATTTAAATTTAAAGCTTCTAGTCCATCTATGATCCCATTAAAGTCAAAAGCCACAATTACTAAATCTGGATTCAAATTAACTAATTCATCTGCAGTAACGGTGAATGCATCTATTTTTTCAATAGGAAGTTCTGATTCTGAGAATGAATCTATTCCAACTAGAAGGTTTTCACCTCCAAGTGTTTGGATAATTTCAGTATGCGTAGTTGATAATGAGACAACTCTTTGTTCTGTGCTAGATTCTGTTGAATTTGTGCACATTGTTATCAACGCGGCAAGAATTAGTATTTTATATTTCATAAGTTCCTTTCTTACCACGAGAAAGGATTGATACTCCATTCCTTCACTCGAGGATTGTTGTTTTTAATTAAGCAAAAAGGCGACCTGACTTATCTTTCGAATCACAGTTGCGGGACAGTGTTAGGTTTTCACTAACTTCGCTTTATGCTTTATTTGTTAAAAAGAGTTTAGCAAGTTATTCGTTCTCGTCTTCTTCATTTTGTAAATTCTTTATCGTATTAGAAAAGGTCATCAACATTGTTTCTTTATTCTTTGAAGAAGTCTTTTCTGTTTTACTTTCAGTGTTTTGAATTTGTGGATCACTATATGTCTCTTCTAAAACAACTACTTCTACTCCACCCACTAGGTCAGAAACGAGATTGTAAAAAAATGCACCTATTGTTGCTAAAGCTGTTTGAGTTAATAAATAAACGGTAGCCAAGAATACTACTGAGGTAAATAATGGCTCTACGTTACCAACGAGAGATGCGTCCGCATCAAGTAAGGCTAATCTTCTAGCTATCTCTTCTAGTCCTTGAGGAACCCCTGCGTTAACTAAAAGCACCCAGAGGATTGAAAAGCCCAGCACAATGGTTAATGCAATTATAAAATTTAAGACGAAAGTTACCTTCAAGACAGTCCAAGGATCGATCTTTCTAATTATTCTTCTAACTCTGTTTACTTTTACCATTTTTAATCACTTTTTATTGGAATAAAAGCAGAAATTTCCTCTTCTTTAGAAAGTTTCATAACTTTGACTCCTTGCGCAGCTCTACTCATTTTTTTTATTTGCTTTACTGCACATCTTATTGCAGTTCCACCAGTACTCATAAGCATAACCTCTGTATCTTCATCTACAGAACGAGCACCAATTAAATCTCCTTTAACTTCTGTTACCTTCAGAGCTTTTACACCCATGCCTCCACGTCCAGCTTTTCTGAACTCGTCAAGGTTTGTTCTCTTACCGTATCCTTTTGCTGTAATAAACAATAGTGTTTCATCTCTTGAGGTCGCGGCACCTACTACCTCATCCCCTTCACGTAATTTAATTCCTCGAACACCCATTGCTGTTCTTCCTTGTGGTTTAAGATTATTTTCATCAAAACGGATTGCTTGTCCTTTTTTAGAAACCAATATTACGTCTTCTTTGCCAGAAGTTGTTTTCACCGATACAACTCTATCGTCGTCTTTGAGTTTGATTGCTTGTAAGGATTTATAATTAGAATCAAAGTCTTTGAAAGCAGATTTTTTAACAGTTCCTTTTTCTGTCATAATTAATAGGAATTTTTCTGTCTCGTAGTCTCTAGTATCAATTATTGCTTGTACCTTTTCATCTTGGGACATTGAGAGTACATTATGAATCAATGAGCCTTGTGCTGTTCTTGTGGTTTTTGGTAGTTCGTGAGCTTTAGCTCTATAAACTTTTCCTTGATCTGTAAAAAATAATAAGTAAGCATGGACAGAGGTTGATAGTAAGTGTTCGATGACGTCTTCATCTGAAGATGCTGCTTTGACTCCTTTTCCTCCTCTACCTTGTTTTTTATAAGATGTAGAAGGGACTGATTTCACATATCCTTTTGATGATACTGAGACAATTATTTCTTCATCTTCGATTAAATCTTCAATTGAAACCTCTCCAACGTCGGGAACTATGCGAGATCTTCTTTCATCTCCAAACTTATTTGTAATCTCTTCAAGCTCTTCTACAAGTATGTCATCTTGTTTTTTTCTACTTTTTAGAATCGCGGCAAGTTCCTTAATTGTTTTTTTAAGTTCGTTTTTTTCCTCTTCTAGTTTTTCTCTTTCTAGCGCAGTAAGTCTTCGCAGTGGCATGTCAAGAATATGTGAAGCTTGTATTTCTGAAAGTTTAAATTTTTTCATCAAAGAAGTTCTTGCTGTTTCAACATCTTTTGAAGCTCTAATTACCTTTATGATTTGATCTATTTTATCTAGAGCTAAAATCAAGCCTTCAACAATATGAAGTCTTGCTTCTGCTTTGTTGAGCCTATATTGAGTCCTTCTTTGTATTACATCAATTTGGTGATCGATGTAATAGTTAATGAGTTGTGGCACTGAAAGAACTTTTGGAACACCGTCAACTAAAGCAACTGAATTGACAGCAAAAGTGTCTTGAAGTTGTGTTTGTTTAAAAAGTTGATTTAAAACAACTTGTGGTACAGCGTCTCTTTTTAACTCAATTACTAGTCTTGTACCATTTCTATCACTACTTTCATTTCTTAGGTCGGAGACACCTGCTAATTTTTTATCTTGAACTAATGAAGCAATTTTTTCCATGATCCTATCTATTGAAGCTTGATAAGGAAGTTCTTTGACGATAATTGCAGATTTTCCTTTGCCAAGTTCCTCTACGTCAGCAACAGCTCTAAGTTTTATAGACCCTCTTCCTTTTAAAATTGCATCCTTAATTGTTGGAGTGTCTACAACAAGACCTCCTGTTGGAAAATCAGGTGCTTTAATGATTTTTAAATAATCTGATGGTTTTGGATTTTTATTATTTAAAGTAAATTTAACTGCTTCAGTTACTTCTCTTAAGTTATAAGGCGGCATATTTGTTGCCATAGCTACAGCGATTCCCTCAGCTCCGTTAATTAAGAGATTTGGAAACCTTCCTGGTAATACTTTTGGTTCAGAACTCTCTCCTGAGTAGTTGGGCTCAAAATTAACAGTATCTTCATCTATGCCGTCCAATAGTTGTGAGGATAGTTGTGACATTCTCGACTCTGTGTACCTCATGGCAGCAGGAGGGTCGTCTGGTGTTCCGAAGTTACCTTGAGGCTCAATTAGTGGATATCTTGTACTGAAGTGTTGACCTAGTCTGACTAGTGTTCCATAAATTGCATCGTTACCATGTGGGTGATAATTACCCATTACATCACCAACAACCTTAGAGCACTTCCTAAATGGGCCTGTTGGTCTTATGCCGGTTTCATACATTGAATATAAGATACGTCTTTGAACTGGTTTCAAACCATCTTTAACATCAGGTAAAGCTCTTGAGACAATGACAGACATTGCGTAATCAAGAAACGATTTTGAAATCTCATCCTCAACTTGTATTGACATGTCGTTATTTGTATCTTTTGTTACAACTTGTTTGGATTCTGCAGGTTTTTTTGCAGCAGGTTTT
>DBUV01000044.1:6514-7852 GCA_002308095.1 Acidimicrobiia bacterium UBA1281
GTTTTTTTGCAGCAGGTTTTTTTGGTTTTGGTTTTTTATCTACCATTAGACGTCTAGAAACCTCACATCCTTTGCATTTTGTTCTATAAATGTTTTTCTTCTTGAAACATCACTTCCCATTAAGATTTCAAACATATCCGCCGCTTTAGCTTCTGCGGCCTTACCGTCAGCAATATTAACTTTTATAAGTGTTCTAGATTCTGGATTCATTGCTGTGTCCCAAAGCTCCCCTGCGTTCATTTCACCAAGACCTTTAAATCTAGAGATATCGAATTTCTTTGATTTGTTGTCTTTTTTAAATTGCTCAAGTGCCTCATCATCTTTAAGGTAATTTACTCCACCTGTAGATTTGGCTCTATAAAGTGGCGGTTCGGCAATCCACACTTTTCCTTCTTTAATTAATCCAGGCATAAATTTAAAAAAGAAGGTAAGGAGGAGTGTTCTAATGTGTGCACCATCAACATCTGCATCCGTGAGAAAAATTATTTTATCGTACCTAGATTCGTCTCCTTTGTACTCTGCTTTTATTCCAGTACCAATTGCTTTAATGAGGGAACTTATTTCTTCATTTTGAAGCGCTCTGTTTTCTGTTACTTTTTGGACATTAATAATTTTTCCACGAATTGGCAGGATTGCTTGTGTTCTAGATTCACGAGCCTGTTTAGCCGGACCTGCTGCGGAGTCTCCCTCTACTATGAATAATTCACTTTCTGAGGGATCTTTTGATGAACAGTCTGCGAGTTTACCTGGAAGCCCAGCTGTCTCTAGAATACTTTTTCTTTTGGTTAGCTCTCTAGCTTTTTTTGCACTCATTCTTGCCTTAGCTGCCAAAGCACATCTTTCTACAATTGCTCTACCTTCTTTTGTATTTTTAGAAAGCCATTTTGGAAATTCTTGGTTGACTAATACTTGAACCTTGGATTTCATGTCAGTATTTCCCAATTTAGTCTTTGTTTGACCTTCAAATTGAGGTTCTTGAACTCTTACAGAAATTACACCTGTTAAACCCTCTCTAATATCATCTCCAGTTAGTGAAATATCAGAATGTAGGTTTCTAGATTTTGCAAAATCATTGATTGCTTTGGTAACCGCTGTTCTGAGTCCTTCTTCGTGTGTTCCACCTTCTAGGGTGTGGATGTTGTTTGCAAAACTTTTAATTGTTACTTCGTCTTCAGCCTTCCACTGCATTGCAACTTCTATTTCTGAATCTTTTGCTTTGTCTGAGAAAGAGATGATTTTTTCATGCAAGACTTCGTGACCATCGTTTAAATAATCGACAAAATCAACAAGTCCACCTTTATATAGAAATTCTTCTTTTGTTGCAGGTTTTACTCTGTT
>DBUV01000044.1:8217-10770 GCA_002308095.1 Acidimicrobiia bacterium UBA1281
TTCTGAAACTATGTTGTACTCAAAGGCTTGGGTTTCAGTAAAAATTTCTGGATCCGGTAGAAAATTTACTTTTGTTCCGGTTTTTTTTGATGCTTTGCCTTTTTTAATTTTTGAAGTTGGTTTACCATAATCAAAATTTTGATTCCAAACATGACCATCTCTTTGTACTTCAACTTTTACGAAAGTAGAGAGTGCATTAACAACCGATATTCCAACTCCGTGTAAACCTCCACTGACTGTATATGCTCCTGATTCAAATTTTCCACCAGCGTGTAACGTTGTGAGGACTGTAGTTAAAGCTGAAACCTTTGTTTTTGGGTGTGGCTTAACAGGAATTCCACTCCCGTTATCAGCAACAGTTACTGATCCGTTTTTTTCTAACTGAATCTCAATTGATGTACACCTTCCAGCCATAGCTTCATCAACAGAGTTATCAACAACCTCCCATATAAGGTGGTGTAATCCTATTGGCCCAGTTGAACCGATATACATAGCTGGTCTTTTACGAACAGCTTCAAGACCCTCAAGAATTTTTATATCTTTAGAATCATAGGTGTTTGAGTCTTTTTTTGGCACAGATCTCCTAAGAAACGTTTCTATATTTTTTTGTGTACAGCCCCTTGCTGAACTCCCATTTTAGTAGAAATAGACAATTATTGTGTGTTATTCAAGATTTGAACATCGATAGAAAGTAGTTTAATATTTAGCTTTTTCTCAATGTCTATAAGTATTTTTTGCTCTTCAAATTGAACAATATCTTTTACTCTTTTTGATTTTGTATAGATGATCGCTTTGTTGTTTAAAACAGGCCCTAAGGAAATTTCTTTTGACCACGTGTATTTGTTTTTATTAAAATAGTTTTCTATTTTTTTTGATTTTTCAAAACTGATACCAAGGTTGTTTCTTTCAGCATTTATTTTAGTTGGTTCAGTTGACTCCATTAACTTGGTCTAACAGGCATTAATAAATACCTAAATGTCTCATGTTCTCCTTGAATGACAACCGGTTTCTCGTTTCCTGAAAACCTCATATATACAGTGTTCCCGTCTAAAACTTCAATTCCTTGAATTAAATAGTTGGGGTTGAAAGACATTGTAAAACCACTAACGTCACCTACTTCTAAACCCAATGTTTTTATTGAAACCTCTTCAGTACCACCACCAATGTCCTTATTTATTGTTGTTATTTTTAAGGTTTCTGTGTCGGCGACTTCAAGTTTTACGGGTATGAAACCTTCTGCCACAACCGTTGCTCTGTCTAGTGTTTCAAGTATTTCGCTTTTGTTTACCTCAATAGAAAAAATTGTTTCTTTGGGAAAAAGATTTCCATATTCTGGAAAACTTCCTTCAAGTTTTCTTATAGATGCCGAAAACTTATCGTTGTAAAAATGAAGCTCTCTTTCAGTTGAGTTTATATATATAGTTCCTTCAGTTTGTTCGAAAATTTTTGCTGTTTCATTTAGAGATCTAAATGATAAAATACCTGCATCTTTTATTGGGAAGTTTGTTAGGTCGTGTGTTGCAAGTCTGTAACTGTCTGTAGCTGCTAATTCGGTTTTATCGTTTTCGTTGTTGAAATAAACACCAGTTAATATAGGTCTTCCTCCTTCTGGTGAGGCCGCTATCCCTACTTTTTTTAAAGATTCAAAAAGTTCGTTAGGGTCTATTTCAAGACTTTTCTCGTTCTCATAATTTGTTTCAAGTAAGGTTTCTGGATAGGTTTTTTCATCTAGTTTTCTTAAGGTAAAATTTAGTTTATTCTGCTCTACCCTTAGTTCGCTTCCAATGTCTGAGAAAACCACTTCTCCTCTTGGTAGTTTTCTAACCATATCAGATAGAACCCTAGCGTTTATGAGAGCTTCTCCGTCAACTTCAACCTCTGCTCCGGCCTTTGCTTTAATAACAATGTCGAGATCAGAACCTGTAATCTCTATGTTTTCTCTTGTTGTTTTAAAATATAGTCCTTGCAGTGAAGGGGATGCCGGCCTTGGGTCAACTATTCTTGACACTGTTGAAACAATGTTTTTTAAATCTTCTGTTTTTATTTTGAACTTCAATTTACTCCTATATATATTTAATAATAATAAAGCCGTCGGACATGTTGAAAAAACTCTTCAAAGCCCACAAAACCTTGTTTTTAGTGTTCAACATAACAAACATAACAGACAACAAAACTAAGAAGCTTCTACCATGTTCAACTTATTGTCGAAACTGTTTATTTCTTTCAACACAACCGGTGAGTTTTTTGCTTTGTTTAAATAAGACAAAACAGTCGAGTGAGAACGGTTACCTAAATAAATTCCAATCTGTGTCAAAGAAAGATCTGTGTGTTTACGCAACAAAGCAACCAACAAATGTCTCGCAACACCTACCTCTAAACTTCTGTTTTTTGATGAAATGAGTTTTTTATCAACTTGATGAAGGTTTGATACATATTCAAAAAGATATTCAGGTGTTAACTCCATTAACTGTTTTCCTGATGATGATTTAACCAAACTGGATATATATTCTGAGTTACTAACACCAGTTTGTTTGTTTATAATCAAACTGTTTA
>DBUV01000044.1:11144-12633 GCA_002308095.1 Acidimicrobiia bacterium UBA1281
GAATCTGTAAGTAGGTTTTCTTCGTTTTGTTTGTTAACACTAGTTAAAAAATCTTTAAACATAGATTTATCAGGTTTTTCTATATCTGTAACTAAACCATTAAGAATTCTAGAAATAAGCCTCTCGGGAAAACCAAGAAGATTTTGAGGTTTTTGGTCGGAAACCAGTACAACAGCTTTGTTGTTGTTTAGAAAATAATTAATTGTGTGAAAAAGTTCTTCAGATACTCCCTTTTTACCCATAAAAAACTGAATGTCATCAATTAGTAAAATATCAACAGATCTTATTTTATTTTTAAACAAATCAATACTCTGGTTTTTAATTCCAGAAACATAAGACTCTAAAAAAGACTCAGAATCTATGTAATAAGATGACCTTGATGATTCTTCCATAGTTTTTAACAAATGCGTTTTTCCAACACCTGGCTCTCCGTGAATAAAAAGAGGATTAAACCTTGTACCAGGGTTTTGAACCACGTTTTTAGCCGCAGTAACTGCTAGATTATTAGAACTACCAACCAAGAGGTTATCAAAAACCGACATATCAACTTCTAATACGGAGTCTTTTTCATCACTGATGTTTATTTCTTCTTCTTTGTGCTCAGTATTTTCCGGAGTAAAAGAGTCTATCGATTTTTTATTAGGATCTAGAACAAAAACACAATCATTTAGTTCAGAAGTTTTATTAACAACGTCTAAAATTTTTTGAAACACCTTCTTTTCAATAGAAGACTTAACAAATTCAGAATTAACACAAATAATTAAATCATGGTCTTCAATTTTAAATTCGATTTGATCTATCCAGTATGTTTCAGTCTTAGATAACTCTTTTTCAAAAATGTTCTCTTTAAATATTTGTAAAGTATCGTTCATGTCTTATATAAAATTAATAAAGAAGTAAAAGTTTTCATAGAGTGTGAAAATCAAACTTAATATTATGAATATTTTTACATTACGAAAAAAGCACTAGTTTTATTGACTTTTATATCAAACTTTAAGGAGGTAAAGATGTATTTAAAATAGATTTCGAATCTTAGTTAGTTATGTTTTCGCGAGGATAATTTAGATTTCGCGAACTAGAAAATAAAAAATTATATTTAGTTTGTTTAAATAATTTATTGATTTATTGTGATTAAACAGGAAAAAAATGAAAAGAACTTATCAACCTAGTAATAGAAAAAGAAGCAGAAAACACGGTTTTAGATTAAGAATGCGCACCAGAGCTGGAAGACAAATCCTTAAAAGGAGAAGAAGTAAGGGACGCAAAATAATTTCTGCGTAACTAATTGGTAAGCTTTACTGCACTAAACAATAGTCAACATTTTATAAACCTGAAAAAAGAAGAAAATGCTATTGAAGCTAATGGTCTAAAAGTTTATTTAAAAATAAATAATTTAGAAACGTCAAGGCTTGGAATAAACATCTCAAGCAAAGGCACAAACGCTGTCAATAGAAACATGTTTAAAAGAAGGATAAAAGAGGCTGTTAGG
>DBUV01000053.1:0-2672 GCA_002308095.1 Acidimicrobiia bacterium UBA1281
AAATATTGGTACCAGCAAGAAATTTAATGGTTTCATTTCTTCTCTAATCCTATGAGTCATCCCTGACTCTCCAGCAACTACACCACCAGCAAATGCCCCGACAATTGGGTGTAAACCAACAAAATGTGCAGCAGCACCTAGCAGCATAGCAAATATAAAGCTTCCAGTTACAAATGTTCCAGGTGAAGGTATTTTTACAAAAAAGTTAAAAATAGGTTTAGAAAGTTTTCTTCCAATGAAAACTACGGCAATTAAAAACCCTATGGCTTTACCACTGATAATACCAAGATCTATCAATGAGAAGTCTCCTGAACTTCCCAAAACTCCTGCAACAACAGTAAGGATTAACAGTCCTAAAATATCATCAACAACTGCAGCTCCTATGATTGTCTTTGCTTCTTTGGACTTCAAAGCACCTAAATCGCCGAATACTCTTGCTGTTATTCCTACAGAAGTTGCGGTCATTGCAGCACCTACAAACAAAGCAATTTCAAACTGATTCTCTCCACCTAAGCCAAGTGCAAAAATAGAGCCAAAGCCAAGTGCGAATGGTGCAACCACGCCAATTAAAGCAACGACAAGGGAGGTCGACCCAAGCTCAATAAATTCATCTAGATTAGTTTCAAGGCCAACTTCAAATAATAAAAGTACAACTCCGATTTCAGCTAAAGTTGAGACGACATCTCCAGATTCGAAATGAGGTAAAAGTCCAAGTCCGTAATAACCAATAAAAATTCCAATAACTAATTCACCGATTACTGCAGGTTGGTTTATCCTTCGCATAACTTCCGCACCAAACTTGGCTGCAACTAAGATTACTGCTATTTCCAAAAATTTTTCAATTATTGTTTCCATGTTGTTTTATTCTAAATGAGCGTAGATTAAATGATAAGTAAATAGAAATATGAAAAAAGAATCAAATAGAAACTTTAACTTGTTATTAACAGCATCAACTTTTAGTAATCTTGCTGACGGTATAGCAGGATTTGCATATCCGTGGTTGTTCTCACTTTTAACAAGAGATCCACTTTTAATTTCAATTGTATCCGTATTAGTTAACTTACCTCGTTTGATTTTTGTTTTATATGCTGGTGTAATCGCAGATAAATTTAATCGTCAGAAGATATTGATTTACACAAGATTGGGTCAAGTTTTTTTAACTTCTATGTTTATACTTCTAATTTTTATAAATTTAGATAGCATACCAAAAGCAGTACAGTTTAACGAACCTCAATTTGAATCAAAATTTTTAATAATATCAACTGCTTATTTACTTGCATTTATGTTTGGTTTACTAGAAGTAACAAGAGATAATGCTGCTCAAGCATTCTTACCACAAATAGTGTCTAAGGATAATCTTCCTAAAGCAAATGGTAGATTATTTGGAATAGAAATTGTAACTAATAATTTTCTAGGAACACCTGTTGGTGGTTTTTTAATTGGCTTAAGTTTAATTACTCCTTTTATATTTGACACTCTCTTAATGTTGGCATCTGTTTTTTTCATAATAGGAATAAAAGGTAAGTTTGAAAGACCTGAGAAAAATAGTAAAGAGCAAAATACATCAGAAATGATTAAAGAAGGAGTGAATTGGCTTAAAAATAATACACTTTTAAAGAGGTTGGCAATTTACACTGGGATTGCAAATTTTTTTGGCTCAATGCAATTCCCAATAATGATTCTTTTTGCTCAAGAGTTAATTGGCTTGAACGCTATCCAATATTCTTTTCTCGCATATGGTGCAGCTATTGGTGGCTTAGTTGGAAGTCAATTAGCAAACAAAGTAAATGCTAGATTTGAGGAATCCAAAACTCTGTTAATTTCTGTTGCTTTGTTTGGCATTGGAATGTTTGCACCTTATGTGACCTCAAATCCTTTTGTTATAGCTGGATCATTTGGCCTTAGTAGTTTTGGAAGTGTTTTATGGAATGTTCAGGCAGTATCGATAAGACAATCTTTGATTCCAGATAATTTATTAGGAAGAGTGAATAGCGTTTATCGCCTTTTGGCGCTTGGATTAAATCCTATAGGTGCACTTTTTGGGGGTGCTTTAGTTAAAATTCTTAATAATTCATTTTCAAGAGAATTTGCTTTAAGATTTCCCTTTTTATTGGGTGGTATTTTTATGCTTATTCTTTTTTTAAGTGCACCTAGGCTTTTGTCTCAAAAACTAATTAATGAAACAAAAAATAACACTATAGATTAAATTTAAAAAAAATTATATAATTTGTAACTGGTATGGGAAAAACATTATTTGAAAAAATATGGGATAAGCATTTAATTGCTTCAATTGATGCGAGTACTAACTTAATATTTATAGATTTACATCTTGTACATGAGGTAACGTCTCCACAGGCCTTTGATAGCTTAAGACTATCTAATAGAAAGGTTAGACATCCTGAATTGACATTAGCAACAGTTGACCATGGTGTCCCAACCTCAAATAGGTTATTGGGAATTAAAGATCCTCTATCAAAAATTCAGATAGAAGCTCTAGAAAATAATTGCAATGAGTTTGGGGTTACGTTATTTGGCATAAACGATCCACGGCAAGGTATTGTCCATGTAATTGGACCTGAACAGGGAATAACTCAACCAGGAATGACAATTGTCTGCGGAGACAGCCATACTGCGACTCATGGTGCTTTTGGTGCATTAGCTTTTGGTATAGG
>DBUV01000053.1:2738-4922 GCA_002308095.1 Acidimicrobiia bacterium UBA1281
TGTCCCAACCTCAAATAGGTTATTAGGAATTAAAGATCCTCTATCAAAAATTCAGATAGAAGCTCTAGAAAATAATTGCAATGAGTTTGGAGTAACGTTATTTGGCATAAACGATCCGCGTCAAGGTATTGTCCATGTAATTGGTCCTGAACAGGGAATTACTCAACCAGGAATGACAATTGTCTGTGGAGACAGCCATACTGCTACTCATGGTGCTTTCGGTGCCTTAGCTTTTGGTATAGGAACTTCAGAAGTGGAACATGTGCTCGCTACTCAAACATTGGCGATGGAAAAACCGAAAACAATGAAAGTTGAAGTTGTTGGAGATGTATCAGATGGAGTGGGTCCAAAAGATATTATTTTAGGGATAATCAGAAAAATTGGTACTGGTGGTGGAGCAGGGCATGTCATTGAATACGTAGGAGACGTTATCAAAAATATGAGCATGGAAAACAGAATGACAATCTGTAATATGTCTATCGAAGGTGGAGCCAGAGCAGGAATGATTGCACCAGATGAAGTAACTTTTAATTATCTTAAAGATAAAAACTATTCACCTAAAGATAGTGACTGGAGCGATGCTATCAATGAATGGAGTGATTTATATTCCGATGAAGATGCATCTTTTGACAAAATTGTAACTATAAATGCAAATGAACTGGAACCATCAATATCCTGGGGCACAAATCCTTCACAAGTTATTTTTATAAATGATACGATTCCACATCCAGATGATTTTAAAAAAGAGTCTGAGAAAGAAGCAGCAACAAGGGCCTTGGAGTATATGGACTTAGAACCTGGAGAAAAAATTAGTGAAATCCAATTAGATAGAGTCTTTATAGGAAGCTGTACCAACGGACGTATTGAAGATTTGAGAGAGGCAGCAGCAGTAGTAAAAGGTGGAAAAGTAGCCGAAACAATCGGTGCAATGGTTGTTCCTGGTTCAACGCTTGTTAAGAAACAAGCTGAAGATGAGGGATTAGATAAAATATTTATCGATGCAGGTTTTGACTGGAGGGAAGCTGGTTGTTCTATGTGTTTAGGAATGAATCCTGACATTCTAAGTCCAGGTGAGAGATGTGCTTCTACATCAAATAGGAACTATGAAGGTAGACAAGGTGTAGGAGGTCGTACCCATTTAGTAAGTCCAAAAATGGCTGCAGCTGCCGCATTGCATGGAAAATTTGTAGATATAAGAGAAATATAGAATGAAAAAACTGAAAATAATAGAATCAAATATGCTCCCCCTGAATATGTCTAATGTTGATACAGATCAAATTATGCCGAAACAATTCCTTAAGCGTGTTGAGCGCACTGGCTATGGGGAATATTTATTTTACGATTGGAAGAAAGATCCTGATTTTCCATTAAATAATGACATATATAAGGGTGCAAAGGTTTTAGTAGCTGGAGATAATTTTGGGACAGGTTCATCTAGGGAACATGCCCCCTGGGGTCTGCAAGATTGGGGCTTTGATGCAATTATCTCAACTAAATTTGCTGATATTTTTAGATTAAATTCAATAAATATTGGTCTTTTGCCTATTGAGACTAATCAAGAAAATATAGAAAAATTGTTCAACAAAATCCATGAAAATCAAAAAACACTAATAAAAATTTCAGTTGAAGACAAGACTGTTGTCTGTGAAGATATTAGTTTCTCATTTGACCTAGATAATTTTTCTCAAAAAAGAATCATCGAAGGTTTAGACAAAATTGACATAACTCTTGAATACGTGGATCAAATAGAAAGCTTCAGTAAATCAAGAAAGCAGTGGAAGCCTAAACTAGCTTAGACAAAGATAAACTTAGGCTTTCAGCAACTTCCTCTGAAAGTAAAAGACCATTGTGTATCTGTAAAGAAGGTTTTAGATTCTCATTTTTACTATATTCGCTAAACCAGTTATCAATTAAGAGATTATCTACATATTTTTGCATATTTGTAGATAACTCAATTGATGAAGTTTTAGGTACCGCACCTGGAAGGTTTGCAATAGCAGATATGATTACACCATTTCTTATTTCAAATGGTTCACTATGTGTGTTTGCAGTTACACCTTCAACACAGCCACCTTGGTCGATAGCTACATCTACAATTACTGAACCTTTTTCCATTTGCTCGATATCATCTTGTGTGATTACAATAGGTGGCTTCCTGCCGGGTAATAGAACTGCACCAACTAC
>DBUV01000007.1:0-3491 GCA_002308095.1 Acidimicrobiia bacterium UBA1281
AAGGTGAAATTGTAGATTACTTCAATTGGATTCCAAGAGGTTGGCTTCCACAAACCCTTGGTCAGTTCGTAGCATTTAGTGGCAGTCAGCTAATCCTCATTGGCTTAGTACTCATGGCGTGGAGTGACAAACCTCTTACTTGGAGTAAAGCCGCATACTTTTCTTTTTTAAGCTGGGTCCAACTTACATTAATTTTTGGTGTGTTGCCTTCTGAGTGGCTCAACTTAGCTCAGGGTCCTTTAGAGTGGACTAACCAACGAGAGTTTATAAAATTTCCGCCAATGCTCTTTCTTGGAAATGAAGTCTCACTTAGTTTTGGTGCACTAAAAGACATCATCCAGCTAGGTATTTCACAGGGAGCTTTAATCGCAGTTTTTGTAATTGGATATTTTATCCAAGATATAAACAATATGAAAGAAAAAGGCAAAGTTAAGATCTCTGACTACGGTAAAAAAGTTGTTAAGACTGGTGAAAATGGCTAAAAAATCCGAAGTACTCATAGAAATGCCAGAATTTGAGAAAAAATATAATCTTGCAATGGTCGACGCTCAAAAAGTTGCTTCGAGAGTTCGTCCTAAACAATTTCTTCATATTGATGAAGCAGAGTGCATCTTATGCGAAGGGTGTGTAGACATATGCCCATGGAAATGTATACATTATTTATCTGTAGATGCCATCGATGATTCAGTAAACGTTGAAGCTCCAAATGCTGAAGATGCGCCCGGATTTTTTGTCGTAGATGAAGAAGCTTGTACAAGGTGTGCACTTTGTGTTGACCGATGTCCAACAGGGGTAATTTCATTAGGAAAGTTTGCAGGATCTTTAGCAGATGCAGCTGTACAAAATGGTGTCTATTCAGCTCCTTGGGATGAAGACTCAGGTGAAAGAAGTGATAGACATGGGTATATATATGGAAGGTTATAAAATAATATAATGGCAAAATTAACTCTTAGAGAAAGATTTAAACAAGGAGCAGCAGGTTCTGGAGACTCGCTTCGAGGAAGCAAGTTTGCATCAAGTATTTTTCGTCCAGGTTCACCTTTTAGAAAAGGATATTCTGACAGCCCAAGAAACAGATCATATGTAGTAATGAACAATGTTCTTTATCACTTACACCCAGTGAAAGTGAAAAGACACGGAGTACGTTTGTCATACACGCTTTGCCTAGGAGGAATGAGCTTCTTCTTATTCATTGTGTTGACCATTACAGGTATATGGTTAATGTTTTATTTCCGACCAACAGAAATGGCTTATGCAGATATTCAGGCACTACAGACGAGTGTTGCATTTGGTTCGTTAGTTAGAAACATGCATAGATGGGGAGCACATCTTATGGTGTTGGTCGTATTCTTGCATATGTCTAGAGTTTTTTACCATGGCGCCTACAAAGCTCCTAGAGAATTCAACTGGGTAATTGGTGTAATATTATTGTTCCTAACTCTATTCCTATCTTTTACTGGTTACTTACTTCCTTGGGATCAGCTAGCTATATGGGCTGTAACAGTGGGTGGAAATATGGCAAGTTACACGCCGGTGTTCGGTGCCCAAATTAAGTTTGGGTTATTTGCTGGTCTAGAAGCTACTACAGCAACACTACTTAGATTTTATGTTTTACACGTACTCTTCTTCCCATTCATTATTGTCATCTTCATGGCAATACACTTTTGGAGAGTTAGAAAGGACGGAGGTATCTCTGGACCTCTCTAGAGAAAGATAATTTATGGTTGATATTCCTGAACACTTACTTTTAAGATCTGCAGAAGCTAGAGCTAAAGCTTTAGGTATAAGTGTTGAACAAGCTCTTGCAGAGATGAAAGGTGAATCAAATCCAACTGTTGTTGCTGAAGAACCAGAAGTAGTTGAAATTGCAATACCCGAGCCTGTAGAAGCGGAAGCACCTGCACCAGTAGAAACACCTGCTGCAGAGGAAACCCCTGCACCTGCAAAGGAAGAAGCACCAGCACCTGCTAAAGCTGAAACCCCTGCACCTGCAAAGGAAGAAGCACCAGCACCTGCTAAAGCTGAAACCCCTGCACCTGCCAAAGCACCAGCTGAGGCGAAAACGGATACTCCAGAAGAAGTTGATTTCGCTCCTGAAGTAAAAGTAACACAGAGATTATTAACCGTTGTTAAGGCAAAACCAATTCAAAAAGCATCTGGTGAGCCAGTAGATAAAGTGAACACTTGGCCACATCTCATGCTTCCAGAATTCATATCCTTAATGGCGATGATGGCTTTTTTAATCTTACTCAGTGCAATACTCAACGCACCACTCCTCGAAGAAGCTAACCCAAACATCACTCCAAACCCAGCAAAAGCACCATGGTACTTCTTAGGTCTTCAAGAGGCACTCTCGTATTGGGATCCTCAAATTGCAGGTGTTATGATTCCTCTTGTAATTGGACTAATAGGTTTTGCTGCTATTCCATATATAGATAGAAACCCTGAAAATCATCCTTCAAAAAGAAAATATGCAATTATGATGTTTACCTTTTTCTTAGCGGGAGCAGGGACACTTACCATCATTGGTGTGTTGTTTAGAGGACCAGGTTGGAACTGGACATATCCATGGATTGATGGAATATGGTTTGATGACTTGTTAGATTGGATATATTTCGAATGAGCATTGTTGAATTATCCTTTATTGCTATTGGAGCAATAGGTGTACTTGGTGTTGTAGGAATAGTCGCAATTGTTACGGGTAGAGGACCAGGAAATATTGATTGGAAGAAAAACCTAGACAAGAGAGCTGTTAAGGCAGAAAAATCAAAAGAGAAAACAAGTTTTTTCGCACCTCGAAAACCAAAATCTGTTGAAGAGGCAAATGTTACTGAAGTGACAGATGTTGAAGAATCAGATGAGGCAGTTGAAGAGTCTGATGGCTCCATAAAAATTGAAGAAAAAGTTGTATATGAGGAAATCTCTGAAGAAGAAAGATATATCACAAGAAAACAATTTTTAGGCAAAGCACTTGGTGGTACATTTGGAGCTTTTATGGGTATCCAAGCTCTTGCGTGGCTAGGTTTTTTATGGCCAAAAGTCTCTGGTGGTTTTGGTTCTAAAGTTGATGCTGGAAAAATTGAAGATTTAAAAAACCAAATCATACAGGCAGATGGATCAGTCATACCAGCATTTATTCCAGAAGCTAGAGCTTATGTACTCCCATTTAGTGAGACATCAGCTGGAGCCTCTCAATTTACAGATGGTTCAACTATTGCTGAAGGTCTTGTAGCTGTTTATCAGAGATGTGTTCACTTAGGGTGTAGGGTTCCATGGTGTAACTCTTCACAGGGTTTCGAGTGTCCATGTCATGGATCAAAATATAACATGGTCGGCGAATATTATGCAGGACCAGCACCTAGAAACTTAGACAGGTTTGTTGTAAATGTTTCATCATCTGGGAAACTCATTATTGACACTGGAACAATTATCGAATCACCAAGAGCTCCTGGGCTTTCAGTGAAATACCCACAGGGACTTTCATGTATTGC
>DBUV01000007.1:3873-4235 GCA_002308095.1 Acidimicrobiia bacterium UBA1281
CTTGCATATTTTGCAGCAGTAGGATTTAGGGGATCTGGTAAAAAAGAAGAAATGCCACCAAATCTCACCAAATACAAATCTGATGATGAGTTAGAGACCAAGCATCTTGATAAATCTCTTTCTTGGGCAGTTCTCATAGCTTCAGTCCTTACCATTATGATTCCTCTTTACTACTTGGGCGAAGATAGTCGTCAAGAGGGTTTTGCTGAAGAATTTGAAGACGTCTCTGTTGAAAGAGGTCATCATCTTTATGAAGAGTTTGGTTGTGGAAATTGTCATGGTGTAGATGGCAGTGGTGGAGCTGCCTCTTATGTTGAAAAACGAAGCGGGGTAAAAGTTACCTGGGCTGCACCTGCAATTAA
>DBUV01000046.1 GCA_002308095.1 Acidimicrobiia bacterium UBA1281
TTTTTATTTAGGAAAACCACTTATGGTTGCCAAAGTGATTTTTTGGCACAGGTTTTTGTTCAACGGCATAATAATTAATACCGCTTAAGACGGAGTTAAGGTAAGACTTCAATTTTGGATTAATTAAAAACTTATAAGGTAGCAAAGATATCAACTTTGGTGTGTTAGCTAAGAAATGTGGATAGATGGTTATAGACAGTGATGCATTATCTCCGTCAGGAGAAATTTTCCATATAACTTTAGATTTCTTGCTATTCTTGCCCCCAATTTTTAATGAATAACCCTTGCCTTCCTCCCAGCTTAGAAATTCTCTTTCATACCTTAGCCCACTTAGATAAACCAAAATATCTTTTGACTCTGGTCCAGGCCAGGTAGTAACTGTGTGACTTTTAGCAAAAGGGTGCACCAACTCTAAATGTCCTGGTTCACTTATGATGTCCCATACTTTATCTGTTGAAGTTTCAATTGTTTTGATCACCTCAACTGATTGTTTGTACTGCATAACGTTATTAATTATTGATCTATTGAAATTAAGTATGGAGAATAATCTTCATTTGGCGTTCCGCCGTTTAGAACTGTTCTGTTGAAATAATTATTTACATCTAAGGATTCTTCATAATTAATGCTTCCTTTAAGGAAGGTATATTTAGTTAAGGGACTAATTGAACCAAATGCAACAAAATCATAGTGTCTTGAATCTTTCATATAGTATCCATGAATCTCTACATCTTGTGGAGATAATATGGTGTTGTAAACTTCGATTTCAGTTAATTCGTCAGAATCTGTGTATCCACTGAACCAGTCCTCACTGTATATAACATCTGTTTTATTACGGATTACTAAATCTTCACCCGCATCAATAAATGGGGTTAAGAAAGGATCCTGTAAAATCATATTTTGACAAGCATTGACCAAACAATACTCTACGACTGCACCAGCTCCTGTTGAGTGAGCCATGACGGAGATATCATTAAAGTCAGCAGCTTCTCTTACAATTTTGGTCACTGTATTTGTATCACTGCTTAAATTTTGAAAATAGTTCATACTATCTTCAATATCATTTTTCATCTCAAACATCACACTATGGATATTTGAAGAGTTCTCAGTACTGCCAGTATTAAAAATTATTCCTGAAGGCAGGTCTGTAAACATTGCCAGACCTGTATGGTCAATTGAAAAAATAACATACCCCTGAGAGGCCAAGTGGATTAATTGGTCAGAGGCAAATATTTTTTCTCCAGCCCATCCATGTGAATATATAAGCACTGGAAACTGTTGATTAGATACAGGTGAAAGTCCTTCTTGAACTTCAAATTTTGAAAACTTTAAATGCTGTAATAGAAATTCAGGTAGAGAGAGTTCCCATGTCCTGTTTAAATATCTAACAATGTATGTTCCCCAATTACCATCTGCACTTCTTAATATTTGATTAAAAGAACTATCTTCATTACTCGGGTAGTAGACATCTACTAAAAGCTCCCTTTGTGTTTGTTCTTGAAGATTGCTTATTTCAACAAATTCAACGGGGTTTAATCTGCTTTCAACAGTTACGAGCTCCTCGCTGTACCCTACTGAATAAAGAGCACCCGCTTGAGATTCAAACGAAGGCACAGGAAAAACATAGAGTAACACTGTAGTTGCAAGTGTGAGCGTAAAAGTTTTAAATGAAATTAGGAATCTAACGTATTTTTTTGAACTTTTATAATCGAACAAAGTTATAAGGGACCTTAGAAAAAAGAGTATGTATATTAAGTAATACTGCCATCTTAAACCTACAAAGATAAGCTGAGTAATAATCGTTATCAAGAAAGTGCTGAGCAATATTTTCTGTGTTGTTGGGGTAAAACGTTGGAAAAATAAAGTCGTAAACCCAAACCCAATAATTAATATATCAAAAAAATCCATGTGTAACTATGTTACTTGGGTTGTAATAATTAGAGTTCTCATCTCAAACATACTTCTTAACTAAACTAGTTAAATGTTGAAATTTTTTTTCCGTAATTTATTGACTTCGGTTATCTCAATATTTATTTTTCTTCTAATTATGTTCTATGGGATAAATATTTTAATTCCAGGTGATTTCTTAACTCCGCTTCGCTTAATGATGTCACAAGAGGAGCTAGATGCACTTCGAGATACTTTAGGTGCAAATGATCCTTTAATACAGCAATATTACAGATGGATACAAAGTGTCTTTAGTGGTGAGATTACCCCTGGTGGCTTTAGACAGCGTTCAAGTAAAACTGTTCTTGACACCGTACTCCCGACTTTACATGTTCTTCTGCCTTCTTTTGTAATATCAATTTATCTCTCCAGAATCCCTGTATTGAAAACAAAAGTAAAGCGTCTAGGGAAAGAAAAGATATTTAGTGATGTATTTGGCATATTGTTGATTAGCCTCTTTCCTCCCATAATCTATTTTCTTATCGGTGAACGACTTGAAAGTTTGTTTAGGAGCTTATTTAATCAATTTGAAATTACAGGAACGTCCAGTGAAATACTCCTATTCAGTGAATTAAGAATAGGTTTTGGATATCTGCTTTTTGCAATTGCATGTTCATATATAATTGTAAGTATTTTTGAACTGCTTGCATTGATACACATTCCTAAACAAAAACTTCTTATTGCTGGATTACTCCTGCTTATTGTCTTCCTCTTTTTTGATGCAAAAGAAGTGGTAACGATGTTGTTTTATTCTAAAAATGCATTTATAACAATTGGAATACTTACTGTTTTACTTATCGGTGAATTTATTTTATTTAACAATATTATTGTCCAAAATATCTCCAAAGAAGACCACATTATGACGGCCTCAGCAATAGGATATTCAAACCAAAAAATATTTAAAGATCACATTATCAGAAATTCATTCTTTCCTTTTGCAACAAGAATTGCGATCAATCTTCCTTACACAATCGCCTCTTTGGTAATTGTTGAATCGACAACTGGCTGGGGTGGCATGGGCTCTATGCTTTATCGAGCTATTATGAGCCAGGACTCTAATGCTGCAATGGCTATCTTATTTTTACTTGCAATACTTACAGCAACTTTGCGTCTAGGAATTAACTTCTCGCAAATTGTATTTAACCCACAACTGCGAGGTACGCGTAATGTTTAAATTGATATTGAGAAGTACTTATAAGACTTACCATGGAAAATTAGGATATCTTTTCTTACTACTCCTCATGACTGGATCAGTT
The DNA here is from genome assembly GCA_002308095.1 of Acidimicrobiia bacterium UBA1281. GTDB lineage: Bacteria > Actinomycetota > Acidimicrobiia > Actinomarinales > Actinomarinaceae > Actinomarina. The sequence continues at coordinate 3,201 of DBUV01000046.1, forward strand.
GCACATATAGTGCTATTGAAAACAATTTGGCCTGTAAATATTTACGACCCTATTATTGGTTTTGATCTATCTGTATTTCCACATCCAGTAGCACCTTCGGGTTCACATTTACTGGGGACAGACCCTCTTGGAAGAGATGTTTTGAGTATGTTTTTAGCTGGTTCAGAGCCTTTAATAAAACTCTCTATTGTCTCTTTTATAACTGGATTAGTTTCAAGTTTACTTGTTGGAACTTTTGTACCTTTTCTATTTAGACACTTTGACTTAGTTCTAAGAGAGTTCTCTTCAGGTCTAGTATTAATCTCACCCCCAATTGTTTTGCTAATTCTTGGGACAGGAGATTTTCTTGAAAAACTGAGCCCAGAAACTGTTGGGTTTATCTACGGAACGCTTGGAGGACTAGGTGTCTGCTACTTAGTAATAAGCACACGAGTAAAAGAGCTTATTAATTCTGAGTTTTTAAATGCCTCAAGAGTTATAGGTGCAAGTGAGCTTCAAATAGCCTTAAGACATATCCTGCCATTAATAATTCCCTATTCTGTAGCTCTAATGTTGTCAGTAACAACTAGTGGAATAGTTGCTTATGGCTTTGCTTCTTTTTTTGGACAGGTTGGATGGACTCCTAACTGGGGCATGATGATATACGATGCTATTACTTATGGAAGTTATCTAGGTGGAACAAATCTATGGAATTTACTGCCTCCAACATTTGGATTTATTTTTTGTTCAAGTTCTTTTTATCTAATTAGTATCAGTGTGAAAAAACAATTTGGGATAAGTCTTTAATTCTCAATTACTATAAGAGTGATGAGAGCGTCAACCAATATAAAGTATCTAACTTTCATAGCAGTTCTGATTATGGTGCTTTTTAGTGTCGAAATGATACTAAGCCTTAATGGGATTGAAGAATCTATTGCATTCCCTATTTTCTGGATTGTCTTTTTCTTGTGGATTCTTTTTGGGAAAAAATTCTTACAGAAAAGAACAAAATGAGTTTTATTGAAGAATTAGAACGTATATGGGACACTTGGGAGATAATGCTTATTATTATTCCCATCATTATCTATCAATTATTTAAAAAATGAAAAAATTACTAACACTTAATCCTTTCATCTATTTTGCAACAGCATACACTTCTTACCCTTTGATGTATGTATTTGAAAACTCTAATATTTTTGTAAATTATTTCTTTTTATTTTCATTCATTTCAAGTTCTGTCTTAGGTTTTATTAGTTTGGTTAATAAAAATGGTTAGTTCTTCCGCGACAACAGTTCAACAATACATAAATGAACTCGAAAGTGAAAAAGCTAAAGTGATCAGATATGTCCGAAAATTAATTCTTGAGAATCTACCAAAAGGAATAAAAGAAACGATGGACTGGGGAATGATTAATTATGAACTACCTCTTTCAACCTATCCAAAAACATATAATAAGAAACCTTTAAGCGTCATGTCTCTAGCGGCACAGAAGCATCATTTTGCACTTTATTTACATGGAGTTTATTGTGACAAAGAGTTGTATGAATCTTTTTCTAAAGATGTAGTAGATGAGGTAGGAAAATTAGATATGGGTAAGTCGTGTTTACGTTTTACAAAAGTTGAGTTATTTCCTGAAAAGACTGTTTCTAAAGTTATAAAAACAATTACACCGGAAGTTTATATTGAGTGTTATGAGCGATATAAATAAAAGATAATTCTAGGTAGTTGTTTTAGATTCACTTTCAAGCAATTCACGTTTACGCTCAATGCCCCCTTCAGCACTATAACCACCTAGGGACCCATCTGAACGTAAAACTCTATGACATGGAACTTCTGGTGCATAAGGATTTTGAGCACAAGCATTAGCTACAGCTCTGGAACTATTTGGTCTGCCAATTGCTATTGCTATCTCTTTGTACGTTTTAGTTTTCCCAGATGGAATTTTAAGAAGTTCTTTCCATACGGCAATTTGAAAATCTGTTCCGTCTAATTTCATATCTACATTTTAACACCTAGTTTTGATGAGTTACTAAAAATATTAGATGATATTTATGCCTCTAAGGTGAAGGGTTAGACTAATTAAATCTTTCTTTTAAATCAGGATCTATATTTGCAAGAACTAAAGACTTAAAGTCTTCATGGATAGATTTATTTGAAGCAATCAATAAATTTGAAGTTGTTGTCGGAAATAATTCATGTTCATCAACAACAACGCCGCCTGCCTCTTTTAGGATAAGACTCGCCCCTAAAATGTCCCAGGGCTTCATGAAATATTCAAAATATCCATCAAATTTATTATCTGCAACCCAACAAACATCTAGTGCTGCTGAACCAAACCTTCTTACTCCACCCGTGGTTTTAAGAATTGAGAGGAAAGTCTGAATGTATTGCTCTCCAAACTCCAACCTGTCATATGGAAAACCTGTGGCAATAATAGCTTTCTCAAATGATGTATCTTTTGTGACTTCTAATTTTTTAGAATTTTTATATGCACCCTTATCTGTATAACCTTCATATAAGTTTTCTTGAAAAATATCATACACATAAGTTTGTACGGGTACTTTATTGACTAGTAGAGTCAAGGTGATTGCGACTTGTGGTATATTGTTGGCATAGTTCACAGTCCCATCCAAGGGATCGATTAACCATGATCTTCCATTAGAAGAAATAACTTCATCAGATTCTTCTGAAATAATTCCATCCTCTGGAAAGTATTTTGAGATAGCCTCTATCAGAATTTCCTCAGATTTAAGATCTGCATTTGTAACTAAATCTACCACTGCGTCTTTTGAATCAACTGTAAAATCATCTCTCATATCTTTTATAGTTTTAGCAGCATCTAAGACAGCATTATTTAATTCATATATATCGAAAGAAGTATTCATGCCTATGAAAAAATACTGTGTTGAGAACCTGAATTCATAAAATCTTGGGAGTAAATTGCTGCCTTAGCAACAGATCTAAGTTCGAGCCAAGTATATGGATTATTTGACTCACCTTTTACATAGGAGAGAAAAGTCTGAATAGCTTCTTTATGACCTTTACCTTTTGAAAATACTTTACTTTTATCATCAGATCCTTCTAGGTATCTCAGCATCTGGAAATCTTCCATTATATAGGAGTTGCCACCACCATGAACTTCTATTCGTTCTTTAGCTAATGCTTGGTTTGTCTCACTAAAATATTGAATTGCTGCATGAGAACCGTTAGCAAAATTAATATTAATAAATACTTGGTTATCTAAAGCCGTATCATTTTCTTTATCAATAGGTGATGATGCGGAGATGCTTTGTGGTAGTGAATCAAACAAATATGAAGCTAAATCTATTGCATGCACAGCCTCGCCGACTACTCTCCCTCCACCAATTTCTTTCATATTCGTCCAGTGGTCTTTATCTAAAGAGGGGACACTAAAACGAAAATTAATACTGTTTGCTGGAGAAGTGTTTAATTTTGATTTAATAAATTGGGTAGCTTCAGCAAACCTCCTATTAAAACCAAGGAAAATCTTAGGGTTCTCCGCATTGTACATTGCTTCCTCAATTGCGGTCAGAGATTCAACTTCCAAAGCTAGAGGTTTTTCAACATACACTGCTTTTCCGGCGTCAACAGCTTTAATTACCAACTCTGCATGATTGTGGTGTTGTGTAAGGATAAAGACTGCATCTATCTCTTCGGATTCAAAAATTTCACTTTCTGTAGAGTATTTGTTCTTTATTTTGAAATTTCTTGAGAGTACTTCAGCACTTAAACCCCCTGAGGATGCAACTCCTACCACTTCACACTCTTTTTTTAGCTCTCTCAAAATTGGAAGAATAGTTGATGATGCAAAGTTTCCAGCACCAATTATTCCTAGTTTTATTTTTTTACTATCTATTGAACTTTCAGTGTCCTGCTTTTCAAAATCAATCTTTGGTTCATTAGTTAAGTCATACCTTAGAACAATAGAGAGAGGCTTCTCATCAGAGTCAAATCGTTCGTAAATTGAAGGAGAGTCTACAAAATCTATCTCCTCAGAAATCATATCGCTTAGAGAGAGCTGATTTGTTTGTAAGAGTTGTAAAAAAGCAGAGAAATTTCTATTTTCTGTCCATCGAACATGTTCTATTGGATAGTC
>DBUV01000055.1:0-509 GCA_002308095.1 Acidimicrobiia bacterium UBA1281
GGTGTTGAGGTTATAAAAGATAGTGCATTGATCGATAAAGAACCCAACTCTAAAATTCTTCAGGGATTATTTGTACCTCAAGCAGGCGTTGTAGATTATAAGGTTGTCACAGAGATGATGGCCCTTACTTTTAAAGAAAGTGGAGGCGAGATTGAATATTTTCAAGAAATAATCGATATCAAAGATGAGCAAGATTCAAAGTTAGTTAGTAGTAAAAAACAAACATTTGCAGGAGATTTTCTGATAAATTGTGCAGGATTATTTTCAGATAAAGTTGCAAAACTTGATGGTCTTAATCCAAAAGTACAAATTATTCCTTTCAGAGGGGAATATTATGAAATTGTTAATCAAAAAACACACCTTCTCAATAATATGATCTACCCCATAGCTGATCCAGACCTGCCATTTTTGGGTATCCATTTAACTAAAACAGTTGATGGAAGAATAGAAGTTGGCCCAAATGCAGTACTTGCTTTTTCAAGAGAAGGATATTCTTGGAGTAAATTCAA
>DBUV01000055.1:836-4866 GCA_002308095.1 Acidimicrobiia bacterium UBA1281
TTATTCCAAACATTAGAGACCATTACCTACAAAGGGATGGTTAAGTTAGGTGGTAGATATTTTAAAACAGGGATTAGTGAAATGTATAGGTCCCTAAATAAAACAGCATTTGTTAAAGAAGTAAATAAATTACTTCCTGGAATACAAGCAAATGATTTACTTCAAAGACCTTCTGGTGTTAGGGCTCAAGCAGTATCTGAGAAAGGAGATTTACTTGACGATTTCTTATTTGAGGAAGGAACTCAATCTCTGCATGTGCTCAATGCTCCAAGTCCTGCAGCTACAGCATCCCTTGCTATCGGTGAATATATAGCCTCTAAAGTTTTGAATTAAACTTTTTACCAGTCTGGACATTCCAAAGATTGGCATAAACCTTTTTAAGATTAACAAGTTCATCATGTGTGCCGCTTTCAACGATTTCTCCCTTTTCAAGCACATAAATGATATCTGCATTTCTAATGGTTGATAGACGATGAGCAATAGCAACAACTGTTCGACCATCTTTTAAGGTGTCTAGAGATCTTTGAATTGCTGCCTCTGTTTCATTATCAACTGCAGATGTTGCTTCATCTAGTATTAAAATTTCAGGATTTTTAAGTATGGCTCTTGCTATAGATATCCTTTGTCTTTGTCCACCGGATAGTTTCTGACCTCTTTCTCCCACGACAGTTTCTTTTTTATTTGGAAGAAGGTTTATAAATTCATCTGATTCTGATAATTTTGCTGCTTGCCATATTTCTTCCTCTGTAGCATCAAGATTTCCATAAGCAATATTATCAAAAACAGTTCCTTCAAATAAAAATATATCCTGACTAACAAGACCTATATTTTTTCTAAGAGAGTGTACTTCTAAATCCTTTATGTCAGCGTCGTCGAACATAATCTGTCCAGAGTCAACATCATAAAGCCTAAGAAGTAATTTTATTAATGTTGACTTACCAGATCCAGTACTTCCTACAATTGCTGTCGTGCTACCTTTTTGTATTGATAAAGACACATCATTCAATACTGGAAAATCTTCAACATATGAAAAGTTAACTTTTTTAAGTTGAATTTTCTCGTTAATCCCATTACTTTCGATATCACCATTTTTTATTTCAGGTTGAGTATTTTTTAAAGTATTTATACGCCTAAAAGAAGCCATTGCCCGTTGATATAAATCAAAAGTATCACCGAGTTCGGTAAGTGGCCACAGTAACCTTTGAGTAATAAACAAAAGTACTGAATACATGGCTACATTTATATCGCCTTCTAAAGCCATAAAACCCCCAATTAAAAGGGTCGCTGTAAAACCAAATAGAATAGCTATACGAATAATTGGTATAAAAGCGGCAGATAGACGAATTGCATGGTAGTTTGCACTTTTTACTTCGACAGAAGAATCACTTATGCGTATAAATTCTCTTTCTTCTCGATTAAAACTCTTAACTGTAAGTATTCCTGAAAGAGAGTTTGATAAATTTGCATTCAATGTTTCAATTGCATCTCTAATTCTTGTGTATCTAGAAGCTATGGTTTTAGTAAATCTAAATGAACCAAAAATTATCACAGGTATAGGTATAAAAGCAAATATTGCAATCAGTGGTGAAATATACAAAAAGGTCCCACCAATGACAATGACTGTAGTGATTGTTTGTAATAGTTTATTTGCACCGGTATCTAAAAATTTTTCTAACTGGTTTACATCATCATTTAATACAGCCATTAACCTTCCGGATGATTTATTTTCAAAATATTGTAAATCTAGACCTAGAACATTTTTAAATGCATCTGTTCTTAAGCTATGTTCTACATCCTGTGAAATATTTCTCCACGTTACTGCTGCCAAATAGTCAAAAAGTGATTCCATTGCCCAAATTGCAAAAGTTAAAAAAGCTAGAACTACTAATTGCCTTCTTCTGTCTAAAATTCCCAAGCTACCTAGGAAAGAATCAGAACCCTCTACAACAATATCTATTGCAACTCCAATGAGAACGGGGGGAGCTAAGTCAAAAAGTTTGTTGAGAATGGAATAAACTATTCCTCGACGAACTTTAGTTTCTTGTTCTTTTGAATAGAGATAAAGATTTTTTAAACTATTTTGTTTCACTCTTTTAGATTACTTATTACTTAAGTTATTAATGCCGTCTCTAATTTCCTTTAATAGAATGACCTCTTTAGATTCAGAGGCAACTTCATCAGTTTCTTCATCCACGACCATATCTTCAAAATGGTTATATGCCTTGATGACTAGAAACATGACAAATGCAATGATTGTATAATTTATAATCTCGCCTAAAAATGCACCAACACTGCCTGCCCTTAATCCAGAAGATGGATCTACATCCCCAAACAAACCTAAATTTTCTAGATTTGGCAAATTAATTAATAATCCTATAACAGGTTCAACTACTCGTTTAGTAAAAACATCTACTAAAGACTTAAATGAAGCACCCATAACAAATGCGACTCCTAGTTCAACAACATTTCCTCTGTTAATAAAGTTTCTAAATTCTTTTATCACAATTACTCCCTAAATTTTTTATCTCAATATATAAGAATAGTTGTATTCTTATAACCTATGAGAAAAAAACTAATATCTTTAATGATTTTTACCTTGTTTGCAACCTGTACTTCTGAAGAGGTTATAGAGACAATTCCTCCAGAGGTGCAAGAACCTACATCTACAAGTTCAAGCTCAACGACTTCATCTACAACAACTCTTCCTGAAGAGACAGTATTTGCTACTGATGAATATGGAATCGAATTAATTGAAATGAAACCAAAGATGAAAGAGCAGTTCGATGCTTTAATAGCTTTTGTTGAAAAAAGAACAGGTCTTACTTATACAGAGTATCCAAAATATGAGCTGTATACCAGCAATGGTTATCAAGAATATAATGAGTTATCTTATCTTGATAATTTTGAAGAGGATTATGAAGAGGGTGAATGGGAAAGAGCAGTTCTCTCAGAAAATATGTGGGGATTAAGCACTGCTTCGCCTGATGCAATGAAAAATCTTTTAGTTGAATATCAGAGATGTGCCTCATCAGGATCTTATAATTTAGTCGATAAAGTATTAAGAGTCCCTGTCAAAAAGAACCAGCAAAAATTTAATCTATGGGAACAAAGTGTTCTGGTCCACGAATTAACTCATACTTTACAAGGACAAGTAATAGATCTTGCTGGATGGTATGAAGAAATGAAAGAAAAAGATGATTTTTCTGATTACGCTGGACGACGCTCAATTATGGAAGCACAAGCTGATTTGGTTCAAGCACGGTGGGAGTCAGGTTTAGATCAATACGATAGAACTGAAATGAATTCTCAGCAACCAAATTTTACTTGTAGAGTTCAGTTACCTACTTACTTCTACATTCCAAATGAGTTATATTATTCTTTCGGTCCTCAATTAGTTAAACAAATTAATAGTGAAGGTGGCATGGAAGCTATTAATGAAGCTCTATATCAACTGCCAACAGCAGAACAAATATATGCACCTGAAAAGTATTTTTCTGGTGAACAATATGAGGATGTCAGTATTAAAGATTTAGAAGTTACTGATTATAACCTTATTAAAGAAGGGACTATTGGTGCACTAGATATTCCTTACATTCTTCAAGATACTATTGGTAGAGTAGCATCTGTAAAAGCGGCTATTGGACTAGGCGGGGGTGCATGGAAGGATTATGTAAATTCATCAGATCAATTAATGATGTCTCTAAAAATGACTGGAGATACTCAAACAGACTTAGATGAGATTTACAATGCTTATATGGCATGGGCTAATGCTCAGAATAGATTTACCGGTTCACAGTCTTTTGAGGGAGGAATCCTATTTACAGGAGAGACAAATGTTTGGATTTCCTCAGATGGAACATATGTCAGAATGTTGCTAACACAAGATATAGAAATATTTAATCAAATTTCTACTCAGATAAACAATTTTTAAAATTTTGGGCACTTTATATATATGTGCTACTCCTATAGGAAATCTTTCTGATATTTCGTCAAGACTAACAGAGACATTAGAGAGTGTTGATTGTATATA
>DBUV01000055.1:5285-12602 GCA_002308095.1 Acidimicrobiia bacterium UBA1281
ATGAAATTAAAAATATATTGGATTCAGGTAAAGATGTAGCCTTGCTTTCAGATGCGGGCACACCCTTAATTGCTGACCCCGGTTCAGAGCTAGTTTCCTATTTAGTAGATAATGATGTAAAAATAGAGTCTATACCTGGTCCGTCAAGCGTTATTGTCGCTCTCACACTTTCAGGTTTTGATTTAACTAGCTTTCGTTTTATTGGATTCATACCCAAGGCTGGAAAAGATCGTGCAAGATTTATTTCTGATTTACTTACCACTGACACTACTACCGTATGCTTTACTTCTCCTAAAAGATTGTTAAAAGACCTGGAAGCATTTGCAAGTGAAGGTGTATTAAATAATATTGTGGTTTGTCGAGAGCTAACTAAAAAATTTGAGACAGTTTATCGAGGTACATCCAAAGAATTAATTAATGAGTTTCAAGATAAAGATATTAAAGGTGAAATAACACTTGTCATAGAGGGAAGTCAAAAACAAAATAAACTGGATATAGATGTGACTAGTGCAATTAACAACCTACTGAAGTATGATATTCCAAAACGAGAAATTGCTAAGACCATAGCTTTAATTACTGATATGTCCACAAACGAAATTTATAACAATATTAAAGATTTTTAATTTCTGAGATACATTTCTCGCATAGTAATTTATCAGAGATTTGAGTAGTAACTTCTTTTGTGTTGCAAAGAGAACATGTTTTGTATCCTTTTGAGATAACAAGATTACCTTTTTCTACAGTCATAGATACTTCGTCATTATGTTTAACATCCAAAGCATCCCTTATTGTCTTGGGTATAACAATTCTCCCGAGATTATCAATCTTTCCTTTATTCCCTTTACCCATATATTTGAATGCTCCTATTCTTATATAGTAGTGAAAGAAACAGCAATAAAACAAGAACCTAAGTGGGTTGACACGCATTGTCATTTGCAGCTTACGGATTATGATTTGTTGAGTTTGAATTATGAAAATATTGAATATTTAATACTTCCAGGAGTTGATGCTGAGTCATCCAAGAAAGCTAAAGATATTTCATCAAAGCTACCAGTTCCAGCCTATTGGGCTGCTGGTCTTCATCCACATGATGCAAAAAATCTAAGCGCACAAAAAGATGAATTGTTGAAATTAATAGCTGAAGCAGATTTAATTGGGGAGACGGGACTAGATTATTACAGAGACCATTCATCAAGAGAAGAGCAACGTGAAAATTTAACTTTTCATCTCGAAAGGGCAAAAGAATTTCGAAAACCAATAATTATCCATTGTCGAGACAGTTTTAGTGATACTTATGATTTAATCAAAAATTATGCTGACGACTTTCCAGTAATACTTCACTCTTGGACAGGTGGGAACAAATGGACCAAAAAATTTATTGAGCTTGGAGTGTATTTCTCACTATCTGGCATTCTCACTTACGAAACCGCAAAAGATTTAAAATTATCTGTAAAACAAATACCAACAAATAGACTTCTTGTTGAGACTGATACACCGTACTTAGCACCAGGACAATACAAAGGTCAAAACAATAAACCAGAATTTATTGTTGAAACTGCAAAAAAGCTAGCTGAGTTAAAAGAAATGACTCTTCAAGACTTATCCTCAATAACCATATCAAATACAAATACTATATTGAGTAGGTAGAAACTTATGAGTGAATCATATTGGATTAAAAAAATAGAAGACAAGCCCAATTTTAAATTAGGTCAAAACTTTCTAGTTGATACAAACATATCTAGAAAAATCACCAAGTTAGTACAGGGGCAACTCGCAGATCCTGTTATTGAGATTGGACCTGGTACTGGCTCACTTACAAACGAATTGCTAAAAGACAATTATCGTTTAAGAGTTATAGAAATTGATAAGAATCTAGCATCAATTACAGAGGAACGTTTTTCAGATATTCCAAACATTGAAGTTATTAATCAAGACGCTATGGAGTATGATTACTCATTGTTAACAGGTCCATGGTGGATACTTGTTTCGAATCTTCCCTACTATATTGGAACAAGATTACTTGTTAAATTAATCACAGAGGTTCCTGTTATTCATAGATATGTCGTTATGGTACAACGAGAAGTTGCTGAGAGAATTATCGCACAACCAGATACAAAAGAGTATGGAGCGTTATCTGTGGTTTGTTCATTATTTACAACGCCAAAACTTCAATTTGATGTTAGTAAAAATTGTTTTAGTCCAGTCCCAAAAGTAACTTCCAGTGTTGTGACTTTACAAAGAGAGAGATTGATTGATGAAGAAGACCGTTTAGAAGCTTTCAATATTTCAAAAATTGCTTTTCAACAAAAAAGAAAAAAAATAAAATCAGCATTACAGGAATTTTTTACAGCTGATGATTTATCAAGATTAGGAATTAATCCTGATGATAGGCCACAAAAGTTAACACCAGATCAATATTTACTACTAGCAAAGAGTTTAAAGTGAAAATTCTTAGTTCTGCAAAAATCAATCTTAATTTAATGATTAACAGTGAAAAAATTGATGGACTCCACACTCTATCAACTTTGATGGTACCGATTAATCTTTTTGACGAAATCGAAATACATGAAATTGAGAACACTGAAGATGTTATAGAATTTGCAACTGAAATTGAGATCGACGGAGAGTCAACAATACACAAAGCAATGAAGGCTTTAAGGAGAGTAAATAATTTTGAGCAAAAATTTCATATTAAGATTTTAAAAAATATTCCTACAGAAGCTGGCTTGGGTGGAGGAAGCTCTAATGCAGGCAGTGTCCTTAAATATATGAGCAATAAGTACAATTTAGCAATTCCAGGGATGTCTACAATTGCTAAAGATATAGGGAGTGACGTTCCTTTTTTCGTTAAAGGTCAATCTGCAAAAGTTGAAGGATTTGGTGAGGAAGTTAATTCTATAGAAATAGTAGAGCCTCAGCATTTTATAATTGCTACACCACACGAGACACTATCTACAAAAAAAGTCTTCGAATCGTTCGACAAACTAGAACGTAGAATAAAAATAGATTCTGATTTCTACAAAGGAGTAGAAATAAGGAATAATCTCTGGCAAGCAGCTGTGAATGTTGAACCAAAACTACTTGAGCACAAAGAATACCTGGAAAAGACTACTGATAAAGAGTTCTATATGTCTGGAAGTGGTACGACCTTATTTTGTTGTGGTGAAGAACAGCAACTTTTGAAGAATCTTGATGCTATTGAAAAAGATCGTTTTCGAATGGTTGCAACAACAAAAAAAATTGATTGTAGCTTGTTACAAGAAGCAGATTAGAATAATTCTTAAGGTCAATGGGAGATGGTGTAATTGGCAACACATTTGGTTTTGGTCCAAACGTTGAGGGTTCGAGTCCTTCTCTCCCAGCAAATTAAATGAAAATATCAGGAGTCATATTAGCTGCAGGTAAAGGGACTCGTATGAAGTCTGAATTACCAAAAGTTCTGCATTCTGTTTTAGGCAAACCAATGATTAAGTATGGACAAGAAGCCATTGATCATTTAGATGAAAAATATGTAGTAGTCGGACACGAGTCAGATTTAGTAATTAAAGAACTGAAAAAAGAATTTAATCCTATTTTACAAGAACAACAACTTGGGACTGGTCATGCTGTAGTGACATTACTAAATAGTCAAGCGTATGAAAAAGATGATTCCGAATATGTGGTCATAATACCTGGTGATGCACCATTGTTACTTAAGGAAAATATTGATAACTTAATCAAAGAGTCAACTCAAGGAAATGTTGCTATTGGTATTATTACAGCAGAAGTCTCTGATCCTGCAGGTTATGGAAGGATTGTAAAAAATGGAGACACAATTATGAAAATAGTTGAACATTCAGATGCAAGTACCTCCGAGTTAGCCATTACAGAAATTAATTCGGGGATGTATTGCTTCGAGAAACAATTTCTAATAGAGAATATTAAAAAACTTAATAACAACAATGAACAGAATGAAATATATCTAACAGATTTAATTGAGATAGCTTTTCAAAATAAATTAGATACAGTTATAGTACAAGTAAGCGAAGAGACTATTAAAGGTGTGAACTCTATGAGTCAACTAAATGAAGTTGAAAAAACCTTAAAAGAGAAATTGATTGCTTCACATATGGAAAATGGCGTCTATTTTCAAGACCCGAACTCAATCTTTTTAGATGAGAATGTTGTTATTAAAACAGGCTCAAGAATAATGGCAAATACCCACTTAACTGGTAATACAGAAATTCATGAAAATTGTACGATTGGTCCAAACACAATGATTAATGAATCTAAGATTGGAGAAGGTTCAACTGTAGTATTCTCCGTACTGGATGAAGTTACAATCAAGGGTACAGCCACAATAGGACCTTATGCTCACCTCAGAAAAGGTTCCACTTTAGAAGATGGTGTTAAAGTGGGGGCATTTGCTGAAACAAAGAATTCAAATATCGGGAGTGGGAGCAAAATTCCACACTTGTCTTATGTTGGAGATGCTGAACTCGAGGAAGGCGTTAACTTCTCAGCTGGCTCTATAACTGTAAATTATGATGGAGAAAATAAACATAAAACTGAAATAAAGAAAGGTGCATTTATTGGATCAGATGTCATGCTCGTTGCGCCAGTGACCGTGGGAGAGGGAGCTATGATTGGAGCAGGGTCAGTCATTACAAAAGATGTCCCACCTAAAGCATTAGGTATTGAAAGAAGTAACCAAAAAAATATTGATGGATACATGGATAGAAAAAAATCAAAGGATGAAAAGTGATTGAACAACCAAGTAAGAAAAAAATGCTTCTTTTTGCTGGGTCTTCAAATCCCGAACTTGCTGAAAAAGTTGCTGCAGAACTTGGTACTTCATTAGCTTTGGTCGACAAGAAGCAATTTGCTAGTGGCGAAATATACATAAGATTAGAAGAAAGTGCTAGAGGCGCAGATTGCTTTGTTATGCAAAGCCACTCAGGTGGCGTGAACTTTACCATCATGGAACAGCTTCTACTTGTTGACGCTTTGAAGAGAGCTTCGGCAAAAAGAATTACGGCTGTGCTACCGTTTTATCCATACTCAAGACAGGATAAAAAAGCTTTACCAAGGGAGCCTATCTCTGCAAGATTAATTGGAGACTTATTCGTTACTGCAGGTGCAGATAGGTTAGTTTCTATTGACTTACACACTCAACAAATTCAAGGTTTTATAGATGAACCTTTTGACCACTTAACTGCACTTCCTTTGTTCGTGAATTATTTTCAAGATAAATTTCAAGAACCTGTTTCCGTTATCTCTCCTGATGCTGGTGGTGTTAAAAGGGCAACTACATTTGCCAAACACCTAGAAGCTTATGTTGGTTTCGTTCACAAGAAAAGAGATCCCAAACTACATAATGTAGTACAGGCTTTTACTGTAATTGGAGAAGTAGAAGACAGACATGCCATTCTTGTTGATGACATAATCGATACAGGGGGAACTATTGCAGCTGCAGCAAATATTCTAAAAGAAAAAGGTGCAAAAACTGTAAGTGTTGTTGCAACGCATGGTATCTTCTCTGAAGATGCAATAGAGAATTTAAAAAATGCGCCTATTGATGAAATAGTTACAACTGATACTCTTTCACAAAATGGAAATATTGATGCCATTGGCAATGTAAAAGTTCTCTCAGTTTCCTCAATAATTGCAAATGCATTAACATCTATATTTGCAGATGATTCAGTGTCGGCACTGTTCATGGGCGAAAACGTTTTATAAGGAGAATAAATGGCAAAAACACAAAAAGTTAAGATCTCATTACAAGCATCATTAAAAGAATATGAATTTGAGGTTGAGGATAAAAAGAAATTTACCTCTGAGATTGAGGCTCTTATAAAAGAAAATGGAATCTATTGGTATACCGATGAAGATGGGGAAGTGGGCTTGAACGCCGGTAACATTAATTCAATAGAGTTTGCTCAAGAGCAAGATAAAAGAGAAGCTGGATTAGTTTAGAAGTTTAAAAGAGAACCGTTTTTGCGATACTCTCTTCGAAGTGATTTTCTTTCTTCCTCAGTAGTTCCACCCCAAACACCAGAATCTTGATTTGTTCGGATGGCATACTCTAAGCAATCAATTTTGACTACACACTCATTGCATATCGCTTTTGCTTCATTCGATTGTTTGATAGCTTTCATAGAAGAGCCAACAGGAAAAAATAATTCAGTGTTAGCATAAACACATGAACCTTCTTCCATCCAGGCTTCTTGCTCTAGGTCAAAATTTAGTATTTGCACTTTCATCCTTACTTTGTGAAAACTTTCACAATCTATTGTAGTAATGTCAGGAAGTTAGGGAAGAATTTTGACATATATTTTTGGACACAGAGGATTACCACAAATCTATCGAGAAAACTCTATAAAGGGCTTGAATAAAGCCTTTGAATATTGTGATTTTGTAGAGACTGATTTAAGAATAACTAAAGATAAAAGTATTATTTTTTATCATGATTCATTCATAAAAGGTTTTTTTATTCAAGATTTAACATTAAATGAGATAGAACTTCTGCTTCCAGACCTTGATTTGAATGATATGATTTATAACTCAAGAGAACAGCTCACCGGTAATGTAAATTTTGAAATAAAAACAGACGATACTGATAAAGAGTACGTCGAGACTCTCATGAAGAAAATTATTGGTATGACAAACTATAAAGACATTGTTTCATCTTTCAACTGGGAATCTATTCATAACTATAAAAAAAGTTTTAATTGTCGTTACGGGATTATCTTAGATAGCGAAGAAGACCTTTTTGAGGCTCAAGCAATTTCAAATCACGACAATCAAATGCTGTTTATGGTAAGCAACAGTGTTATAAATAGTAGAAATTTTAATCTTCCTTATGAGAGATCAGTAGTGTGGACAGTTAATGACGAAAACGAATTTCAAAGGTTAATGGAATTAAGCTTATATGGAATTATCACTGATATTCCTGATACAATGCAGTTATATAAAAAGTAGGACATTATGGCAATAACAGATGATTTAAGCACGTCTCTTAAAGAGGCAATGAAAGCAAAAGATAAAACGAAGTTAAATGCTATTCGACAAATACAGACAGAGATAGCAAAGAAAAAAGCTGAAAAAGGTGAAGAGGCTACCGATGAGCTGGCATTGAGTGTTATCTCTTCATATGTCAAGAAAATGACAAAAGCTGTAGAGGAGTATCAGTCCCTTGGTGAAAGAGGCGAAGATATGGCTAATCAGATACAGCTTGAGATTGATTTTCTTAGTGATTGGCTTCCAGAACAACTTAGCGAAGAGGATGTAGCAAAACTTGTTGACGAAGTCTTGTCAGAACTTGGTGAAGTTGATATG
>DBUV01000041.1:0-1005 GCA_002308095.1 Acidimicrobiia bacterium UBA1281
ATTGCTGCAGGAGCTTTTGCCTTTATAACCCTTACTTTTGCCGTCATATCCGTTGGAAAAGCTACAGAAAAAGCATAAAATACTGCTTTAGATAGTAATTAAATTTAATTACTCTATATACTTCGTAAGGAAATTATGGAAGCAAATTTAAAAGCAACATTGAGAGAAGACCAAGGTTCACCTGAGTCTAGAAGACTTCGTAAAGAGGGACTATTACCTGCAGTTGTCTATGGACAAGGCATGGAATCAACTGCTGTATATATTGATGCAAGAGAGTTTAGAAATGCACTTAAAACTGAAGCAGGTTCAAACATCATCTTAAATATTGAGCTTGGAGAAAAAGATAAAGTTACAGCTTTAGCAAGACAGATTCAGAGACATCCTTATAGAGATGAATTTGTTCATGTTGATCTAATCAAAGTAGATCTAACACAAACTGTAGAGGCAGAGGTACAAATAAATTACAACGGTATACCACTTGGTGTTAAAGAAGAGGGTGGTTTGGTTCAAACAATCAACAACACGCTACGAATTAGTGCCCTACCTACAAATATTCCAACATCACTAGATATTGACATTAGCCACTTAAATGTGGGTGAAAATGTCAGTGCATCTGATATTGAACTTCCAGAGGGAGTTACTTTAGCTAATGAAGAAGATGATTCAGTCATGGTTACAGTTACCCTACCAAGAGCTGCTGTCGAAGAAGAAGAAGATGTCTTGGGCGAAGGCTTAGAAGGCGAAGAAGGAGAAGTAGCTGCAGATGGTGAATCTAGTCCGGAAGCTGATGGGGAAGACTCCTCAGAAGAAAGTGCTGAATAAAAACTCAATTCTTCTTGTTGGTCTTTGGAATCCTGACGTAAAATATTCAAAAACACGACATAATATTGGAGCAGATACTCTCGTAAAATTTCTAGAGAAAAATGGCTCAAGCCTTAAATCTCACAAGTCTGGAATGTATCGATCAGCCGAGATATCTCATAACGATACTAATTTAACGTTGTT
>DBUV01000041.1:1370-2546 GCA_002308095.1 Acidimicrobiia bacterium UBA1281
AAAAATAAAAATATCGATCATGAGAATATTGTAATTATTTATGATGATATCGATTTAGCATTTGGGAGACTCAGGCTTAAGCAGGGGAGCTCAGATGGTGGTCACAACGGAATAAAGTCTATTGATAAAACTATAAATAAAGACCATTATTGGAAATTAAAAATTGGTGTAGGAAGACCTCCAAGTGGAGTTGATCCAGCTAACTATGTTCTTTCAAAGTTCAACAATGAGGAGAGAGAAGAAGTAGAGTTTATTATAGAAGATGTGATTGACGTGATTAAAGCATTTTCTGAAAACCGTGAAGTAGCTATAAAGCAAGCTTCTGAGAGAAGAATAATTGATGTGATTTAATGAAAAAGTACATACCTGATTTATTAGCTTGGTTTAGGATATTTTCATCACCTGTAATATTATTCTTAATTCTCCAAGATGGTTCACAAAATGGCCTGATGCTTACACCTGCAATTCTTGCATTTATAGCTGCATGGACTGATTTTTTTGATGGAAAATTAGCAAGAAAATGGGATGTATCTACAAAAACAGGAGCCTTTCTAGACACAATTGCTGACAAACTTTTTGTAACGTGTATATTTATCGGTTTTACCTATATTGATCGAGTTAATATCTGGATTACTGTTTTACTAATATCAAGAGAATTTATAGTAACTGGACTTCGTGGACTTGCTGGAAATGAAGGCAAGCTCATACCACCAAGTCCTCTAGGTAAAATAAAAGCTAGCCTGCAGTTTTGGGCAATAGGTTTTGTACTAATGGACTTTCCAGTAGACATAATGGGTGTGAGTTTGGACACCGTAGTTGTGTATCTAGCACTGCTTTTTTCATACATCTCGGGTTATCAATATTTCGCTGCTTATAATTCAGCAGAATAATGGAATATAAAAATATATTTATCACTGGTGCAACTGGTGTTGTCGGTAAACCACTATTACAAAAATTAATAAAAAATAATCATAATATTTACGCACTCGCAAGAAGTGAGGAAACCATGAAAGACCTCACTGATTTAGGTGTGTCTCCAATTAAAGGGGATTTATTTGAATCCTCATTATACGACCAACTACAAGATGCAAAGATTGATGCAATTTTTCATGTAGCAGGCATGAATAAGATGTGTGCTAAAAATCCGGAAGCTATGTTCAACATCAATATAGAGGG
>DBUV01000003.1 GCA_002308095.1 Acidimicrobiia bacterium UBA1281
ATGGAGAATATTGTTCTTTGGCATGAAAGGGATATCTCTAATTCCTCAGTTGAAAGGATTATCCTTCCAGATGCTTTCAACTTGCTTTGTTTTATTTCGAAAGATTTGATAGCAATTTTTAAGGATTTACACATTAACTACAAAGCTATAGAGAAAAATCTAAGTGCTGCTGCAAATAAGTTAGACAGTCAAAGAATTCTCTCAGCCTTAGTAAAAAATGGTGTAGAACGTGATGATGCATATAGATCTATTCAAGAATTAACATTTAATGATTCTTCAACTGAAGATATGGTCAAAAAACTCTCAGAAGAATATAAGGTTGATGTAAATTTAATCTCTGATTTTATCGAAAAAGAAACCACTACTCATAACGACGTAGACTCTTTTAATAATAAGTTCTAATAAATTGAAAAAATTTTATACAAGATATTTAGAAATTAAAGAAGAGCTAAAAGAGTTGAATTTCAACCAAGAAGGTGTTTTTGACTCTGTTGTTGCTCCACTTTTCTTTGTTGTAACAAGTAACTTTAGTACTTTAAATCAAGCAATTCTATTAACTGGTCTTTTACTAGCTATATTGTTCTTATATCGACTTTTAAAAAAACAAAATTTAAAATTTGTTTTCTATGGATTGATTGGAACAATAGGTGCTCTTTTTTTGGCAAGGGTTCAGGGAAGTGCCTCTGGGTTTTTTATTCCAGGAATTGTAAGAGATCTTTCAATAGCTGTTGTTGGATTAGTTTCAATAGTAGTAAAAAAACCTTTCACTATTTATAGCTCTAAAGCTATTCGTAAATGGCCACAAGAATGGTATGTTCATGAGCAAGTTCGTCCTGCATATACAAGAGTCGCTATCATTTGGACTGTTTATTTGTTTTTAAAAGGTGGACTTCAGGTCATATTTTTTAATTCTCCTGAAATACTTGTAACCATTAAACTTTTATCATCAAACCAAACGACCTTAATTTTGTTAGTTGCTACCTATATGGTTGGGCAAAATAAACTTCAATCACTAAGTGGGCCAAGTGTTGATGAGTTTATAAATGGAACACCACCTCCCTGGAAAAGTCAACAAAAAGGGTTTTAGAGTAGGATTAACTTATGATTAATTTAACTACATCAGACTTAACAACACTAGGACTATTAATAGGAGTTCTTTTTGCATCCTATTTAATACTCAGATCAGTAGTTTTCCCAATAATTAAGCGTGGAGCAAGTAAGACAACTACTTACATTGATGATCTTTTCCTAGACAAAAAATTTCTTAATAGAGTTTCATATGTTTTTGTTTTGGTTTTTTATAACTTTCTGATTGCAACTCCTCAATTCAACTTAGATATTTTTAACACTGAAATTTCTACAAGAATTTCCAGCTCTTTACTAACTCTTTTCGTTGGATTAACGCTCCTAGAAATGTTGAACGTATTAAATAAAGTTTCTGAAAATATAGATTCCTTGCGAAACAAGCCAATAAAAGGCTATGTTCAGATTGTAAAAATTGCACTTAACTCATTTATATTCATAATTATTTTTGCAATAATAACTGGTCAACCAGTCAGTTACTATATCAGTGGCCTAGGTGCTTTGACAGCTGTGTTGTTGTTAGTTTTTCAAGATACCATCTTGTCTTTTATAGCTTCGGTTCAAATTGGTCAAAATAATATCATCAACAATGGTGATTGGATAGAAGTTCCCGAATATGGTGCTGATGGTGATGTAATTGATATAGCACTACATACGGTCAAGGTGCAAAATTGGGATAAAACAATTACTACAATACCAACATCAAAAATTGTTACTACTTCTGTAAAGAATTGGCGTGGAATGTCAGAATATGGAGGAAGAAGAATCAAAAGGTCTGTCTCTATAGACATCTCAAGTGTTAAATTTATGGAACAAAAAGATATTGATAAATTAATGGAGATACCTTCAGTGAATAAATATCTCTCTGAAAAAATTGAAGATATTGATAAATTTAATGCTTCGATTGATGAGAATAAAGAAAAAAGAAGACTCACAAATCTTGGGACTTTAAGAGCATACTTAATTAATTACCTAAAGAATCATGATGGCCTTAATACAGATTCGATGACCCTGTTGGTAAGACAACTTTCTCCAACTGCCGTGGGTGTTCCTTTAGAGTTATACACTTTCACAAATACAACTGACTGGGTTGAGTATGAAGGGATACAATCTGATATCTTTGATCATATTTTTGCAGTTTTACCAAAGTTTGGTTTGAGAGCTTTCCAAGAGGGTACTGTAGAAGCTGCTGCTGCTAGAGGTCTACCAATTACTGAATCTGAAATATAGGCTATTTAAATAAAATATCTTCTTGCTTGGACTAAACCCATGAGGCCTATAACAATCGCCAGATAATTTAGATAATTTCCCCATTTTGTATATAAAGTCATCTTATTCGACGTTTTAATTTTTTCAGTAAGTATCTCGTCAGTAAATAGATCAGAAGAAGAATATACTATCCCACTTACCCCACTAATAAAAGCTGATTTACCCGTTATTGCGGCGTGTACAATAGCTCTATTATTTGCTATTGCGTTAGCTCTAGACATCAAGATAAACTGGTCTGACATTCCACTCTCACCGTAGCTTGCTTGATTAGTCAAAATTACAATTACTTCAGCCCCTTGATCGACACTTCTTCTTATATATCTATCAAAAGAGCCTTCAAAAGAAATTACAGGAGATATTTTTATTTCATCTTTATCAGTTGTAAATACTTCCTGCTTCGAACCTCTGACCATATCCCTAGGAACGAGTGCAAGAGGTGGTATCCATTCTAAATATTTTCGAAAAGGGATATACTCACCAAAAGGCACTGGATGTTGCTTTAGATACTCTCCATCAATTTGACCACTTTCATTAATAAATATGGCATAGTTTTCAAACTCCCCTGGGTTTGACGGCCTGTCTCCACCGATTAAAAATGCAGCATCTAATCTTTCAATTTCCAAAGCTATCTCTTTTAGTGTTTCTATATTT
>DBUV01000034.1:0-1543 GCA_002308095.1 Acidimicrobiia bacterium UBA1281
TTACCTGATAAATTCTCTAGTTTCGAAATGGATTCTTTCACATCCTCTACCAAGCCTTCAGGAAGCTGTTTGTTTTTAATAAAAGAGTTACATGCTTCAGTGGTAATTGTAAAACCTGGTGGAACCTGAATACCCATCTTGCTCATCTCGGCAAGGTTGGCCCCTTTGCCTCCAAGTAGATCAACCAATGAGGAGTCTCCGTCAGTTTTATCTGGGGAAAATTCGAAAATGAGGTTGCTATTCATAATTTTTTGATATTCTAATATATTAGTGAGTAAAAACATTTTAGTCGTCGGAACTGGAACAATTGGCGAGCCATTGATTGGTCTTCTTGCTGAACATAAACCGGCACTTGGTATTGACAATGTCTACTTCTTTAAACGCACACCTCTAAGTGAAGAGAAAGGTAAAGTTGAGGCCCTGCAGCGTAAAGGTGCAGAACTGGTCACTAAGAAAGATACTATTGCAGCATTTAAAGAACTCGGTTTTGATGCAGGTAATGTTGAGAATGCTTATGAAGACTCTCAGGTAATCATTGACTGCACGCCGAGTGGAAATACGAACTGGGATGATGTTTACTCTAAACTCGACCCTACAAAAAGATTTATGGCACAGGGTTCAGAGCATGGATTTGGTCCCTTTTTTGCTTGGGGTATTAATAATGACGCCTTAACAAGAGATGAAAACAAATATCTCATTGCATCATGTAATACACATAACATGGCATCAATTGTAAAAACATTTGCCTTGGATGCTGGTCGTGCTCTCACTCAGGGTAAGTTTGTTTGCTTAAGAAGAGCTAATGATGTTTCACAAAATGATTCCTTTGCTCCATCACCAACAATAACAAAACATGATAATCAGGAATTTGGGACACATCATGCAAGAGATGTATACGAACTCTTTGACCAGGAAGGTACTAAATTAGATTTATTCTCTTCAGCAATTAAGTTACCTACACAATACATGCACACCCTCTGGTTTAACCTTTCTTTCGAAGACAATACAGAATTAACTACTGTTATGAACGAACTTACAAATAGTGAACACTTAATGTCTACAGAAAAGCTTTCATCTAATAAGGTTTTCTCTTTTGGAAGAGATCACGGATATCACGGCAGACTGCTTTCACATGGAATAGTAGCGGTTGACTCACTTCATGTTAAAGACAATCAACTAACCGGGTACTGCTTCACTCCCCAGGATGGGAATGCATTACTTTCCTCTGTTGCTGCATCCGTTAACTATTTTTATGAAGATACTTGGATTGAGAAGATGAGTGTCTTTAATAAATATATCTTTAAGAATATTTAGTCACACAAGATACCATTTTAATCGATTTGCAATTCACAAACAACTTAGCCTTGTGCAAATTTGTGTTTTTTTAGGAAATCTTTTTTAATCCTTGATAGCTTGAGAGTAGCAATAAAGGGGGCCATTGGATTATCAGGAAGAGTGCTATTGATGAACGATAGCACGGTAATAATTATCATATAGAACCAGCCCAAAATCTAGCAAAGACCAAATATGAAAAAGGGATTTT
>DBUV01000034.1:1948-4015 GCA_002308095.1 Acidimicrobiia bacterium UBA1281
AAAAGAGAGAACAATGAAAAAATTTAATCTATTTTTACAAGATGATAAAACACAGGGGAAAGTTTCTTCGATTTTATTATTCATCGCCTGGGCATATGAGATACCTGATTTTGAATTTGCTATTTTAGATAAGGTTATGGCATTCATAGGAGCTGTTGCCCTTGCAAATGTAATACTTCTTAGCTATAAGTTAATAGAACATAAAGATCTACCAAGCAACTGGCAAAATGGTATTGCTATGATTGCAGCAACGATGTTGATTTCTGGTCTACTGGAAGTAGGTGCACCTGTTGAAGATCCAGCATTAAGAGTTTTCTTCTTTTTCTTTTTAATTACTGTAATTACATATACAGCAATTGCTGATGGTGTGATACCTGATGTTTGGAGATACGTTACGATAGCTGGTGCAGTTCCCTTACTAATTGCACTTGGAGAAGATGTTTTCGTGGGGACAGATAATTTAGCTATTTTGTGGGTAGGGTACTTAATATTTACAGTCGGTTTTCCTGCTGGAAACTATGTAGCTTGGAATAACTATAAAGAATAACATTTCCAAAACATAAATTAAATAAGAAATAAGGCAACTAGCTGTTGTAATTTTTCTCTAATTTAAAGTGTAAAAGATTACACTCCACTTATAATTACTTCTGTGGTGGAGATTTATAAACTAGCATATGAGCTAGAAGTTTCGTCTGTTGAAATAATTACGGCAATGAAAAAGTTGGGTATTCCTGTCCACCTTCCAAACCCTTCTGTGTCTACCGATGATGCTCAAAAAATTAGAACTAGCTTTAAAAAAGGTTCTGGATTTTTATTCAAAAACGTGTCCTTATTTATTACTGCAATAGTTTCTATAACGTTACTTCTAAGCATAAACAGCGATAAGGTTTTTGCGGATGATACTGCTCCTCCTACTCCAATAGCTACAGCTTCTGAACCAACCGCATCTTCTTTGCTATCACTCAAAGAACAAGTTGTTGTTGCATCTGAAGCAATTAAAGACTCTTTCACCGTTATGGTTCAAGAAAAGCTTATTGATTTAGGACTGCTTAGTACTCCAGCTACTGGAGTCAATGATAAGGTGACCCAAGAAGCCATAATGTCCTTTCAAGAAAAGGCAGGCTTAGAAATAGACGGTATGGTTGGGTCTGAGACCTTGCCTAAGTTACTGCTTGGAGAGGCAGCGTACACAACTACTGCTACTAGTACATCAAATGCAAGTGGTCCAGTCTGGGGAGACGATCAACTTCAATTTATGAGAGTTAATGGAACATATATGGATGTACTTTGGGGTCACGTCACTCATGACAAACCAATCGATACATTTCAGCTATATGTAGATGGAGAACTTCATACAACACTTGACGCCAATGATTGTATGAATAGTTGTAGTAGCACAAGTGGTGACATGAGATTTAAAATTAACGGCTTGGCAGTTGAGACAACATATGAGTTTGAAGTTATTGCATGTGATAGTGATAACAACTGCTCAGCGAATAATCCAACTACAACACAGTCCACTGTTGATAAACCACCTGTCTGGGATGAATCACTTCCACTCACTATCTCTGAATTAGGCACTAGATTTAATCTGAATATCCCTGTTGGTGCAGTAACTGATGATGTAGACGTTTCTTACTATGAGGTATATGTTAACGGAGCACTTTCAACATTTAGAACTATCTCTGATACCCGTCTTTTTGTTTTACCTAAAAATGATATGACTTGTGGCCAACAAGAAGTTTATATAATTGCCTATGACACCATTGGTCAGTCTTCAAAGAGTCCAACTACAACATTTACGAGAAATGAGTGCGTAACAACAGTAGCTGCTAGTCCAACTACAACTACAACTACAACTACAACTTTGCCTAGTGCACCATCCGTAACTATTACTGCTTCTGAGGTTAGTGATGGAGATACATCATCAGATAGTTCTCTCTCACTTACCTTTACTACAAGTGCGAGCACGACTGATTTTGCAGCTGGAGATGTTACTGTCAGCGGTGGAACACTCAGTAATTTCTCAGGATCTGGTACAACTTATACTGCAACCTTTACACCGAC
>DBUV01000023.1:0-17536 GCA_002308095.1 Acidimicrobiia bacterium UBA1281
ATGACTCTAGCGAGTGAAGTTGCATGTGCTCTAGGGGTAGACGAAGAAGCAGCTGTCGAAAAAATAAATCAATATCTTCCAGAAGAAGACCCAGACGACGGTTTATAGACCACACATCAAATCTTTTACTAGAATAGGTTAGAAATGTTTATTGGTACCGGTTGGGATATACACAGGCATACAAATACTAAATCTCTGAAATTAGGAGGAGTTTCTTTTGATGAGGATGGTTTTGAAGGCCATTCAGATGGAGATATTTTACTGCATGCTTTGATTGATGCAATTTTAGGAGCTACATCCAATAAAGATATCGGATATTACTTTCCCTCCGATGAAAAAACACCTAAGAATATTTCAAGCGTGGAAATGCTGGACAGTATTCTACATGAAATTAATTTTTCACAATTTAAAATCAACAATATTGATATAACTATAATTTCTCAAAAAGTAAACGTGTCCTCAAAAAGAGATGAAATCGAGGAAAGCATTGCTAAGCTCGTAGGTATTAATAAATCAAATATAAATGTTAAAGGCAAGTCTGTTGATCATTTAGGTCTTATTGGAAATAATGAAGCATCAGCAGCTCTAGTATCTATATTGTTAACTAATGCTTAAGCTATACAACTCATACTCAAACTCACTAGAGGAAGTATTACTCTCAAAAGATAAAGTTAAAGTTTATTTATGCGGACCTACCGTACAGTCATCACCTCATATTGGACATGGAAGATCTGCAGTGGTCTTTGACTTTTTTATTAGGTACCTAAAGTATTTGGATTTTAATATTTCATTTGTTAGAAATATTACAGACATTGAAGATAAAATAATTCTTAAATCAGCTGAGCAGAATATTGATTTTAAGGAACTTGCTGAAAATGTAACAAAAGAGTTTAAAGATGCGTATTCAAATTTAAATTGTATACCTCCAGATGTAGAACCAAAAGCAACTGAATATATTGATGAAATTCTGTTGTATATTCAAAAAATATTAGATGAAGACATGGGATATGTTTCTGGGTCAGGTGTATATTTTGATACAGCCTCGTATGCCGATTATTTAAAATTATCAGGTAGAAAACTCGATGAGGTAATTTCTGGAACGAGAGTTGATATTGTGGAGGATAAAAAAGCCCCAGAAGATTTTGTTTTATGGAAATTTGCTAAAGAAGGGGAGCCATACTGGGAGTCTACATGGGGAAAGGGCAGACCGGGCTGGCACATTGAGTGTTCTGCCATGATTAATTCAATACTTGGTAATGATATTGATTTTCATTGTGGAGGTAACGATTTGATATTTCCTCATCATGAAAATGAATTAGCACAATCTAAAGCAGCTTATCCAGATAATGAATTTGTAAAATATTGGCTTCATAATGGAATGATTAATCTTTCTGGTAAAAAAATGTCTAAGTCGGAAGGAAATTCAAAATTTCTTAACGATTATATAGATGAATATGGAGGAGATGTAATGAGATTTTATTTTTTACGAGCTCAATACAGAAGTCCTCAAGAATTTAGTGAAGATCTCTTAATCGAATCAAAGACAACGTTTAAAAAAATTGTTGAGTTTGTGAGTACTGTAAAACCTGCACCAACCAATAGTGAATTAATAAATTTATTTAAAAAATGTATGGACGATGACTTAAATACTCCAAAATTTATTGGAGAGGTTTTCACTCAGATTAATAATGCTGCAAGTCTTGATGAGAAAATGCTTGGTGACCTTAAATCAACATTAAGATATATATTTCAAATTCTTGGATTTACATTTGAAGAGACTTCTACAAAAAGAGTTTCTATCGACGAAATTAAAATCTTTTTTGAAGGGTATGGAGTTTCATTTACATCAGTTGAACAAGCTATGAAGGATTTTTTAGTTATTCGAGAAACTTATCGGTCTAACAAAAAATATGAAATTGCAGACAATATGCGTACTGATGCTTTGAATATTGGAATAAAAATTGAAGATGGAAATGATAATGGTTGGTCTTGGAACAATAATTGAAGGAAAGAATGCTGTCCTTTCAGTAATAGAATCTGGTAGAGCAACAAGTATCGGCTATTTGGATAATGAGCGGTTATCTGAGGAGATTCAAAATATCTTAAATCTAGCTGTTCAAAATAAAATTGAACTCAAAGCTTATTCCTCAAAGGAGGAATGGCCATATCACTCTAGGCATTCAATTGTTGCAATTTGTCGACCAAAAAAAACATTTAAAGAAAAAGATTTAGATAAGTTAAAAAAAACCAAGTTTATCGTATGTGACCATATTCAAGATACAAATAATATAGGTGCGATTGCAAGAAGTGCTGCAGCCTTTAATTTTGAAGCAATTGCAATACCCTTAAAAAGATCTGTAAAAATAACTGAACGTACATTTTCAATAGCAAGTGGTGGATTAGAGAAGGTAGATATTATTTTTTACAACTCTATATTTTCACTAATTAAAAAACTGAAATCTATGAATGTCTGGACTATTGGTTTAGATATGAGTGGTAAAGAAGAAGTCAATAATGTCGATTTCCAAAGTCATAACTTTGCCTTATTTCTAGGTTCTGAAGAAAATGGTCTCAGTAAAGAAGTACAGAAAAAGCTAGATTTAATTGTACGTATAAATATGGAAAATGATATGGAATCTCTAAATGTGTCAGTTTCAGCTGCAATAGCAATGCATCAATTATTTATTAAAAAATAAATTAACTCAATATATATTTTTGCTATCATTTTACTATTCGCCGGAGTAGCTCAGTGGTAGAGCAACGCACTTGTAATGCGTAGGTCAGGGGTTCAACTCCCCTCTCCGGCTCTCAGTGAAAAACTACTACTCAACATTAAAAACTATTTTTTTTATAATTGTCGGTTTACATTTCTCACTATATTTTTTTGGAATCTTAAGACCATCAGTGATATATGATTATGTAGATTACTGGCCAGTAACCCTAATTCCACTTTTCTTAATTTTAGTTCCAAGGACAAGGTTGATATCCGAAGCTATTAAGTTTTATTCGTACGCTTTATTGATTTCAATTGGAATACTTTTTTTACTTGGACATCTAATGAGTGCTCCTTTTTTAGGGACATATTCTACTGATTACTCTTTTGAAAATTTAGAGTTAAAAAATGAAGAAACTTATAAGGTAATTATCAACGAAGATAATTCTATAATTCTTGAGTCCTTTGAGGGAAGTGGCTACAAAATTGATATCATTGACAAGCCTGGCGATTCAGGTTATCCGGAAGCTATCGAGACCTTGGTCGGAAACCCTCTTGGAGTAATTTTTAGAGGGGTTAATACAAGCCCGTTATTAAAAGTAAAAGGTTGGGAGATTCAGTTAGGAACTAGTAATAGTTGGGAACTAGATATTTTCTCCATTGATTCAGATCTAGACCTTAATAATTTAGAAATTACAAAAGCTAATTTATCGGGAACAGGAACTATAAATCTTGGTGAGAATCTAAGATTAGAAAAATTGCTAATAAATGGAGTGTATGAGGTAAATGTATCTAAAAATTTACCAATTGTTGTTTCAGGAAATGCAGAAACACCATCTAGCTGGATAAATGCTAGCATTGGTACTTTGAATAATGTTAATGAATCATATAGATTATTAGTTGAAATTGTAGATGGTTCAGAAGTAATATTTAATGATGAATGAAAGAGATTTATGATTGATCAACTTGGTAATGGGCTTCTTTTAGGAATAATTATTTCAGTAGCTTCTGTAGCTTTGTCTTTGCTATACAGCGTTACTAGGATTGTAAATTTTGCACATGGTGAAATTATCGCTTTAGGGGCAATCCTGACGCTTTTTTTCTCAAATCCGGTTGATTCAAGAGTCATCTACTTAGACCGATTTTCACCACTTGGAATGGACTTCTTTATTTCAGCTGCCTTAGCAGTAATTTTATGTGGAGTTTTTGGAGGATTGCTTGAGTTATGCTTATTTAGACCTCTTCGAAAAGCTGAAGTTGGAAACATTGCAATATTAGTTGTGACTATTGGCTTATCAATATTTATAAGACATTTATATCTTATTTTTGCAACAGGTCGAGTTCAAAACTTTCCTCTTGAATTAGAGAGAAGGGTAACATATTTATTTTTTGATATGACTCCTAGAAATTTCAGAGTACTTATTGCTGGCTTAGTAGTAATGGTATTGATTGGGTTATTTTTAACCTTTACCAGAATTGGAAAAGCAATGAGAGCCGTTAGAGACTCTGGTGAGCTTGCAAGTATTTCAGGTATTAATTCTGATAATATTATTTTGTTTACATGGATATCATCAAGCATGCTCGCGGGTCTTGCTGGTATATTTCAAGCAATAATAAATGATGTTAGATACAATATGGGCTTCTTGATACTGCTTTTAATTTTTGCAGGAACAGTTTTGGGAGGTATTGGTACATCATTTGGCGCTATGGTAGGTGGATTACTTATTGGTATATTTGTACAAGTTTCAGTAGCTTTTCCATTTATGGAAGGTCATACTGAGGCAAAAAATGCTGTTGCATTAGCAATTATGATTGTAATTCTTTTGTTTAGACCTCAGGGGATATTTGGCCAAAAAGAAAGAATTTCATGAAAATCTCATCTAAATGGATAACTACAATCTTATTAACATTTTTATCTATAGCTTTAGTATTTGTGCTAAATCCTGATGGCCAGTTGAGAATACTTGCTAACCTTCTCACTTTTGCAGGAATTTATGCACTTGCAGCTATAGGTTTGAACGTACACTTCGGTTTAACTGGATTACTAAACTTTGGACATGCTTCTTTCATGGGTGTCGGAGCATATGTAACACTTCTTTTAATTCCACATGCAGCCGGAAGAGAAGGAGAAATAAATGAAAATGGCCTTCCATTCCTTGCTGCTTTAGCTATCGGGATTGTTGCAGCAGCACTTTTTGGATTACTTTTGGGTCTTCCAGCAATGAGACTAAGGGGAGATTATTTAGCAATAGTAACTATTGCTGCGGCGGAAATTTTTAGATTATTAATCAGAGACCTCGAGTCTATTACAGGAGGAGTATATGGGATAATAAATTTCTCAGACGCTCTTCAGAAATATCGACCAGTCTTTTTTGATGAAGCCGTAGCTAGGCTTGATTTAGCACCAGCTCAAATATGGGTTGGGTTATTGTCTTGGTTAACTGTATTTATTGTTTTATTACTACTTAAAAGATTAAGTGCTTCTCCATGGGGAAGAGCTCTAAGAGCAGTAAGAGAAGATGAAGATGCAGTTCGAGCATTAGGGAAAAATGCTGTCTGGCTAAAATTACAAAGCTTTATGCTTGGAGCTGGTATCGCTGGTATCGCAGGTGTCTTCCTTGCATTCAATTATGGATCTGTTCAAACAACAATATTTGTACCTTTATTGACCTTTTATGTTTGGGCAATAATGATTCTTGGGGGAGTTGGTAGTTTAACGGGACCAATATTTGGATCTATAATTTTCTGGGCAATTATTTCCGAAACAGATAAAATAGCATCTTTAATTTTTGAGAATGCAGATGGACAACAATTAGCAGGTGTTAGATTCATGCTTGTTGGATTACTAATAATGATGCTTATGATTTTTAGACCCAGTGGCCTACTTGGAAAAAAAGAGGAGTTGCTACTAAATGTCAAATAAATTATTAGAAGTAAAAAATTTAAAAAAAACTTTTGGAGGATTAAAAGCAGTAGATATCGAGAACCTCTCATTTAATAAAAATGAATTAACATCTGTGATTGGGCCCAATGGAGCAGGAAAAACTACTTTTTTTGACTTAGTTTCAAGATTTCAACAACAAGATATTGGGGAAATTTACTTTAAAGATAAAAAGATTACAAAGAGCCAACCCTATAAAGTATCAAGACTTGGTTTAATCAGAACATTTCAATTAACAAAAGTTTTTGACAGAATGACAGTATTGGAAAATTTAATGTTTTCAGGTTCAAGTATTAAAAATGACTCATTTTTTCAGTCTATTATCAGTACATCTTCTAGTAAAAAATATGAAAAAGGTTTGAAAGATAAAGCATTTGAAATCATGAAAGACTTGAATATTGAAAAAATGTCTGAATCTTACGCACGTGAACTATCTGGTGGACAGAAAAAGTTACTCGAATTAGGAAGATCTCTAATGAAGAATCCAGAGCTACTCATGCTTGACGAACCTTTAGCCGGAGTAAATCCAAAACTTGCTGAAGATCTTCTTGAAAAAATTAAAAATTTATCAGATCAGGGAATAACAATACTCATGGTTGAACATAATATTGAAGCAGTCATGAAGATATCTGAACGAGTGGTTGTTCTAGCAGAAGGACAAGTAATTGCAGAAGGTTCACCTCAAGACGTACGGAACAACAATAAGGTAATAGAAGCATATTTGGGTACAGCTGATGAATAGAGCTATTTTGGAATGTAATGGTATTGCCGCTGGTTATGTAAAGGGGTTGAATATATTACAAGGTGTCGACCTAGTAGTTTCTGAAGGTGAAATAGTATCAATAATTGGACCTAATGGAGCAGGAAAGTCAACTCTACTAAAAGCCATCATGGGCTTATTAAATATTTCAGCAGGACGTTTTTTTATAGAAGGTATAGAAAAAACAAATTTACCAACGCATAAAATAGTTAATGAAGGTGTTGGTTATGTTCCACAAGTAGAAAATGTATTTCCATCTTTAACTATTGAAGAAAATTTAGAAATGGGATCTTGGTCACTAGGAAAAAAAGGAAAACAAAGTATTGAAAAGTTATTTCAAGATTTTCCTTTGCTGAACGAAAGAAGAAAAGAAAAAGCTGGAAATTTATCTGGAGGACAAAGACAGATTTTGGCACTAGCCAGAGCTTTAGTAACATCTCCAAAACTTCTTCTACTAGACGAGCCTTCAGCTGGTCTTTCACCATTAGCAATAGATGATGTATTCAAAACAATTAAAGAAATTAATGAAAAAGGAGTCCCTATTCTTCTTGTTGAGCAAAATGCAAAGAGAGCTTTAAAGTTTAGTGATAGAGGTTACGTATTAGATCAAGGTAGAAACGCCTACCAAGGAACGGGTAAAGACTTACTTGATGACCCTAGAGTTGTTGACCTTTATTTAGGTAAGATGTAAAAAAAAGGCCTGTTTTCACAGGCCTTTTTTCAATTCTTTTTTAAGAATTATGAACCGAAGTCCACTGATTTAAGGACTGGGTTAGTATCACCCTCTGTTGTCCAAATATCATATGTAGCAGCAGTTGGATCACCAGCTTGATCTAGTTCAATCTCACCAGATGCGCCAACATAGTCTACATCTTCACCTGCAGCAGCTAAAGCTATGCAATCTACACCGATACATTTTGTACCGCCAGAAGAAGCTTCAACTAAACCGGATGCAATATCTGCTCCAGTTACACCATTTGCAGCAGCTGATATTGCCATCAACATGACAGCATCATAAGCTTGTGGAGCGAAAATGAATGTTGGAGAACCATCTGCAGATACTTCTGCATAGGCTGCTTCAAATGCATCTTTTGCTTCACCTGCAGCTGAACCAGGTGCAGTTCCTTTGAATCCATCTAATGCGGTACCTAAACCACATAGTGAAGCAAGACCAGCATCCTTAACACCATCAGTCATATACCATGGTGTATCTAGAAGGCCTTGTTCAAAGGCAGGTTGTAGAACTCCACAACCAGTTTCTGGAAATAAAATTCCAACAATAGCCTCAGCATTACCTTTTCCTACAGCAGTTACTTCAGAAGAAAATTCTGATGCGTCTGTAGCATGATAAACAATTGTCTTTACTGTTCCACCAGCAGCTTCGAAAGCTGCAGCTGTAGCTTCAGCAAGACCTCTACCATAAGAGTCTGCTCTTGAGATTATTGAAACTGTTGAAACACCATCTTCAATTAGTAGGGATGCTAAAACATCACCTTGTAAAAGATCAGATGGAGCAGTTCTTGCGTAAAATCCTTTTTTATCCATTTTGGTAAATTGAGGACTTGTATTTGATGGAGATACCATAACAACTTCAGCTGCAATTGCGGCATCAAGAATAGCTAGTGAGGTACCACTACATGCGGCTCCCATAACTCCTTGTGCACCTTGTGCAACAACATCATTCAAGCTTGTTAAAGCAACAGCTCCATCGCAACCACTGTCACCTTCAATAAGGGTAACATCGGCGCCATTAATACCGCCAGCTGCATTGATTTGCTGTACAGCGAGTGCCGCACCTAGTGCAATACCAGGTCCTAGAGATGCTAAGTCACCTGATAAAGGCATAAGTGATGCCAGTACAAGTGGGTCAGCAGCAGGAGCAGCAACAGTAGTAGCAGGAGCTTCAGTTGTTGCGGGAGCTTCAGTTGCTACTGTCTCTTCCTCAACCACTTCTTCAGCTGTACCACAAGCTGCAGCGAAAATCGCTAAAATCGCAATCAAAGCAATAGCTTTGCGATTCTTCATATAATTTCCTTTCAGTCACTGAAAATAAAAATTCCTACATATTTGTAGGAATGTATTACAACAATAGCGTGTTTTTAGTACTCTTCAAATAGCATATTTAATTTATTTATACATAACATGACTGAAATACTTGAAAACATACTAAATACACTAAACAATCAGGAATATGTAGATATTTTGTTATATATTTTTATTTTTTATTTCCTTTATTTTGGATGGAAAAATGGCTCAATTCTAATAGTTTTTTATATTGCCTCACTTTTAATTGCGATTTTTTCAAGTTTTAGATATTCCGACGAAATTGGTGCATATATCAGTAATTGGCTTAACTCAGGAAGACAATTATCCGAACTCTTTGCTGGAGTTATAATTTTTATTGGAGTAATTACAGTTTCATCATTAATTCAAAATATAATTATTTCTGTTAAAAGCAAAAATGACACAGGTAGTAAATTATTAGGATCATTACTTTCTCTTTTATTAAGTAATTTAGTTCTAACCTTTTTATTTACAGTTATATCTCTTATCAATACAACTCCATTAGTAGAAGATTATCTTGAAAGATCAGAATTAGTTTCTTTTTACACCGATGCTGACGGCACTCCACAACAGGCATTAGAAGTCATAATTGGCAATGATTTGTTAAAAGTTGTTTCAAGAATTAAAGACTTAACAGGAGAGTCTTCTGTAGTAGTTGATGATTATGGATGTTTAGAGATCCCAAAAGTATCAAGGTCAAAGTTAATTGCTAGAAATGATGATTCTTATGAAATGTTTGAGATATTAAATATTGAACGTATTAATGATAATGTTGACCCAGTTGAATTTTCACAAAGACTTTCTGATATAGCAACTTCATATGCTTTTCTAATGTATGAAGAAGGTTTTTGGTGTCATAAAAATCCATTAAATGGACAGCAAGTAGGGGATAGATTAAGTGAAGTTGGATTACCATATAAAACAGTTGCTGAAAATTTGGCTATATCGTCAACCCTTATTGCTGGACATGAAAGTTTAATGAGCTCTGAAACGCATAGAAATACAATATTAGATAGTGAATTTAAAAGAGTAGGAGTTGGGATAGTGTCTGGTCCACTAGGTTTAATTATTGTTCAGATATTTCAATGACTTATTCTCCAATTCCACTTATTAAAGGATTAATACATGATACGCAGGAGTATTTACTCTCTCTTAATATAGAAATTTCACAAAAGGAAAATGAAATTCTAGAACTCACATTAAAGAAAGAATTCACCAAAAGTGCCCTAATACAAAAAAATACACCAACACAGGTAGTTAATAAATTTTTGTCTGAGCATTACAATTTAACAAACAAACTTACCCCAAGGAGTTTTTCAGAAGACACATTTTTTTTGATAATGCAATGGGGGGTACATAAAGCTTCGGAAATGAAAAAATCTAATGAATAAAGTAAAGAAAGATATTTGGCAGAATTCCTATCCAATATTTATTTGGTTAATTACAGAGCCTATTGTTGGACTTGTAGATTCAAAAATTGCTTCAATGCTTGGCGAAACTTCACTATCGGGAGTAGGTATAGGAGAAACTATCTATTTTGTTTTAGTTTGGGTTTTTATTTTCTTAGCATATGGAACCACTCCCTTGGTAGCTAAATTAAATACTCAGAAAAAATTTGAAAGCTTAAAATATTTTATAACTTATGGTCGAAAAATGTCACTGCTGTTGGGAACTTTTGCAACACTTCTAGTATTTTTCTTTTCTGTCGATCTTATAAAAACCTTTGAACCAACAATTACAGTTGAACAAGAAGCACAAATCTATTTAAGTTTAAGAAGTTTTGGCATAATTTTTTATCTGGTAAATATGCACTCTACGGCAGTCCTTAGAGGTTTAAGATTCCCGAAGATAACTCTAAGAAGCGCTCTTCTTGTTTCAGGAATGAATATTTTATTTAGTTATCTCTTTGCAATAATTCTAAATTTTGGAATAGCGGGTATAGGTTTAGCAAGCTCACTAGCTTTTCTAGTTACCGCTCTTTACTCATCATATATACAAAGAGAAAAAGTAAAACTATTTTCTGAAACTAATGAGATAGTGGATAAAAAGTACTTAAGAAAGAAATTCTTTTCTGTTGGAATGCAAATACTTCTAAGATCAATGTTTTTAACTGGTTTCATGACTGTTTTAAGAAATCAAGCTTCAGTATTGTCCATGAGAGATATTGCCTTACAGCATGTATTGCTTCAATTATGGTCATTTGGATATGTGGCAATTGACTCTATGGCAATTGCTTCCCAAACTTTAATCTCAGAACATGTATCAAAAGGGATAAAATACTTCAAATCAAAATTATATTCAAACTTGATACAGTTAACTTCTGGTTTTTCAATAGTGTTATTTATTTTTAGTTACCTTTTTTTAGATAATCTAATTATTTTTGTTGCAGGAGAATCATTTTCATTGACCAGTAATACAGAGTTAAGGCTATTGTTTTCCACAAGTTTATTTATTGGAAGTTTTGCATTTCTTTGGGACGGAGTTTTGTTGGGTCTAGATAAAGTTTATGAATTTTCTTTAATCACAATAATATCTTCGATAATTGGAATTATCGTTTGCATCTATCTTGTAGGAATTCATCAGAATATAACTTCTTTGTGGGTTGCTTTAGTTGTCTCTTTAACTATTAGAAGTGGTCTTGGATATGCCTATCAAAGAACTGAGTAGTTTTACTTAACTGCTTTTAAAACTGGCCTGTCAAGGTAGTAACTTAATATTTGTAATTCTTGGGATAGGTCTACAGATCTAATTTGGACATCTGGTGTATTTTTAAGTAACACAGGAGCGAAATTTAATATTGAGCGAACACCACAGGAAATTAATTCATCAGCAACAGATTGAGCAAATTCTCCAGGTGTTGCAATTATTCCGATAGCTACACTATATTTTTTACAGACTTCATCCAGTTCGGTTGTAGGTTTTACTACTAAACCAGCAATTTGTTTATTTATTTTCTTTGGATCATCATCAAAAAGAGCCACCACACCAAAGCCCCTGTCTTTAAAACCTCCGTAATGAGCAAGTGCTGAACCTAAATTTCCTACACCAACAATTACAGCACTCCAGCCTTCAACTAGGCCAAGTTCAAGCTGTATCTGATTTCTGAGAGTTGAAATATCATAACCAACACCTCTGGTTCCTAACGTGCCTAAGTAAGAAAGATCTCTTCTAACTTGAGCATCGTTTACTTTTGCCAGTTCAGCCAAGGTTTTGGATGAAATACCAATATCTTCTGAACTGACTTGCTCTAGACACTGCAAATAAAGAGGAAGCCTCTTTACTGTTGCTGGAGGTATTTTGCTTAATTCTTTCACTAATGCACAATCTAATGAAGTAATAGATTTAACGTAAGCTGAGAGAGGAAATTTATTTTAGTTTGCAATTATAAATTAACGTTTTTTCTTCAATTGAGTTAACTTAATGTTATCTAATGAATAATTCAAAAATATACGATGTAATTGTTGTAGGAGCAGGTCCTGCTGGCTCAAATACAGCGATTTCATATAAGAATTTAAACCCAGAGCTAAATATTGCAATTTTTGATAAATCTCAGTTTCCCCGCGACAAGTCTTGCGGAGATGCAATTGGTCCGGGGGTTATTAATGCTCTAAAAAGATTTGGCAATGAACATATATTAGATGGTGAACCTGAAGTTGTATCTACTACATTATTTGGGCCAAAAAATATAGGTATTCAAAATTATATTCCTGAGGTTCAAAACAAGGAAGATTCAGTCGTATATGTTATTCCAAGGGTCGACCTAGACAATAGAATTTTTGATTTAGCAAAATCTTTAGGTGTCGATTCTTACGAAGAATACAGATATATGGGTTTTCAAAGAACTGATGATGAAAAAATTGAAGTAAACTTCAAAAATTCGAATGGAGAGGACGAGACCTTTATAACAAATCTATTAGTTGGTGCTGATGGCGCTAATTCAAGAGTGAGGAAAGACTTAGACCTAAATCAAAACACTGACTGGCATAAAGCTATCGCCATTAGAGCCTATATCGATAGTCCTAATTATCTTGAGATTTTTAAGGAGAGATCTCTTATGTTTGAAATAAATGTCTCTGCTCTACGAGGTTACGCTTGGGCATTTCCAAGTAAAGATACATTAATAAATATAGGTATTGGAATGCCACTTAGTTTGTTTAAAAAAGAGAATAAAAATATTAACGAAATGCTTGATGATTTTGTAAAAACTTTAGAGAGCAGAGGAGTAATAGTTGAAAATATTCGAATGGAAAAAAGTTACATGCTTCCGTTCGCTTCTTCACGTCCAAGATTAGCTCACGATATGGTCGCCTTAGTAGGGGATGCGGGATCAATGAT
Organism: Acidimicrobiia bacterium UBA1281; assembly: GCA_002308095.1. Lineage (GTDB taxonomy): Bacteria > Actinomycetota > Acidimicrobiia > Actinomarinales > Actinomarinaceae > Actinomarina. Next base: position 12,814 of record DBUV01000023.1, read on the forward strand.
AAACCCTATGAGTGGAGAAGGTATTTTTTATGGTATGGAATCTGGTTTCCTACTAGCTGAGAATACACACAACTTACTTGATAGTACTAAAGATAAAATCAATGAGGGAATACAAAATTATGAAAAAAGCTTCAATAAAAGATTTTCAAAACATTATTTAAGTTGTGCTCTTGCAAGACTAGTTTTACAAAGTCCGTTTATGACCCAAAGATTGCTAGCAGTTGCCTCAATAGATCAACACACTATAGATTTTGTGGTTGAGTTATTGTTCGACGAAGCAAGGTTAACCGTAAAAGAGGTCATTCTTTTAGCAAGCAAGTTTATGACCCCACTTTGGTTACTTAAATCAATAAAAACTAGTATTTAAGTATTAGACATTAATCCTGATTTCCTAGTAAAATATAATTAACTTTGTGAAATCTTTCACAAATAAAGGAGAGACATGGTTGATTGGGTACCTATTTTAATAATGCTGATAATAGGCCTCGGCTTTGCCTTAGTTTCCCTTGGTGTAAGTTACTTATTATCACCTAAAAATCCAACTGATGAAAAACTAGCTCCTTATGAGTGTGGCATTTTTCCTGAAGAAGAGCCTTCACAAAGATTTCCTGTTAAGTTTTACATGGTCGCAATGCTGTACATTGTATTCGATATAGAGATTATATTTCTCCTTGCATGGGCCACCAGATTTAACGAACTAGGTTGGTATGGAATTTTAGTTATTGCTATTTTTAGTTTCTTTGTACTTGAGACTCTTTATTACGTATGGAAAAAAGGTGTACTTGATTGGAATACACCAAGAAGAAAGAGATATTTTGAAAAGACGCTGTTTGAGCCAAAAATTGAACCAGAAAAGGTTGCATAATGTACTCTCCTGACAATATTTTTACAACAACTATAGATAAAGCTGTAAGGTGGTCTCGAACACAGTCAATGTGGCCGGTTACATTCGGACTTGCATGTTGTGCAATTGAGATGATGGCTGCAGGCTCTGCAAAATATGATCTTGCTAGATATGGGATGGAAGTATTTAGAGCTTCTCCTAGACAAGCTGATTTAATGATTGTTGCAGGTAGGGTTTCTCAGAAAATGGCACCGGTATTGAGACAAGTTTATGATCAGATGGCTGAACCAAAATGGGTAATTGCTATGGGTGCATGTTCTTCAACTGGCGGAATGTTTAACAATTATGCCTTAGTACAAGGTGTTGACCATATTGTTCCTGTAGATATATATGTACCAGGTTGCCCTCCCGGCCCTCAGTCACTTATGCATGGAATACTTACTCTTCATGACAAAATTATGGCTGGAGAAATTAATAGATGATGGAAACACAACAGGTTGAGGTTAACGAATACCACGAACATATAAAAACATTATTTGATGATGGTTACGAGATGATGGTTGACTTAACGGCTGTTGATTGGTTTAGAAAAAAAGAACCTAGGTTTGAAGTAGTAGTCAATCTTTTATCACTCTCTAAAAATGAGAGAAAAATGATAAAAGTTAATATTGATGACGAAACTCTTTCTATCCCTTCAATTACAGATATTTATCCAGGGGCAAATTTCTACGAGAGAGAAGTTTATGATATGTTCGGAATAATTTTTGAAAACCACCCAGAGCTCACAAGAATTTTAATGCCCGATGATTGGATAGGTCATCCACTTAGAAAAGATTATGGGTCAGGAAGAATACCCGTACAGTTTAAGAACGCTCCAAAGGTGGACTAAAAATGGTTAAGAACAAAGAGAATTCTGAAGATTTAGAATTTTGGGCTACCAATTCCGAAGAAGGTGGCTGGAATATAGCTTCAACAGATGAAGGTTCTCAAAAAATGAATGAAGAAGAATCTGATCAACAACTAAAAATTCAAACTGGTTCTGATGTTGTTGATGACTATTTTGTAGAGGAAGAAACTTCAGAAGATGAAAGAATGATAGTAAATATGGGCCCTCAACATCCCTCAACCCATGGTGTTTTAAGACTTCAAGTTGAACTAGAAGGTGAAGCAGTAAGAAGAGTAAAGCCTGTTATTGGCTACTTACACACAGGTATGGAAAAAACAGGTGAAGAGCTAACTTACCTTCAGGGCCCAACAAACACGACAAGAATGGATTACTTGTCCCCATTCTTTAATGAACTTGTATTTTCTCTAACTACTGAAAAACTTTTAGACATCGAAGTCCCCGCAAGAGCCCAAACTATCAGAATTTTAATGACTGAATTAAATAGAGTTTCATCCCATTTAGTTGCCTTAGCCACGGGTGGAATGGATATTGGTGCCTTATCAATGATGATATTTGGATTTAGGGAGAGAGAGTTAATCCTAAATTTTTTTGAAAAAACTACTGGTTTAAGAATGAATCATAACTACATCAGACCAGGTGGAGTTGCAGCGGACCTTCCTGACGATTGGCAAAAAGATGTAAAAGAAATATTAAAGGTTATACCAGAAAAGCTTAAAGATTATGATGAAATGCTGTTAGATAATCCAATCTGGCAGGGACGATTACAAAACGTTGGCATATTGACGACTGAAGAATGTCTGGCTTACGGCATCACTGGCCCAAGCATTAGAGCTGCCGGTTATGGTTGGGATCTTAGAAAAATGCAGCCTTATTCTGGAATAGAGAAATTTGATTTTAATGTTCCTGTTCTGCAAGAGAGTGATGTTTTTGCACGATGGAGAATTAAAGTATTAGAAATACTAGAAAGTCTTAAGATTGTTGAACAAGCTATGAACAGTATGCCTAAAGGGCCATATAAAATTCAGGATAAGAAAGTCACACCACCACCTAGAAAAAGATTAGATGAATCAATGGAAGCTTTAATACATCATTTCAAAATATATACAGAAGGATTCAAGGTTCCAGAGGGTGAAGCGTATGTTGCAGTAGAGTCTCCCAGAGGAGAGCTTGGCTGCTATATAGTTTCTGATGGATCTTCTAAACCATATAGAATGCATGTAAGAGGTCCATCTTTTTGCAACCTCCAAGCATTACCTGTGGTGATGGCTGATAGTCCAATAGCAGATGCCGTTGCAGCGATTGCATCTTTAGATCCTGTAATTGGAGATGTTGATAGATGAGTTGGGAAAAAGATAGAATAGCGAAAGCTAAAGAAATAATTGAAATGTATCCTCAAAAAAGGTCAGCATTAGGACCTCTTTTATATCTTGCTCTTGATAAAGACGGATATATTTCTAACGAATCAATCGTAGAAATAAGCAGCCTAATAGGAATAACAGAGGTTCAAGTTCAATCTGTTGCATCTTTTTATTCAATGTATAAACAAGAACCAACTGGTAAATATTTATTAAGTGTATGTAAATCAATTTCCTGTGAAATTAGTAATTCAAGTGATGTAATTACTAAAGTCAAAGAATTTACAAATTTAAGTAACAATGAAACTGATGAGGAAGGATTATTTACTTATGAGTCAGTTGAGTGTATCGGAGCTTGTGGTGGAGCTCCTGCTATTCAGATCAATTATGAAACAGTTGAGGGATTAACCCCTGAAAAAGCTGTAGATCTATGTAAATGGTTAAAAGAAGAGCAGCCAAAAGTAATAGTTGCTGATGAGCTCCAATTAAAATTTGGTGGACAGAAGTCTTTCGATTGGGCTATTGAAGATAACAGTGGCTCATCGAGTCCTGTTCCAGGATTTCAAACATATGAGATGCAAGAGGATATTCAGTGAAAGAGACAATTTTATTAACAAAACACATGAGAGAAAATCCCGAAGAAAGTCATTTATTGAAATCGTATGAGAAAAATGGTGGGTATAAAGGTGCAAAAAAAGTTTTGAAGTCGGGATCACCTGAATCGGTTCTTGAAGAAATCAAGAGTTCTAACATAAGAGGTAGAGGTGGGGCAGGATTTCCAACAGGTGTAAAGTGGGGGTTCTTAGCTGAGGATGAGGAAAGATATTTAGTTATCAATGCAGATGAATCAGAACCCGGAACTTTTAAAGACAGGATACTGTTAGAAAGAGACCCCCATCAATTAATTGAAGGTATGATAATTACCTGTTTTGCTGCAAACATTTCAAAGGCTTTCATATACATAAGGGGAGAATATGCAAAACCTGCAAGAAGAGTTCAAAATGCAGTTGAACAAGCATATGAAAAAGGATATTTAGGAAAAAATATTTTTGGATCCGCTATGGACCTAGATATCGTTGTGCATTTAGGTGCTGGTGCATATATATGTGGTGAAGAAACAGCCTTATTAAATTCTCTTGAAGGTAGAAGAGGAGAACCAAGGTTAAAACCTCCATTTTTTCCAGCGGTTAAAGGGTTATACAATAAGCCAACTTTAGTTAACAATGTAGAAACCATCTCATCCGTACCTTGGATAATGAATAACTCAGGAAAAGATTATGCAAGTTTAGGAGTAGAAGGTTCTACTGGAACAAGAATTTTTAGCCTCTCGGGACATATCAATAACCCTGGTAATTACGAAATAGAGATGGGATCTTCATTTGGAGAATTTGTTGAGAGCTTAGGTAAAGGCGTTAGAAATAAAAAATCAATTAAAGCATACATACCTGGGGGAGCTTCTGCTCCTTGGCTTAGGGGTGATCAATTGGATGTGAAGATGACAATTGATGATGTAGCAAATGAAGGTTCAATGCTTGGGTCTGGTGCCGTTGTGATGATGGATGAGGACACAAATTTATTATTAGCTGCGAAAAGTTTAGTTAGCTTTTTTGCTCACGA
>DBUV01000023.1:17937-28878 GCA_002308095.1 Acidimicrobiia bacterium UBA1281
TCTGATATTGATTTGTTACTAGATGTTTGTGACAATATTTCTCCAGGGCTTACCTGGCCTCCAAAAATGACAACAATATGTCCGTTGGGACCATCTGCAACAGCATCAATTGTCTCCTTAATGAAAGACTTTAGATCAGAAGTAGAAATATTACTTCCTAAGAAAGTGGTTCTAAGTTGACCGAAAAAATAACTTTTACAGTAGACGGAAAAGAGCTTGAAGGAAAGCAGGGACAATTACTTATTGAAGCATGTGAAGACTCAGGTGTACACATACCAAGATTCTGCTGGCATAAAAGATTAGACCCTGTAGGAATGTGCCGTATGTGTCTTGTAGAAATTGAAACACCTAGAGGAAAGGCATTAGTACCATCCTGTACAACTGAGGTGACTGAAGAATTAGTTGTTGAGACGGAATCTGAAACTGTCAAAAAAGCTCAAGAGGGTGTTTTAGAGTTTTTGCTTATTAACCATCCTCTGGATTGCCCAATTTGCGATAAGGCAGGAGAGTGTCCTCTTCAAGATCAAACAATGGCGTATGGTCCAGGAGAATCTAGGTTTATTGAAGAGAAGAGACACTTTGAAAAACCAATCCCTGTATCAGATATAGTTCTACTTGATAGAGAAAGATGTATTCTTTGTGCGAGGTGTACTAGATTTTCTGATGAGATTTCAGGAGATCCATTGATTGAATTTATTCAACGAGGAAACAAAACACAAGTTAATACGTTTCCTGATGAGCCATTTAAATCATATTTTTCCGGTAATACAGTTCAAATTTGTCCTGTTGGGGCATTAACAGCTACTAGTTATAGGTTTAAAGCAAGACCTTGGGACTTGAAAAAAGTATCTTCTACCTGTAATTGTTGTTCTCTTGGGTGTTCTGTAGAGCTAAATGTCTCTCAAAATAAAATGTTAAGAATACTTGGAGAAGATAATGAATTTACAAACCAAGGATGGCTATCAGATAAGGGTAGATACAATTTTGAGTATTTGCACTCAGAAAATAGATTGACAAGTATTAAATCAAAAGAAGACAATATTTTTAAAGATATCAGTTTTGTAGAGGCTACTGAAAAACTTAAAAGTAAAATTGAAGAACTTAAGAATCCTGATATCAAATTTATTGTTGGGCCTAACAGTACAAATGAAGAGTATTTTGTAATTAATAAATTTGCAAATTTAATGAATAGAAATGAATTCCTAAGTAAAGATAAATCTAATGTATATTTTTCTGATGACCATGTATTTAATGGGTACTTTGGAGAAGGTTATGAGAATGCTGCCTTTGAGGACCTTGACAATTCAGACGCAATAGTCGTTTGGTCAGAAGATATAAAAGACAATATACCAGTTTTATTTCTAAGATTAAAAAAAGCTGTTAAAAATGGAGTTAAATTAGTTGTACTCGGGCATACTAACACATCATTAGAAAGCCTCGCAGACTTATATCTTGGAGAAGAAGTTATTTCCAATAATTTTGAATTAAAAACAAACCTTGGAAATATAAAAGAATTTCAAAATATCATTGAAAACAAAAAAGTTACCGCAATTATTGGAAAATCAACTCCTATTCAGCAAAAGAAATCTCTCGACATGCTAGTTGACCATCTTCAAAAACACTCTCAAGCTAAATTTCTAAACTGCTTTACAAAAGCAAATACTTTTGGTGCTTTACAGCAAATAGATCAAATAAAAGGTTTGAATGAATTTTGTAACGAGTACTTAGAGTCTAATTCGAATATTATTTTTACAATCGGTGCAAACCCTGTGAACGGATCATATTTTAGTTCTAACATCCAAGATATTCTGAAAAAAGCCGATTACGTTGTTTCCCTAGATATTTTCATAAATGAAACAACAGAATTAGCTGACCTCATTTTGCCTACTACTTCTTATGGAGAAAAAGAAGGAACTATGACAAATATGGAAATGAGAGTACTTAAACAAAATAAAATTCTACCTGATCCTGGATCCGTATTGTCTGAATGGGAATATCTCATAATGGTTGCTAAATCTCTCGGTAAAGAGATTAATTTTGACAATGCATATGAAATTAACAAAGCATTATGCGCTGAACTTGGCAACGAAAACCTAGTTCCCTCCTTTGACAACCTCAACAAACCATCTAATCTCTTTGGAATCATAAGCAACAAAGAGATTGATATCAATATTACAGACTTAGAACAAAAAGATTTATCAATGCTGATGGTTAAGCGTTTATATGGTGATTCAAGCACTCAAATCAATTCTCCTTCCATATCAATGTTGGGTTCAGAGAGATTTATTGAGTTGAACTCAAATACACTAGAAAAGTATGGAGTTAAATCTAAATTTGCAAACCTAACTCAAAATCAAAATTCTATTTTTGTAAATATTAAGTTAAATAATCATTTACCGGACGATATAGTCGTAGTTCCAATAAACAGAAGAGGTTTTGAGAATCTTGACCCTACAAAAGATTTCGACATAAAAGAAGCAAAAAATATGAAGGAATTAAGTGTCAATTGATTTAATTATCGGATTAACCAAGGCTTTCTTAATTTTGGGTCTTCTATTAACGAACACAATATTACTTATATGGCTTGAAAGAAAATTGGTAGCTGGGATGCAATCAAGAGTTGGACCAGATAGAGCAGGCCCCTTTGGTATATTGCAAACAGTAGCTGATGCAGTTAAGTTACTTCTTAAGGAGCAAATTCTTCCCTTAAAAGCTGATAGAGCAATGTATCTGTTAGCGCCCATTCTTGCATTGGTACCTTCCTTTTTAATCTTTATGATCATCCCACTGGGTCCAAGTTTTGATATTGAAATTCAGGGCGAGAATGTAACAGTTGATTTAGTTGGAGCAAACATAAATGTAGGAGTTCTATTTTTCTTAGCGCTTTCATCAATAGCTGTATATAGTGTTGTGCTTGCAGGTTGGTCATCAGGATCAAAATATCCACTTCTTGGTGGAGTAAGAGCTTCAGCACAAATGATTTCTTATGAAGCGGCCATGGGTCTAGCTTTAGTTCCAGTTATACTTTATTCGGGTTCAATGTCTATGACAGATATTGTTCAAAGTCAGTCAGGTTTTCTCTCAAGCCCAATACCATTATTAGATTCAATTGTTGGTTTTATTCCAAAGTGGAATATATTTCCACAATTTGTTGCATTTGCTATATTTTTTGTTGCTTCGGTGGCTGAGGTAAACAGAGCCCCTTTTGATTTAGTTGAAGCCGAACAGGAATTAGTTGGAGGATTTCATACTGAGTATTCAGGATTTCGATTTGCTATGTTCTTTCTAGCTGAATACATAAATATGTTTAATATGTGCGCCATAACAGCAACATTCTTTTTAGGTGGATGGCTAGGACCGACATTTTCTGGATTTCTTCCTCCAATTATCTCAGCTTTTATGCCTGCAGTTTGGCTTGGAATTAAAACTTTTTCATTATTATTTATTTATGTATGGATAAGGGCAACTTTACCAAGGTTGAGATATGATCAATTGATGGAATTAGGATGGAAGAGATTAATTCCGATTTCACTAATTTGGCTGATTTTATCTTCAATTGTTTTAGGTGTTAGAGAATTTGGTTTACCGTGGAGTTAGACAATGAGTAGTGGATATGATTTATTAAAGGGATTAAAAGTAACATTTAAAGAGTTATTCAGAAAATCAGTTACGGATAAATACCCTAAAGAATTTAGAGAAAAACCTCAACGCTTTCACGGAAGGCATGTACTCAACAAGTATGAAGACGGTATGGAGAAATGTATCGGATGCGAACTTTGTGCTGGGGCATGTCCTGCTCAGTGTATATATGTTCGAGGTGAAGACAACCCGGAAGAAAGTCCTGTTAGCCCAGGAGAAAGATATGGATTTATATATGAAATAAATATGTTGAGATGTATTTATTGTGGTTTGTGCGTAGAGGCTTGTCCAACAGAAGCTATAACTATGACTTCACTTTTTGAAATGAGTGTTGCAGATCGATCCGAAGCAGTTTTTGATAAGTCTGTTCTTCTTGTTAAAGAAGATGGCTCTGCAAATACTCATGAAGAGCAAACAAAATTAACAAATCCTGAAGAGCTTACAAAAACCGATGGCTGGATGAGAGCAACTGCACCTAATGGTAATCCTGACTTTCAAAATATAGTTGGCTGGACAAATTCTCTTGGATATGGAGTACGTGATCCAGAAAAAGGCCAAACAATGGAAGAAGAGTAAAAAAGTGTTAGACATAGTTTTGTTTGCAGTCCCCGCCAGTTTGGTAATTCTAGGTGCCCTAATAGTTATATTTGCTAAAAATCCAGTACACAATTCAATGGGGCTAGTTTTAACTCTTGCATCGTTAGCGGTTATATATATAACTTTAAATGCAACCTTTGTAGCAATGGTACAAATTTTAGTTTACGCAGGGGCTGTAATGACACTGTTTCTTTTTGTAATCATGATGATTGGTGTTGATAAGCCAGAGCAAACAAGAGAAGAAATCAAAGGTCAAACACTGTTAGTGTCTGGAACACTATTCATTCTGATTGGGATAATTTCATATGTTGTAATAAACTCTGGTTTCAAGTGGGACCTTTGGTTTCCTCCAGTTGACTATAGCCTAGAGGGCACACCTAATATTATTGCTGGAACATTATTTACAGAATGGGTACTTCCATTTGAAGTAATCTCCTTATTGCTCATAGTTGCAACTGCAGCTGCTCTTGCTTTAGCGTATGATACAAAACCAGGGAAAAAGAAATGATAGAGGTTTCAACAGACTGGTATCTAACTTTAGCTGCAATACTATTTTCCATCGGATTTTTGGGAATGATGATTAGAAAAAATGCATTAATTATGTTTATGTGCATTGAGTTAATGCTTAACTCTGTAAACCTTACTTTCATTGCTGCTTCTAGACATTTTGGAACAATAGAGGGGCAAATATCTGTTTTTTTTGTGCTAGTTGTGGCCTCGGCTGAAGTAGTAGTAGGTTTAGCTATTATCGTTTCAATCTTTAAAAAACAATCTTCCGCATCCGTCGATTTATTAAGAACAATTAGAGGTTAAAAAGTGGAACTTCTACTCTTAGTTGTTGTATTTTTACCTTTGCTAACAGCAATAGGAATAAAAATTATCTCTAAATTTTTAAATGAGCTTTTGCTGAATTTTATTACAATTAATTCTGCACTCTTGTCTTTTGCTACAGCCTCTGGAATGTTTGTTTTATTATTCATCAATAAGTACGAGCCAATTAACTTAAAATTTTTCACCTGGATCACAAATCCTGAAATTTTATTTGAATTCACTCTGGATGGACTCTCAGGGGTAATGATGCTCCTTGTTACAGGATTATCTGTTGTCATTCAAGTTTTCTCAACCTCATATATGAGTAAAGATGAGCACTATGCAAAATACTTTGTATATTTCAACGTTTTTGTATTCTCAATGCTCTTGTTGGTTATGTCAGGTAATTTTTTAGTTATGTTTTTTGGGTGGGAATTGGTAGGCCTAAGTTCCTATTTACTAATTTCTTTTTGGTCTAAAAAACAATCTGCGGCAAAAGCTGGAAACAAAGCTTTCATTCTTAATCGTATTGGAGACTTTGGTTTTCTTATCGGATTAATGCTTACGTTGAACACTTTCGGTACTTTTAATTATGACAAAGTTTTTTCAAAAGTATTAGAAGGTAATATAGACAACCTAACGGTTATCGTGATTTGTTTTATTATTGGTGCTTTTGGTAAATCAGCACAATTTCCACTTTTTAGTTGGCTTCCTGATGCTATGGAAGGACCAACTCCTGCAAGTGCATTAATTCATGCGGCAACCATGGTTACTGCTGGAGTATTTATGCTTGTTAGGATTTCACCAATATTGCAGTTCTCAGAGACTGGCAAGTTAATAGTTATTGTGACTGGATTGTTGACAGCTTTGATTGCTGCTTTTTCAGCAATTAATCAAGATGATATCAAAAAAGTCTTGGCTTACTCAACAATTTCACAGCTTGGATTTATGTTTATAGCGATAGGTTCTGGAGCATATGTTGCAGCAATATTCCATTTAGTGACACATGCATTTTTTAAAGCTTTACTGTTCCTTGGTGCTGGAGCGGTTATTCATGAAATGCACCATGAGCAAAATATTCATAAGATGGGAAATCTTAAATCTAAAATGCCTATTACAGCAACTACTATGGGGATTGGTACATTAGCCATCTCTGGGATTCCACCACTTGCAGGTTTTTGGTCAAAAGATGAAATACTTGCATCAACTTTTGCTAACGGCGGTTTTTATTATATTTTTTGGGCTCTGTCTTTATTAGCTGCTTTTATGACAGCTTTCTATATGGGAAGACATTGGTTGTTGATTTTTCATAAAGATTCTGGAAATGATATTAGCGATATTCATGAAGCTCCTAAGGCTATGGTGAGACCCCTTTTAATACTGGGAGTGTTTTCAGTTTTTATTGGATTTATTAACACCCCATTTTTTCATGGTCTCGAAAAAGTTCTCCATGAGACCCTTCATTACGTAGAGATAACACACCTTCCCGAGGGAATCACTTTAATTGTTTTGGCTTTCGTCTCGATTGGTGCTGGCTTTACTGGCTTAGTTTTAGCTTATCTCGTTTATGTTGTTGAGATTTTTTCCTATTTTAAATTTAAGATACCGTTCAAAGATGAAATTTTAGCACTCTCTGCCAACACGCTTTATCTAAATAAAGTTGGAGACATAATTTTCGTTAAAGGCATGAAGTCTCTAACTAGAAAAACTGCTGTTCTTATAGATGGACTCATGATTGATGGCTTAGTTAATAAGATATCAACTTTGTTTTATAGCTCATCGCAGAAAATTTCAACTTCCCAGAATGGTCTAATAAGAAGCTATGTTGTTTACTTTGGTTTCTTCATGCTTTTATTAATTGGACTCTTTATAGCAACCCCATTGGTGGTAAATTGAGTGGTTTAATTTATACTCTTATATTGTTTCCACTCATTGGTGCATTGATTATATTCTCAATGCCAAAAAACAGGTCAGAACTCTTTCAGCCGTTAGCTATATTTCTATCCATTATTCCTTTCAGTATTTGTTTATACCTGTTTTCAAATGACAACAGCAAGAGCTCCTATCAGGAATTTGAGTCAATTAATTGGATCAGTTCGTATGGAATTAAAATTAGTTTGGGATTTTCAGGGATGTCACATCTATTATTATCTTTAACATCAATCCTAGTTCTACTTTCCTTCCTATCTGTTACTGAAAAATATTCCAGAAGTAAGGGTTTTGTTGCATCAATTCTTGTATTGCACTTTGCTGTTAATGGTGTCTTCCTAAGCGGAGACCTATTATCTTTATTTATCTTTTTTGAAGCAATATTGATACCTATGTATTTCTTAATGGGAATTTGGGGTGGAGAGAACAGAAGGTATGCAACCATTAAATTTATAATTTATACCGTTTTTGGTTCAATCTTTATTTTTATCGGCACTGTTTATGCGGGTGTGATAAGTTACTCTCAGACAGGAATACTAGCTCTCGATTTTGTAACACTCTCAAATATAAGTTTTACATCAGAACAATCCAAGGCTTTATTCTTGTTGTTTACTTTTGGTTTTTTAGTAAAAGTTCCTCTCTTCCCATTACACACTTGGCTACCAGATGCACATGTTGAAGCCCCAACAGCGGGCAGTATTTTACTTGCAGGAGTTTTACTAAAGGTGGGAGCTTATGGAATTCTTAGAGTTTCTATACCATTTTTTACAGAGGGATATATTGAATATAGATACATAATTGCAGTCTTATCAGTTGTTGGAATAATTTATGGTGCTGTTGTTGCTATAGCTCAGATTGATATTAAAAAATTAATCGCATATTCGTCAATAAGTCACATGGGCTTTGTAATGTTAGGAATTACAGCAGGTAATCTTTTAAGTTTAGAAGGAGCGATTATTCAGATGGTAAACCATGGGTTAACTTCAGGAGCACTTTTTATGCTTGTCGGATTTCTTTATGAAAGACGTCATACAAGAAGAATCTCTGACTTTGGAGGAGTAAAAATTACTATGCCTAAATATGCAGCTATCTTCTTATTTACTTCTTTTGCATCTATTGGGTTACCAGGATTAAATGGTTTTGTTGGTGAGTTTATGATTCTCATGGGAAGTTTTAGTACATATAAATTCTTATCAGCCATCGCGGCCTTTGGAGTAGTTCTTGCTGCTATTTATATGTTATGGGCATATCAAAGAATTTTTACTGGTGAAATCAGCATTGAAGAAAATAGCAATTTAGTAGATTTAGATAGTAGAGAGATGCTTGCAGTCATACCACTGTTAGTGTTGATGTTATTTATAGGCATCTATCCTTCATTTATTGAGGGATTTATCTTAAATGATGCCGAAACAATCTCAGATGTAGTGAAATTATTTAGTGGAGGATTGAATTGAACACAGTATCTCAGATTATTGGATTGAATTGGGTTGTAATTGGACCTACGTTAGCTTTAGTGGTGACTGCTCTTGTATTATTGTTTTGTACAATAACTATTACTACTACAGATACAACTAAAAAAGCAGTTACAATTACTGGAATACTTGGAACCTTATTTGCCGTATTTTTAAAATTTGGATTATTTTTCACGAATGGACCTTCATCTTATTTTTCTGAAAAAATTCTGTTAGATGAGTTTTCGCTTTTTGGGAATGTACTGCTTGGATTAATACTTTTATTAAATTTTTATCCTATTTGGAACTCTTCTTTTGAGCTTAAAGACAAAACAACTGAGGCAATAATCTTAACCCTTATGAGTACTGCAGGTTTCATGTTGATGGTCGATGCAGAAAACTTTATGATGTTGTTTATAGGTTTGGAAATTGGATCCATAAGCTTATATGCACTGGCTGGAATTAATAAAGGTAGCCTATCTAGCAATGAAGCTTCTTTAAAATATTTTCTACTTGGTTCTTTAGCCTCTTGTGTGTTAGTTTATGGAGTTGCCTTAATGTATGTATCTCTCTCGGTAACTGGGGTGTATGAGACAACTATTGCGATATCGTTTATTGGCACAGAAAATGTACCTTTAACAACACTTATAGGAGTTTTGTTATTAATAGTAGGACTGCTATTTAAGGTTGCAGCTGCTCCGTTTCAATCCTGGGCACCAGATGTTTATCAAGGATCTCCAACTGGTTATGTAGGGTACATGGCCTCTACTGCAAAAGTAGCATCATTTGTTGTGCTTGCAAGACTTTGTATAGTTTCACTAGGTTTTGTTATGGATAAATTTGAATTATTCTTTTCTGCAATAGTTATCCTATCAATTTTTATTGGCTCTCTCTTTGCAACAGTCCAAACAGATATGAAAAGATTAATTGCATACAGTGGAGTTGTTCAATCAGGTTTTATACTTTCAGGGATGACCTCTGGAGTAAATGGAACAAGTGCTTCATTATTTTATCTTGCTGCATATGTAATTCAGTTAATTGGTATTTTCTTAATATTTTCAGCAATTAATGGAGAACTTACCTCAAATTTTTCAATGGACAATCTTTCAGGACTTTTTATAGAAAATAAATTTTTAAGCATATGTTTTACTATTTTTATGCTTGGATTAGCTGGACTTCCGCTAACAAGTGGATTTGTATCCAAATTTATCTTAATTACTAACTTATGGTCTTATGAAAAGTATATTTTAGTTTTTGCACTGATGCTATCTACAGTTGCTGGATTTTATTTTTATCTGAAGCCTATTTGGATTGCAGCTATTGATAAACCAGAAAATAGTGTTGCTAAAATTCAAATAAAACTTAATGAGAAAATCTCTATTAGCCTACTTGCATTTACAACTATCCTCATAGGATTATTCCCAAATATACTTATTAATGTTTCTCGTTGGGTTATTCAGAATTATCTCTAATGTTAATAAAACTTATTCCTCCACCAACCTTTCAACATCAAGGAGGTTGGGATGAGATTCTTTTCTTTCTTGTTCCTGCCCTGCTTTTAACTTGGTTAAGAAATAAACAAAAGAATCAAAATTCAGAAGAATAATTTCAACCGTTTGAAACTTTAGTTATCCTACGAAGTAAATATTTACTTATGTATAAAATAAGATTGTGATTGAAATTAAAAATCTCACAATGAGATACAAAAATGGAAAAGGTGTAGGAGATATAAATATCTCTGTTGATAATGGTGAGGTTAAAGGGCTTCTAGGTCCTAATGGGGCCGGAAAATCTACAACAATGAGAAGTCTTATGGGTTTCTTAATTCCTTCAGAAGGATCTCTTTCAGTTGAGGAAATAAATACAATTGAAAATCCTGTTGAAGCAAAGAAAATAATTGGATATTTACCTGGAGATCCTCAACTTCCACAAAATTTAAATTCTAAATCATTATTTAAACTTGGTGCTGACATGAGAGCTCAATCAACTGATTATGCAATGGAATTAGCAGAAAAGTTTGAATTGGAAGTTGATCAAACTATTAAAGAATTATCTAAAGGTAACAGGCAAAAAGTTGCTTTGATACTTGCAGTCCTGCATAAGCCAAAGGCATTAATTTTAGACGAGCCAACTTCAGGCCTAGATCCTTTTCATCAAAGAACTTTTTTTGAAATTATTAAAGAATTTTCAAACAATGGTGCTGCAATACTATTATCATCACATATTATTTCTGAGGTTGAAAAAGTTGCCGACTCAATGGCCGTTTTACGAGACGGTGCAAAAGTATATGATGAATCTTATGAGACGTTTTCAAGCAAGGCTGCAGAACAGGGTGAAGATTTAGAAGATGCCTTTTTTAAATTCTATGACAAGAGAGAGGGTTAATGTTTAATTACTTGAAATATATGGTGACAGTCCCAAGAAAATTTATTCTAAACTGGGCAATTGCTCCTGGGTTGTATTTATTGATACTCCCACTAGCTTTTGCAAACACAAGTGTAGAGAGTTTACTTAT
>DBUV01000019.1:0-2430 GCA_002308095.1 Acidimicrobiia bacterium UBA1281
TCAATTACAACTCATAAAGTTACAAATGCTATTAAAAGAATCGATTCGTCTGGAAAAGTAGTGAAACATCTAGATAGAGAGAGCTATCAAAGGCTCTCAACTCCAATTAAAGCAAGTAGTGACTCAATACAAAAATATTTTCAAGAGCACTCTAAATGGGACTTTGAACAATATCTAAAACTAAACAATCACTCTTATAAAGATTATCAAACCTTTGAAGCAGGTTTAATCTTAGAGTCAAAGTAAATCTGACCAATACCTACTAATACAACCAAAATAAACCCCATTAATTGTCTAAAAGCAAGAATTTCATTTAATAAAATAGCTCCTAAAACTACACCTGTAACAGGTTCTAAATAAGAGATTGTACTTACAGCTATAGGTTTAATTATCTTAACAACATACCAATAAGTCATTAGTCCGACACCAGTTAGAAAGAAACCTAGAAAAATACTGATTGCAATGTTTTCAGATAGCCAATATCTTGATTCAAAAGTAAAGTTTATGAGTATTAAGGCTGCCACCGAGAGTTGTGCGAATGCAACCTTAAGACCACCTAGTTTAGAACTGTATGACTCTCCAATTGTTATTATCAAAGATAAACTTATTGCACTTATTAATCCATACACCACTCCTTCAAATGACTTTATATTTGAAATATCTAATAAATTGTAAAGACCAAAAAAACCTAAAAATATTAAAACTATCTGGTAAACCTTTGGTTTGTTTCCTCGCAGAAATTCAATTAGAAGTACGAATAATGGATATGAAAAAATTAGTCCAATTCCTACTGCAATAGAGTTCAATTCAATTGATTCAAACATTGTTACCCAATGAACTGCTAAAAGAGGTCCTAAAATTAATCCAGGTTTGACTAATTCTTTTAGATTAAAATCTTTCCTTACTAGTAAAGTAGCTAAAAATATTGTTCCTAGAAATGTTCTTATCCCGACCAGCCCAATAGAGGAGATATCTGAAGTTCTAATTATTAAAGGAATAGTTCCCCAAGAAATCGCTAGTAAAATTATTCCTGAATAGGCTTTTGTTGTTGGGTTCATTTATTCAGATTGTTTTGAATAATTAGTAAATTGAGTATATTCCTTACTGAAGTACAGGTCCACCTTACCGGTAGAACCAGACCTATTTTTAACAATATTAATTTCCGCAACTCCTGGTTTTTCTGTTGCCGGATTATAGTAATCGTCTCTATAGATCATCATTACAATGTCCGCATCTTGCTCAATAGCACCAGACTCTCTCAGGTCTCCAAGTCTTGGTCTTTTGTCTTCTCTTGCCTCTGCAGCTCTATTTAACTGAGAAAGAGCGATTATTGGCACTTTTAATTCCCTAGCAAGGTTTTTTAAATTTCTACTGATTTCTGCGATCTCTTGCTGTCTGTTATCACCAGAGTTTCCTTGCATTAATTGAATATAGTCAACAACTATTAAATCTAAACCTCTTGAAGCTTTTAATCTTCTAGACTTTGCTCTGATGTCGGTAACAGTTATAACTGATGCATCATCAAAATAAAGAGGCATCGTGTTTACTGTTGAGGCAGCTTCAACAACTCTTGACCACTTTTCAGGACCTAACTGACCTTTTCGTGCGTCACCTGAAGCAACTTTTGCTTCAGAAAATAGAACTCTTTGAACTAATTCTTCTTTAGTCATCTCTAAAGAGAAAAATGCAACCGTCTTCTTCTCTTTTGCAAGACTTGTTGCAATATTCAAAGCTAGTGAAGACTTACCCATGCTTGGACGGGCAGCAATAATTACAAGATTTCCATCTTGTAGTCCTGATAAGGTATTGTCTAGATCAATAAAGTTAGTTGGTAAACCAGAAAGGCCAGTACCTTGATTCTCTATTTCTTCAATTTGTTCAATTGCTTCATTTAGGAAATCTGAGACACCTACTAAACCATCTCCAATTGCATCATCTGATGCATTAAATATTGACTGTTCTGCTTCATCCATTACAGAAGAAATTTCTTTATCTAGCGCATAAGCAAGAAGTTCTATTCTTCCACTTGCTTTCAAGAGCTTCCTTCTGTTGGAGTGTTCTAAAACAATTTCTATATACCTTTCAAAGTTGGCTGAACTAGGTACATTTTCAACAAGACGAGCTATATAAGATGCATTTAAACTAGTTGTATTTTTATTCTTAAAAACAATTTCAGATACTGTAACGCTATCAATAGGCTTTCCAGAATCAAATAATTCCTTCATAGCATCAAATATTTTTTCATTATTTGGACTATAGAAATCTCCAGGCTTTACTGACTCCATTAACCTGTTTGAAGCATCTCTTGATAAAAGTGCACTGCCTAAAAGAGCTTCTTCTGCTTCGATACTACTTGGAGGAGCTTTTTGGACTCCTAGTGGATCTCTAGGTGAAACTGCTTCTGGCCCAGCCATTATTTTGTTTCAGGAA
>DBUV01000019.1:2775-14828 GCA_002308095.1 Acidimicrobiia bacterium UBA1281
CGGAACTTAGTTTTACATTCACTGTATGTAGACCAATTTCCTTAACTTGGTCCTGTACAATGACTTGGTCTTCTTCTAATTTAAATGTTGAAAATTTTTCAATTGATTCAATTATTTGTGCATTTGTTACTGCAGCGTATAGAGTTCCTTCATCAGTTGAGTTCTGAGCTATCACTAAGTGTGCATCTGCTAATGCTTGCTGAATAGAATCTGCAAGCTCACTACTCTCTTCAAGTACTGCTTGTCTTTTTTCTTGCATTCTTTCAGCTATTGATACATTTTTTGCTGTAGCTACCATTGCTAAATTTTTGGGTATTAAATAATTGCGTGCGTAACCTTTTGCAACATTAACAATGTCTCCCTTGCGACCAAGTTTTGATATATCGGCGTTAAGTATTAACTTCATCGTCTGTTGTAGGATTGTTTGTAAGTGCTTGTTGTAACATAAGGAAGTAATGCAAGTTCTCTAGCAACTTTAACAAGACGTGCAACTTTTGCTTGTTCCTGCTTAGTAATACCAGTGATTAAACTTGATCGAATTTTACCCCTGTCTGATACGAATTTTTCTAAAAGCTTTACATCTTTGTATGTAGCTCTTGAAATTTGTTCTTTAGTTACTCTTCTTTGTTTTGGGGCATCATATTTTGAAGCCTTAAACTTTGGAGCTCTTTTTTGACCTTGTGCTTGTCCCATTTACATACCTCCTAAAATGGTGCTTCGTTTTCTTCAAAATTATCTCTAGCTTTGGGCATATCTGAAGATCCAGAAGAACCTGAATCTACACTTGCTGTTGCCCACTTCAAAGCTGGTCCAATTTCGTCAATTACAATTGATACTTTCGATCTGTTTCCACCTTGTTGGTCTTCCCATGTTGAGTAGTTAAGTTTTCCAACAATTATTACTCTCATGCCTTTTGTTAAAGATGTGCTTACATTTTCTGCTTGTTGGCCAAAAACTACACCGCTAAAGTATTGCGGATCATCATCAACATTGACCCATTCACCATCTGTAAATCTTCTTTTTTTGGGTCCCGCAAAATTTATATCTAACACTGACATACCAGAGTTTGTTGTTCTCAGCTCTGGATCCATTGTTATGGTTCCCACTATTGTTACTGTATTATCTACCATGTCTATACCTCTAGCTTTCCATCTTTAAGACTTTGTGTCTAATCACATCATCAGATATTTTTAGCACTCTATCAAGTTCACTTGGCACGGTTGGAGGTGCTTCAAAGGTTGTGATTGTGTATATACCTTCGTTGAAAGTTTCAATTTGATAGGCAAGTTTTCTTTTTTGCCATACACTTTGCTCTGAAATTGAACCACCATTGCTAGTGATAATTTCAGTGATATTATTGTGAATTTCTTCAACCAGACTGTCGTCTGCTGTTGGTCTCACTATAGAGACCAGATCATATTTAGTCATATTTTCTCCTATGGACACTTGTACGTGGCTTCTTTTGAAGCAGGTACTTATAATTTAATACTAGAAATAGCTTATGACAGAATTTTTTTAATTTCTTTTTTCCACTCTTCTAAAGAATCTTGTAAATCTGACCCCATTGCGTAAGAGTGATCTTCAGTGGGAAATTCTCTGTTTTGTACCTCTAATTTGAATGTTTTCAATGCTTCTACAGTATCCTCATACTGCTCTGAAAATCTCTTTACAAATTTAGCGTCTATATATTCTTTTGACTTCATACCTAATATGTCGTGCAATACAAGAACTTGTCCATCCGTAGATTTTCCAGCTCCAATACCAATAGTCGGGATGTCTAAGGCTTCAGATATCGATTCAGCAACTATTGAAGGAACTCCCTCAAGAACCATTGAGAAACACCCAATTTCTTGAAGTAATAATGCATCTTCAAATAACTTTTTTGCTAACTCTAGGGTTTTACCCTGAATTTTGTAACCACCCATCATGTTTATAGATTGTGGGGTCAACCCGAGGTGACCCATTACAGGTATTTCAGCATTTATTAAAGACTCTATAGTAGATTTTCTCTTTGAGCCCCCCTCAACTTTGACTGCATCAGCTTTGCCTATTTGAATAAATTTTGCAGCATTCTTTAAGGTTTCAGGAATATCTACGTGATAAGACATATATGGCATATCAGCTACTACAAGGGAATCAGGTTTTGCATTGGTAACAGCTTTTACGTGATGTAACATTTCATCAACTGTTACAGAAAGTGTGTCATCATGACCTAAAACAACCTGAGCGAGACTGTCTCCAACTAAGATAATGTCAATCCCTGCATCCGATGCTGCTTTGGCAGATGGATAATCGTAGGCTGTAACCATAGAAATTATCTCTTTATTTTTTAAATTAACAATATTAGGTACTGTTTTATTCACTATTTCCTCTCTCCGCTTTAAAAGTCGAAGGATTAATCTAATTTTATTATTAATTCACTATTAAACAAGTTTTATTTAATTGGATTAAATTATTTTTTTTGTAATTTATGATTCGATAAATATTCCAATAACATTCTTCATATGAAGTTTTTAAAATTCACACTTTTATTAATATTGATATCATGCACAGCAACAGGTACTGCTGAGGAAGAGATAATTATGACAACTGAAAATGAAGAAGTAGCAACTACTGGCAACCAAAAAGCATACTTTGCTGGTGGGTGTTTTTGGTGTATGGAGCCACCATTTGAGGCTATGGAAGGAGTTTTAGGTGCAACATCTGGTTATATGGGTGGAACTATGGAAAATCCAACTTATGAAGATGTAGTAACCGGTGAGACTGGACATGCAGAGGTTGTGGAGATTTTATTCGATCCGAATATAGTCTCTTATGAAGAACTCCTTGAAGTGTTTTGGAGGAATATAGACCCGACAGCATTAAATTATCAGTTTGCTGATGTTGGTTCTCAATATAGGACAGAGATATTTACAGTTGGAGAAAATCAGATGCAATTAGCTGAAGCATCCAAAAAAGAACTGGGTGATTCAGGAAAGTTTGATAAACCGATTGTTACAGCTATATCTGCAGCACCCACTTTTTATATAGCTGAAGAATATCATCAAGACTTCTATAAAAAACAGGCAATGAGATATGAGATGTATGCGAAAGCTAGTGGAAGAAAAGGTTATATCGAAGAAACTTGGGGCAACGACTAATCTCGAATAGTTTTATATAAAGTTTCTTTCCACTGGTCAGAATCTATCTCCCAAATAACATTTATGTTTCTTTCAGTATGACTCCAGTGCTCATCTATATGTGGTTCGCTCTCACCAACATGTAGTTGATCTACAATTGTCATTCCCCTTGCGGGACCGTCGATAACAACTTGAACATTGTGTCTAGATACTTTTTTTGTAACATCTGGATTTAAAGCCACGGCCATTGCCACTGGGTCAGGAAGTCCTAAGCCTGGATCGCCTAACCAGTTTTGGCTTGAGTCGAGAGCGTGTTTATTACAGTCGATTGTAAAATCTGCTTTATCTGTCTTAAAACTGTATGCGAGTTCCATTTCCTCTTCAGTAAGATTAGCCTCACCTCTACAAAGTTCCCATCCGACCATGGCTATATCATGGTGTTTTGATTTAAAAACAATGTCTGCTGCCTCAGGGTCACACCAAATGTTATATTCTGCAGCAGGAGTGACGTTGCCAACTGTGTTGGCTGCACCACCCATAATGACTACTCTTTTAAGTTTGAGAAAAGATTCTGGATATTTTGTTATAAAGTTTGCAACATTTGTTAATGGACCTAAAGTAACCAGAGTAATTTCATTAGGGTTTTCATTAATCAGATTATTTAGTACTTCAATGAAATCTTCGTCCCGTTCTTGTAGTTTAGGTGCAGGATAATTCATATTGCCCATGCCATCGGGTCCATGAAACCAGTCGGCATGTTCTCTTTTTTTTACTAATGGCTTATCTGCGCCAACATAAACGGGTACATCTTTTTTACAAAGCTCAACAGTATATCGTGCATTGATACTACCTTGGTGTACCGACATGTTGCCGGAAACTATACTAATTCCTAGTACATCAACATCATCCCATTCAAGAGCCATAAGTAGAGCGACTGCATCATCAGAAGCTGTATCTGTGTCTATAAAATATTTATTTTTCATATCAGTAAAGGATATCAAAAGTTGTTCAAAGATTCTCTGAAATTATTATCTAGTTTGAATCTGTTAAAACTTAATTGTTTGCTTTTTTTAAGTTAAGCCAATTAGCAAAAATAATTAACGATGCTCCAAAGTATATAAAAATATCTCCTTGTTCTGAATAAAAGAAAACTCCAATCAATACAACAATAGGTAATCTTAATAAATCAATAGGGGCAACTACTGTTGGTGGAGCAAGTGACAGTGCTGTAGTGATACAATAGTGAGCACCTAATCCTGCAAACCCAATTGTCACTATCCAAATAATGTTTTCATTTGTTGGTATATCTAATTGTCCATCTAAAAGAGAAGTAATTAATCCAAATACTAGCTGCATAGAGGTTAAGAAAAATAGAATAGTTAATGTAGACTCGGTTCTTGTAAGCTTTCTTGTGTAAATATTTGTTAGAGCAAACATAATCGCAGAAATTGCAGCAGCAATTAATCCTAAATTTAAAGTTTCGATATCTGGTCTTACCGTAATCAAAACCCCAACAAAACCAATACAAACTGAAATTATTTTATATTTATCTAACTTTTCATTTAACATTAAATATGAAAAGAAAACTATCCATATTGGCATCGTGAATTCTAATGATGTAACCTCCGCAAGTGTTATTGAGGCTAAAGCATAAAGCCAAAGATTCTGCCCTATAAAGTGAGCTAAGTTCCTCTTTAAATGTGTTCTTATTTCTTTTAAATTTATTTCATGAAGCAGGTTCTTCTTTACTAGGAAGAATAAAATAATACATACTCCTATTACACTTCGAAAAAATAAAATTTCAAAGGTATCTATTTGAAGAGAGATTTCTTTTCCTGCTATGGCCATTGATGTTAAACAGAACACGCCTCCAATCATCCATAATGAACCTTTTATCGTGTCGGTCATTAACTACAAACTTCCACAATATTTTCTCAGAACGCCCTTGGGGTAACTTTCACTTACAACAAAATCTGGATCTGGTGTTAATGTATTTTGAGACTTTGAAGAAAGGAGGTCTCTATACTCATCAGAAGTTCTCCAAAATTTAATGCTATATTCTTGATTTTCCTCCCACCATTGAACTTCATCTTGGATATTCCATTCATTGTTTATTGAAATTAAGTGTTCTTCAAGAGCAGTATTAGCATTTCTTGAATCAAGAAAATTGTTATAAAAACCATCAATCACACCTTGTAAGTCTGAATTACTGATTACATAATTTTCAATAATATTATCAAGTCCATCAAGGCCAATTTTATTTATTCTTAAAGCCTCGTTAACATAATCTAACTTTGTGGCGTCAATATAAGAGTAATTCCTGTATATTTCACTTTTATATGCCTCGACTTGGATAACATCAAAAATTCTTTCAATCTCATCAGCAAGTTGAATACAGTTATCAATTTTTTTTTCTGATGTAGAGTCAATGCTTGAACAAGAAATTAAAAATAGAAATACTAATAGATGTATTTTATTTTTCATTATGCCACCCTTTATTAAAGGGTAGAAGAAATATTGGAATTATGGTAAAGATTAAAAACAGATTTTGAGCTGTATTTAATGAATATGATTCAATAAAATAACCTGTCACTGTAGAACCTATCGCAATTCCCGATCCAACAGAACTGGCTAACCAAGAAAAAGCTTCTGTTAACTTTCCACTTTCGGTTACATTTGAAACATAGCTGTTAGCTAGTAAAAATATAGGACCAATTCCCAACCCACAAAGAAAACCAGAAAATATGATTAAATTTCTAGTTTCAAAGAAATAAAAAGTTGAGACTGAAATTGCTAGAAATAAAAAAACAAAATTATAATTCACTAAGCTTTTTGTATTTTTAAAAAAATAGCCATATAACAAAGCACTTACTAATGCAGTGAAACCATTTACAAGATAATAAAATGCTGTAAGGTTTTTTATGTTACCAAGATCTTCCTTGGCCACTACAAATACTGAGATAGAACTCAGACAAGCGCCAAGGAAAACTAACGAAATCAATAAGATTGCTTTATTTCTCGAAAACCATACTGATGTATTTTTAGATGCCATTTCTTTAACATTTCCAATATCAATACTGTTGAAAAAGACCACGCCTATTGTTCCTGTTATAGAACTTATTGCTGCAATATAAAGAGCGATTATTGGATTTATATAGTTTGAAACTGTTGCGAAAACTGATGGTCCTAGGAGAAAATTTAATTCATCAATAGAAGACTCTATCGCCTGTACTTTTTGGTTATCTTCTTCACTAGTAATAGCTTTCCAATTCCTTCGAGTGTAAGCACCTATGTTGGGTACTGAAATACCTAAAAGTACGGAAAGTAAGATATAAACTAATTCACTCTGAAAATCTCCAATGGTTATTAGTAATGAAGAAGTAGTGAATCCTGTAAGTAAAATACCAACAATTCTTTTTTGACCTAATTTATCCACTAATCTTCCATTTACTGGCTGAATTAAGGCATTTGAGATACTGAAACTTGCTGCCATTGCTCCACCTATAGCATATGAACCTGTTTTATAATTTCCAAAGATAACCATACCGACTTGTAACATTGAAAATGGTGCTCGACCGAGAGCACCAAAAAATATTAGATTCTTAGCTCCCTCGAGGCTGATTAGTTTTTTATACGTAGCTTCAGTGGCCATTACTACATTGTTGTATGTAAATAAAAATACCTAGTAAAAAGTTAAGTTATCTTAATAAATCTAATAAAAGACTCATAAATTTTTTATTACTAGATTTTGTAACAACCCTAACATTTTGATTTTTACCTTCAACGTCAAAGTAATCTACAATGGTTTGCCCTCTGGTAATACCATCTCTGGTATCGACTATTACATGACAGTCTTGTGACTCTTCAATGATTGAATTCTCCAAAGCAATCGCCATGGTGATTGGATCTGGTAAATCAAATCCGTAGAAGTCATACCATTCTTTTGTAAGGTCAATTAGTACCTTCTGTATATCAACAGAAAAATTACCTAGTTTAGAATTTAACTCTCTAATTTGGCTTATTTCCCGCTCTTTGAGCATTGCATATTTATAAGAATTGTCCCATCCAACCATGGTGATCTGCAACTCTGAATCGAAAACTATCTTTGCAGCTTCTGGATCAACCCATATATTGAACTCTGCAGCTGCAGAAACGTTTCCAGAACCATCAGATGTTCCCCCCATGACATAACAGTGCTTTATTTTTTCGGCTATAGAAGAATCTTTTTGTAAAGCTAGAGCTATATTTGTCAAAGGACCCAATGTTACTAGGGTTATTTCATTTGGATTTTGGTTCACTGTATCGACAATATAATCGACAGCATTCTTCTCTCCATGTTTGTAAGATTTTGGAATAACTCCAATATCACCCATGCCATCTACTCCGTGGACTGATTGAGCACTTGCTGAAATTGAACTTAAAGACTTCACGTGATTTGTAAATTCAGTGAGATTATGAATTTCAATGTACTCTCGAGCTAATGGCTTATCTGCTCCAAGATACACTTTTATTTCTTGTTCAGCCTGCTCGACTGTAGCTAAAGTATTTATTACACCCTGCTTAAGAGGCACGTTTCCTGAAACAACTGTTATACCTAAAACATCAATATCGGGGTGTTGTAAAGCAAGTAATATTGCTACTGCATCATCTGAGCCTGTGTCTGCATCAATAATAAATTTTTTCATTTAATACATGGTCGTGATAGTTAAGTGATGTGGTCTATGTGTAGCGTGATACAGCTTCCAAAGTCTGAAGTCAAGCTGTGGGATTATTATAGACTTTTCACTGGGTCTTCGTTTATTTATCTCTTCAGTAAGTTTTGCTGTTGCGTATAAGCTTGCAGCCCTAATCTCTATTTCTTCTAAGGAGTCTCTCTGTATAATTTCCCCATTTCTAATTTTGCTTTGAAGGTCGTCTGAGTATTCCACTACTCTCATCACCTCTAGAGCGACGGGGACTATGTAGTCAGCAAAAGCACTCATTGACTCCATGTCTTCTATGTAAAACTCGCCAGTCCCTGCTAATTCTGCATGCATTCCCCAAAATGCAAGCTGTGCAAGCTTATAAAAATGTACGTCGTCTTTTTCATTGTATGTAGAGGTATCATCAAATCTTGGAAACTCAGAAGTAAGCCTTTCAATAAGTCCCTCTCCGTCATGATAAAGTTTTTTAGGACCGGCATTAATAAAATTCATCCAGTCTCCTTGGTAACTTTCAGAAAGTTGTTTGCCGGTCGCCTGAAGTATTTGAAGCCTTTCCAGCATCATTGGCATGTCTATGTTTCCTTGAAATATTTCATTAAGACTATTTATATCTAGTTCTGACAGTACATTTCCATCGTATAATTTAATTCCCGAGGTGATTGCTTCTTGAATTTGTGTAATCATGGCTTCACTATCAGAGAGTGTTCTTCCATCTCGAACAATCTCATATTTTGTACTGTTTTCAAAATCAGTGAAAGCAAAGTTCAGTGTGTTAATAAGCATGGTGGTTCTGATAAACTCTTCAGGATTTTTTTTAGAAAGATTATCCTCTGGAGGTTGGAACTCTTCATAAGCCATCCAATCAGCAACTCTTGTAATTTCATCTTGATTGAGCTTTATATTTTGAAGATTTTCTATAACTGGATTTAGCGAGCTAAGCACTTTAGAGTTCCAATTAATATCCATAGTCCAAATGATACTAGCCAAAATTAGTCCTAAAAGATATACTTTCAACATGAATTCAAAAATTTGCGTTATTGGCAGTTCAAATATAGATCAAATTGCATATACACAAAATATTCCAGCAGATGGTGAAACCTTGTTTGGTGATTCCTTTCAGATGGGTTTCGGAGGTAAGGGAGCTAATCAAGCAGTAATGGCAGGATTGCTTGGTGCAGACGTTTATATGATTACATGCTTAGGAGATGATGTATATAAGGAGATGACTATAACTAACTATCAGGCAAATAATGTAAATACAGATCATATACAAATGGTGCGAGGATCTAGTGGTGTCGCTCCTATCTGGGTTGATTCAACCGGACAAAATAGAATCATTGTCATACCAGGAGCAAATAATGAAATTGATGCCACAAAAGCTATCTCTTCAATGGAGGAAATTGGAGATATTGCAGTATTAGTTGGTCAGTGTGAAATTCCTATGGACGTTAATCATGAAGTTTTTAAATATGCAAGAAGTAACTCTATTATCACAATTTTTAATCCAGCTCCCGCTACAACTCTTGATAAAGAATTTTTAAACCATATCAGCTGGTTAATACCTAATGAAAATGAATTTAAACTTATTAGCGGTATGGAGCCGAACAATGAAAACTTTATGAAGTTTAAAAAAGAAGTACCTTGTAATTTGATTGTGACCCTTGGAGAAAAAGGTGCGGTACTAGTCGAAGAAGATGGAACAAAGTATTTTGAAGCTCCAACTGTAGAGGCAGTTGATACTACTGGTGCAGGAGATTCTTTTATTGGAACATTTGCATATGAACTTTCAGAAGAAAACTCCCCAGAAGAGTGTATAAAAAAAGCAGTAGCAAAAGCTAGTCAGTCTGTTACAAAGAAAGGTACTCAATCTTCATACAGCTAGTGTCTAATCTGCGGGAATTATTGATCGATCTTTAAGCTTGACTCTAAAATAATATTTGTAGCATTACTAACAGCATCCAAGTAAGTATCTTTATTTAATGCTTCTTTTCTATTTTGGTCGCCATATATTACGAGTAATGCCCCTGTTCTTACTCTTCGGTAATTCCCAACAACAAATAGTGCTGAGACTTCCATTTCAGAACATAAAACTCCACCACGAACCCATGCTTCCCATTTTTCATTTAGATCCGTAGAAACAGGCTTTGAGTCAGGGTCGTGCTGACCGTAAAAAGAGTCTTTCGTTTGAACAACACCGATATGATACGTACTTCCTTTATCTATAGCAGCTTGCTCAAGTGCAAAAATCATATCAGCTGAACCAACAGCTGGGTATTCAATTGGCATGTATTCTAATGATGTACCCTCTTGTCGGACTGCACCATTAGCAATTACTAAATCACCGACTCTGGTATGTTCTTGCATTGCGCCAGAAGTCCCAAGTCTTATCATTGTTTTCACGCCAATATTAGCCAATTCCTCAACTCCTATTGCTGTTGAAGGACAGCCCATTCCTGTAGACATGACACTTACTGGTCGACCTTTGTATGTTCCTGTATAGGTTTTATATTCTCTATTAAAAGCTATTTCTTTTGCATCATCAAAATGTCCTGCAATAAATTCCACTCTTCCGGGGTCACCCGGTAAAATAACAAAATCTGCTACATCACCAGGTTCTAGACCAATATGGTATTGTTTTTGTCCATCTAACATTGATTTTTTTTCTGTCATGAATGAGATGATATCAAATGATTTGTTAAAGGTCACTAAAATTTTTTATAAATCTCTAGAAATTGCTGTTAAAAGTGATAGTTTAATGATATGAATATTCCAGAAATTAATTTTCCCAACTTAGACCCAAATTTTATTGAAGATCCATACCCTCACTTAAAAACTCTTAGAGAGTCTTCTCCATTGCATAAAGATTTGAATAGTGACTTAGTGCTAGTAACTAGATTTGAGGATGTTAAAGGTGTTCAGACAAGTAAAGCTTTCTCATCATCCGAACCAGAAGATTCGAATACTTTCAAAAGAAGTAATGAAAGTTCGGAAAATTATCCTTATTTTTGGAAAACAGAGGAATTCTCATTACTGAATCTTGAGGGACAGTTGCATGGAGATCTTCGTGGGTTGGTCGCAAAAGCATTTTCAACAAGACAGGTACAGGAACTGAGGCCTTTTATGGAGACTAAATCTGAAGAACTTTTGAATAACTTAAGGGGTAATAGTTTTGATTTACTCGCTGATTACGCACAGCCATATTCAGTATCAGTGATAGGTAAATTACTTGGTGTGCCAGAAGAGCAGTATGACAATTTTTTAGATTGGTCAAACAAAATTGTAAAAATGTATGATTTGGAAGTTTCTAGTGAAAGTTCGGAGGAAGCAGAGCAAGCCGCAAAAGATTTTTACTATTACATCAGTGAGTTAATTGACATCAAGTCTAAGGACCCAGATGACGATATGATCTCAAGGCTGTCACAAGTTACGGAAAATAATCAAAAACTGACTAAAGATCAGATAATTTGTACTGTAATTTTACTATTGAATGCTGGACATGAAGCTACAGTAAATACGATTGGAAACTCTATTGTGGCTCTCAACCAAAATAATATCTCAACTAAAAATCTGAATACTAGGTATGAGATTAAAAAAATTATTGAAGAATTGATACGTTGGGATAGTCCTCTTCAATTTTTTCAAAGATGGGTTTTGGAAGATACGTCTTTAGGTGGTTTTGATTTAAAAAAGAATTCTAAGATAGCTATTCTTTTAGGGTCAGCAAATAGAGACGAGTTAGCTTTTAAGAATGCTGAAATAATTAATTTTGAAAGAGACAATCTCAGTCATACAAGTTTTGGTGGCGGTGTACATTTTTGTCTAGGTGCACACTTGGCAAGATTGGAACTGGAAGTTTCTTTAACAAATTTATTTAAAAGTGAAATATTTCTTGTAGATAAACCAGTACGGACTGGTGCATTCGGAATAAGAGGTTATAAAGAAATTACTGTAGTCTGTTAATCTCGTCTAAAAGTTCTACAACATTAGATACGCTTGAGGTAAACATACCCTCTGTAAATAAATTTCTATACCTTCTCTCTTCAGCTGTAATTGCTAATACTGGTTTATTATTTGCATACATGAAACCAATCTCTGATGCTGTTCCTGAATCTATATCTTGACCAGTTACTAAAGCAACTATTAAATCAGCTGCTTTCAAGGCTTCAATATCAGTTTGAAAAATAATATCTTTAGTCGCCTGTGACATATCATTATTTTTTAATTCTTCAGG
>DBUV01000019.1:15164-16506 GCA_002308095.1 Acidimicrobiia bacterium UBA1281
TTTGATCTCTATGAGGCAAAAAACAATCGAAATTGGCACCTTCCAGAACTTCAGCTATATCTTCAAGGTATTTTTTTTCATGTACATTAAATAATGGGCCTGCAATATATATCTTTTTAATCATGCTTCTAAACTAAAAGCTTTTCTCTGATTCAACAAGGTAAAAAAATAGTATTTTTCTACCAATTATCTAAATAAGTCTTAAACTCTTTTTATGAGTAATTCTAAAAAATATGGTATGAATACCAAAGCTATTCATACTGAAAAAAGAGTTAAGCTTCCAACAGGTGATGTAATGCCACCGATACACTTGTCTACAACCTTTGAAAACACTCAACCTGGTGAATACGAATACTTCTATGGAAGGAGTGGTAACCCAACTAGAGAACTATTTGAAAGAACCATGGCATCTCTTGAAGGTGTGGAGGATTTTGAATCTATGCACTCATTTGGAATGGCCTCAGGAATGGCTGCAGTAACACTAATTGGTGAGTTGGTTGAACCTGGTGAAAATGTTGTGATTACTCGAGATGTATACGGAGGCACTACTAGATTTTTTTCACAGGTAATGACAAAAAGAGGTATTGAAGTAAACTTTTGTGATCTTTATGATGAAGAAAAACTAAATTCTCTCATCAATGAAAAGACAAAGCTGGTGTGGTTTGAGTCCCCCTCTAATCCAAGAATAAACATTTTTGATATTGCGAAATATGCAGATATAGTGCACAAAAGTAATGCCTATTTAGTTGCTGATGGTACATTTACCTCACCATTTATAACAAGACACCTTGAGCATGGCGTAGATATTGTGTTTCATTCAACGACAAAATATATTGGTGGGCATAGTGACACCCTGGGTGGGGTTGTGACAACAAATAATGAAAAGATCTGGGAAGTCTTGTTTGAATACCAGAAAACAAGTGGGGCAATTATGTCGCCATTCGATGCTTACCTCTGCCAAAGAGGTTTGTATACATTAGGACCTAGGCTTGGCATGCATTCTGCAAATGCACATAAGTTGGCTGAATACTTAGAAAATTCTGAGCATATTAAAGAAGTATTTTATCCAGGGCTAGAAAGTAATCCGCATTATTCAATAGCAGAAAAACAAATGGACATGTTTGGTGGAATGTTAAGTTTCAATGTTGAAGACCATATAAATCTCAAATTATTTTGGGAAAATTTAGAACTTTTTAAATTAGCAGTAAGTTTAGGTGGAGTTGAATCGTTAATCGAATTACCTAGGCTAATGACTCATGATTCTGCTGAAGGAACGGAAGCATCAATTGATGATGATCTTGTACGTATCTCTGTGGGGCTAGAAAATACAGAAGACCTTATA
>DBUV01000057.1:0-3974 GCA_002308095.1 Acidimicrobiia bacterium UBA1281
CACTACAGACTCAGATATTTTCTACGGACATGAACTTGGCACCAGTATTTCTATTGACGGAGTTTGTTTAACGCTTCGTGACTATGATAATGAAATTTTAAGATTCCAAGTTTCTCAAGAGACTGTAAAGAGAACTATTATTAGTAACTATAAAAAAGGTTCACATGTTAATTTAGAGCTCCCTTTGACGATGGATAAATTTTTGAGTGGTCATTTGGTTCAAGGCCATGTAGATACAACTACTTCCGTGTTAAACATAGAAAAAGTATCTGACGATCTATGGGATTATGAATTTTCAAATAAAAACTATAGTTATCTTGTTGACAAAGGTTCCATAACTATCAATGGAGTATCACTGACCGTAGTGAGTCCAGACGAAGAAAAATTTACTGTATCAGTTATACGTGAAACATTTAATCGAACTAACTTCAATAAATTACAAGTTGGATCACTTGTAAATGTAGAATTCGATATTATGGCCAAATATGTAGAAAGAGCTTTAGATGATAAGTGATATTAAAGATATAATTTCACACTTTCAAAAAGGTGAGATGATTATTCTTATCGACGATGAAGACAGAGAAAATGAAGGGGACTTAGTGATATCCTCTAAACATCTTACACCTGAACACATAAACTTTATGATTACACACGCTAGGGGACTTGTATGTGCTCCAATATCATCGGAAGTAGCGACAAAGCTGAATCTACCTCTTATGCCTGGAGTTAATAATGAAATGGAAACTCAATTTACTGCTTCTGTTGACCTAAAGGGAAATGGTGTAACAACTGGAATATCAGCTGAAGATAGATACAAAACAATAATGGGTCTAACTGAGAATAATGCCTCAAGGAAAGATTTTAGTATCCCCGGTCATATTTTTCCGCTTCAATCTATGGATGGAGGAGTTCTTCGTCGGGCAGGCCACACTGAAGCTGCGATAGATTTATGTAAAATAGCTGAGCACTATCCCGTTGCTGTTATTTGTGAAATTATTAATGATGATGGTTCTATGGCGAGATTAGATGACTTAGAGTTGTTTGCAAAGAAGCATGATTTGCCTATAGGAACTATTAAAGATTTAATTGAATATCGACTTGAGGCCAAAGTTCCTGTTTCATTTATTTCAAAATCTACAATACCAACTAAATTTGGAAACTTTGAAGCGCATGTTTACAAAGATAACAACGACAATACCGAGCATATAGCTATGACATATGGGGATTATCTATCAGAAGAAGCAACTATGGTCCGAGTACATTCTGAATGCCTAACAGGTGATGTTTTATTTTCTCAAAAATGTGATTGTGGCTATCAACTAGATACAGCTTTTAAAAAAATCGTTGAAAATAAATCCGGTGTAATTTTGTACATGAGAGGACATGAAGGTCGAGGTATCGGGCTTGGTAATAAAATTAAAGCTTATGCACTTCAAGAAGATGGTGAAGATACTGTTGATGCTAATTTAAAACTTGGTTTCAAAATGGATCAAAGAGATTATGGTACGGGTGCACTAATTTTAAGAGATTTAGGAATATCCAACATGAATCTTCTCACTAATAATCCTTCTAAAAGAGCTGGTCTAGAAGGTTTTGGTCTCAACATTCTGAAAAGAACACCATTGTTGGGTAAAGTTACTGAGGAAAATTCTGATTACCTTAATACAAAAAAGACAAAAATGGGTCACAATTATGACGAAGAGTAAGGTAGCAATAGTAGTTGCAAATTACTACAAAGATTACACAGAGAGGTTACTCAAAGGCTCAACAGCTGTTCTAGATGGAGAGTATGATTACGAAGTTTTCTCTGTTCCTGGAGCATGGGACACAGTATATAAAGTAAATTCTTTAGTGGATTCTTATAATAAGTTTATAGTAATTGGAATAATCTGTAAGGGTGACACTGATCACTACGAGTATATATCATCTGCTGTTGCTAATGGCCTTATTGATATTACGATTAACAAAAATATTTATATCGCAAATTGTGTTTTAAATGTTCACTCTTTAGATCAAGCAGAAAAAAGGTGTACACCTAATAACAATAAAGGTGAAGAAGCCGCTTTGGCATTAAAAGATATTTTTAGTTGATTTACTTTTAAAACGTATATAATTAAATCAAGCGAACAATGTTCCACCTGCTGTGAAAAATAGTATGGTAAATAAACAGCTTCGTGCTGTTTTTTTTATTGAGAGGAGAAACTTATACCAGAATTAAGGATAAACGAAGACATAAAATCAAAAGAGTTATTGGTCATTGCCCCAGATGGAGTGCAAGTCGGAGTTTTAGAACTAAAAAAAGCAATAATTGTAGCTGAAGAGCTTGGCCTAGACCTTGTAGAGGTATCACCAGAAAGCAAACCACCAGTCGCTAGATTGATGGATTATGGGAAATACAAATATGAACTATCTCAAAAAGCAAGAGAGTCAAGAAAAAAACAGGTCAAAATTAATGTTAAAGAAGTTCAACTAAAACCAAAAATTGATACAAATGATTACAAAATAAAATTAAATCAGTCTCGTAAGTTCCTAAGCGATGGTGACAAAGTTAAATTTACAATGAGGTTTAGAGGAAGAGAAGCAGAACATCCAGAATTTGGACAGAGAATTTTAGACAGATTCAAAGAAGAATTGAGTGAAATATCTGAAGTAGAATCAACTTCTCGTCCCGACGGAAGGTCATTAACTATGGTGCTTGCACCAAATGGAGGAAAGAAATGAAACACAGAACACATAAAAGTTCATCCAAAAGGATACGTGTTAGCGGTACTGGGAAGTTTATGAGAAGAAGAGCTCACACTTCACATTACAAACTAGCAAAAGGAAGCAACACCTGGGCCAGATTAAAAAGAGACGTAGAGGCCTCTAAAGGTGACAGTAAAAAAATTAGAAAGTTGTTGAGTTAAATGGTCAGAATTAAAAGGTCAGTAAATAGTAAAAAATCCAGAAGAAAAACTATGAAACAAGCGAAGGGTTATACCGGAGCAAGAAGTAGAACATTGAGAGCTGCTAAAGAGCAGGTGATGCATGCTGGAGCTGATGCGTTTACTCACAGAAAAGACAAAAAAGCAGATTTTAGAAAATTATGGATTAGCAGAATTAATGCTGCAGCTAGATTACACGGGCTTTCATATTCGAAATTTATTTTCGGACTAAACAAAGCAGATATTAAAGTAGATAGAAAAATTCTGGCAGATATAGCTGTCAATGATCCTAAAGGCTTCAAAAAACTTGTTGATGTTGCCAAAGAAAATCTAGATGGCTGAAATTAACTTAGAAAAGATATATGCATCTTTTTTATTACGTCTTGAAGAAGTAACTGAGATTTCACAACTTTCAGATATAGAAAAAGAATATTTAGGAAAAGGTTCAGTTCTTTCTGAAGAGCGTTCTAAGTTATCTTCACTTTCAAATGAAGATAAAAAAAAATATGGAGCTGCACTTAAAAAGTTTTCAGAAGACGTTCAGTCAAAGTTAACTGCATTCAAAAAAGATTTTCAAAAATCTTTCTATATTAAAAAAGAAAGTAAAGAAAATCCTGATTTAACAATAAATTGGCACTCCAAGGAAGGAACTAAAAAACATATTCTTACAAACGTAATGGAAGAAGTAGTCGAAATTTTTGCTTCTTTAGGTTATACCGTTGCATATGGACCTGAAGCAGAAACTTCATGGCATAATTTTGACGCTTTAAATACTCCTGACTGGCATCCAGCTAGATATGAATCAGATACCCTTTACCTGGATGAAAACTTATCTACTTTACTTAGAACACAAACAAGTACCGTCCAAGTGAGACACATGCAAGAAAATGAGCCACCAGTTTATATTGTTGCCCCTGGACGTGTTTACAGATCAGATCAGTTAGATGCAACACACTCTCCAGTATTTCATCAGATCGAGGGATTAGCTGTTGATGATGGAATTACATTTTCAGATTTAAAAGGAACATTAGAATATTTTGTACAAGAATT
>DBUV01000057.1:3985-4228 GCA_002308095.1 Acidimicrobiia bacterium UBA1281
GAAACTTCATGGCATAATTTTGATGCTTTAAATACTCCTGACTGGCATCCAGCTAGGTATGAATCAGATACTCTCTACCTTGATGAAAATCTATCTAGCTTACTTAGAACACAAACAAGTACTGTACAGGTCAGACATATGCAAGAAAATGAACCTCCCGTCTATATTGTTGCTCCTGGACGTGTTTACAGATCAGATCAGTTAGATGCAACACACTCTCCAGTATTTCATCAGATCGAGGGA
>DBUV01000057.1:4358-9661 GCA_002308095.1 Acidimicrobiia bacterium UBA1281
GTTAGTTGGAAAGATGGAGAATGGTTAGAAATACTAGGTTGTGGAATGGTCGACCCCAATGTCTTCAAGAATGTGAATTATCCTGCATCAACTCAAGGTTTCGCTTTTGGGGTTGGTGTTGAGCGTTTAGCAATGCTTAGATACGGGATTGATCATATTAAGAATTTTTACGAAAACGATTTACGATTCCTGGAGCAATTCTAATGAAGATATTAAAATCTTGGCTACAGGATTGGGTAGATATAGAAAAAATTACAGGAGATGTTCTTTCAGAAGCTCTCGAAAGCTTGGGTTTTGAGATTGAAAGTCGTACTGACATAAAGCCTAATTATAAAAATATTGTAGTTGGAAAAGTTATAGATATATACCCTCACCCAAATGCAGATAAGGTTAGAGTAACAAAGGTTGATACGGGTAATAACACGTTTGAAATTGTTTGTGGAGCATGGAATTTCGATATTGGAGCAATAGTCCCAGTAGCTTTACCTAAATCTGAAATCAAAGATAATTTTTTAATTGATAAAAGAGATATTAGGGGAATAGAGTCTAACGGCATGATCTGTTCTGCAACTGAATTAGATCTTTGGGAAGATAATACTGGTATATTGAAACTCGAAGACAGTATTAAACCAGGTACAGATTTTTCTTCGATATATCCCCAAAATGATATTGTTTGGGAGATAGCAGTTACCCCAAATAGAGGTGATTGCATGTCACATTTAGGTATAGCACGTGAATTATCTCATTATTTTAAAAAACCACTTGGTGACAAAACTGTCAAGTTAACACCATCTATTGAAAACATACTCTCTATTAGTAGTGGAAAAATAAAAGAATGTAATTCATATGCAGGTATTGAAATTGAAAATATTCAAATTACTGATTCAAGTTTCGATATTCGATATAGACTTTCACAGGTAGGAACACGAGTAATTAATAATGTTGTAGATTATACAAATTATGTTCTTTACGATATTGGTCAGCCCCTGCATGCCTTTGATAGAGATAAACTTTTTGGCAACATCTCTGTTAGGTTTGCACAAGATTCAGAAGAACTTTTAACTTTGGATAACCAAAAACGAAAACTCACAAAAAATGATTTAATAATTGTCGCTGATGATAGACCCATTGCTTTAGCCGGTGTAATGGGTGGACTAGATACTGAAGTAACAAGTGAAACAACGAATCTACTTATTGAGAGTGCATACTTTGATAAAGTTTCAATTATGAATACATCAAGAAAGTTAAATCTAATATCAGATGCCTCCATAAGGTTTGAGAGGGGAATTGATCGCAATTTACAGATGCTCGGTTTAAATAGGTTTATTAATATATTTCAAAATAATCAGGACCTTGACTATTCAGAACCTTTCGAGGATATTAAAGATGAATATGACAATCCAGAGATTAGTTTTTCTAGAACTGAAATCTATAAATTACTAGGTATCAACTTACAGGATGAATTTATTGAAAACATGTTAAATTATCTTGGAATAGATTATGAAATAACAGATAGCGACATTAAATTTAGTCAACCAAGTTGGAGATATGATTTAGAAAGACCAGTTGACTTAATTGAAGAATTCGCCAAACATTATGGGTTTAATAATTTTGAAAGTACTCTCCCAATAGGATCAAACAAGAATGATGTTGGTTCCTATTGGAAACTAAAAAAATATTTAACTGATAGCCTTACGTCAAAAAATATGTATGAAACACAAACTCTTTCTTTTGTTTCTGATGAATCAAATAAAATCTTCACACCAGAAAAAATTAGTGTAGAAATCAACAATCCAATAGATCAGACAAATAAATATCTTAGAACTAATCTCTATACTTCATTACTCGAAACTTATAAATTTAATTTGGAACAAAACAATCAATCAAAAATGTTTTTTGAGATAAATAATATTTTTGATATGGGTGATCATTTGAAATATGAACATATTCCTAATCAGACATATACACTTTCTGGAATTGTTCCAAAAGAAGTTACTAATACCGACAGAAGAAATGATTCAACCGTAAATGATATTTATTATGTTAAACAATTACTTGTTTCAATATTAGGTGAATGTTCATTGCAGCAAATTGAAAAACCAGGTTTCCATAAAAATATTTCTTATTTAGTAATAAAAGACGACATCATTCTTGGACATTTTGGCCAGCTTTCAATTGAGATGCAAGATAATTATGAATTAGATAAACCGGTTTACCTATTCAGTATTGACCTAACTAACGTTGACAAGGACAACTTAGTTCAAGTTAACTACAAACCTCTTTCCCCTTATCCGTTTGTTAAGTTTGACTTATCTTTTATTGTAAATCCCTCTTTTAATTCACAAGACCTTATTAATGAAGTAGAACATATTCTTTCTGAGAATGAGAATATTTTGACAATCTTTGATGATTTCAAAAATGAGAAAACTAGAAATTTAGGAATTAGAATAAGTACAAGAAGCTATACAAAAACATATAGCGAGGATGAAGTTTCTGATGTATTAAACCAGATAGTTGAAACCGTTGAAGCAAAATTCTCAATTAAATTAAATAAAGGTAAATAAATGGTTGAATCATCTGGACTTAACAACAGAGTGTATCAAATGTTGTCACAGAAATCATCTAAAGCAGCGGTAGATGTGCTGGGTATGAGGTTATCAACAAATTATAAAGGAAAATTTACTGAGATTATGATTACCGAGACAGAAGCATTTGGACGCCAAAAAACAGATCCAATGTCATTAGTTAACATGTTTAATAGAAAATTTCCAGAGACACTACCTAAAGGTCCACCTCATGTTTTAATACTTAAATCCTATGGAGAAAATAAGAGCCTTTATTTATTAACTTCTAAAAAAGGTTCATGTGAGGCTATATTAATTAGATCAGGAATTGTTCTTTTGGGTAAGAATTATGTCGAGTCACGTAGAAAAGTCAAAATGAAGACTAACAAATTAACGGGTCCAGGAAATATCTCCAAAGGTCTCGGTGTAGAACTTGTTAATGATGGTGAAGATTTATTTAATGGTTCTATAAATCTAGCTCCGAGGATTCATCCTGCTGAGAGGGCCATAGCTACAAAGAGAAAGAATGCTAAACCAGGAGACAACAATCTCTGGAGATTTAGTTTGGTACAAAAATGAAATATATTGAAGAGCGAGCTTCTGCAATAAATCCTCTTTCTGATTATGAGGAGTTGCTAAAATCCAAAAAGAAATTAAGAGTTAAACTTGGTGTAGATCCAACTGCACCTGACGTAACTCTCGGCTGGTACGCGATTTTAAGAGCCTTAAGAAAATTTCAAGAATATGGGCATACGGCTGTTTTGATACTTGGAGAGTTTACAGCACAAGTTGGAGATCCTTCGGGAAAATCAGAAACAAGAACAGTTCTAAATGAAAACGAAATTAGTGCAAACTCTAAAGGAGTATTGCCAACTATAGAATCGATACTTCACAAAGATAATTTAGAAATTGTTTCCAATAAAGATTGGTTATCTAAATTAAGTATTTCTGACATGATGAATTTAGCATCATCAACAACTTTAGCTCAAATGTTAGAGAGAGAAGATTTCTCTAATAGATTTGAGAAAAATAATCCGATATCATTACTTGAGTTTTTCTATCCTTTATTCCAAGGTTATGATTCTGTAGCAGTACAAGCAGATATTGAAATAGGTGGAAACGATCAACTTTGGAACTTGATGCTAGGAAGAGAAATTCAAAAATATTATAATTTAAAACCTCAAGTTGCTGTAACTTTCCCATTGCTAGTCGGTACTGATGGTAAGAAAAAAATGTCTCAATCATTAGGAAATTATATTTCAGTATCTGATACTCCTGAAAATATTTATGGAAAAATAATGAGTATCCCAGATGAAGTAATGTGGGACTATTTTGTTATGCTTTCAGATCTAGATTTAAAAGAAATTAACGAAACAAAAGAATTAGTTTCAGCAGATAAAATGAATCCGTTTGAATTAAAAAAGAGTCTTGGAAAAATAGTAACTAATGAAATATACAACGAAGAAGAATCAGAAAAAGCAGAAGAGTCATTTAATAATCTAACTATTAAAAAAAATATTCCTGATGACATAGCCGAAACTTCTATTGAAGAAGGTGAAGTTCACATACCTAACTTATTAACTGACAATCAAATTACTTCTTCTAATTCTGAAGCTAGGAGAATAATAACTTCAGGAGGATTCAAAATTAATGATATAAAATATACTGAACTAGATGTTTCTTCTAAAGAATTAATTGAATCTACACTTCAAATAGGGAAGCGTAAGTTTTTAAGAATAATTAAAAAATAATACCCCTTTAAACCAGAAGGTGTTACTCTTAAATTACGAAATTTGGCTTTTTGACAACTGAGTAGAGTATGAACGCCGGTAGTGCAGAAATTATTTTCTAGCACTCTTTTTTTGTCAACTTTTAAGTTAAAAGTTGATGGCTAATTCTTTTTATTAAGAGTTAGTGATGGTTTAAAAACCATAATATGGGATAAAACCCATGTTGATTCTTTGGTCAGATTAAAATTCAAAGATTTTGTTGGAGAGTTTGATCCTGGCTCAGGACGAACGCTGGCGGTGCGCCTTATGCATGCAAGTTGAGCGAAGCTTTTCAGTAGTTTACTACAGAAAATGACTGAGCGGCGAACGGGTGAGTAACGCGTGAGCAATCTACCTTAGTTACTGGGATAGCCCGAGGAAACTCGGATTAATACCGGATATTCTTATTTTTTCACATGAAGTTTTAAGGAAAGGTCAGCCGAACTAAGATGAGCTCGCGTTCTATCAGCTAGTTGGTGGGGTAAAAGCCTACCAAGGCTACGACGGATAGCTGGTCTGAGAGGACGATCAGCCACACTGGGACTGAGACACGGCCCAGACTCCTACGGGAGGCTGCAGCAGGGAATATTGTGCAATGAACGAAAGTTTGACACAGCGACACCGCGTGTGGGATGACGGTTCTAGGATTGTAAACCACTTTCAGGAGGGAAGAAAATGACGGTACCTCCACAAGAAGACCCGGCCAACTACGTGCCAGCAGCCGCGGTAATACGTAGGGGTCAAGCGTTGTCCGGATTTATTGGGCGTAAAGAGCTCGTAGGCGGTTCAACAAGTCGGTCGTAAAAGTTTAGGGCTCAACCCTAAAATGTCGATCGATACTGTTGTGACTAGGATACGGTAGAGGTGAATGGAATTCCGAGTGTAGCGGTGAAATGCGTAGATATTCGGAGGAACACCAATTGCGAAGGCAGTTCACTGGACCGTGATCGACGCTGAGGAGCGAAAGCTA
>DBUV01000077.1:0-2520 GCA_002308095.1 Acidimicrobiia bacterium UBA1281
ATTGATACTACTCCAGAGGGCAGCAGAATTTTAACAATACAAAATGAAAAAGAAGATATCGAGGTTGAAGTACTAAGACGACAAACTCTTGTTGTTAATCAAGGGGATAATGTAGAAGCTGGTCAAGCATTAACTGCAGGACCAAAAGCTCCTAAGGAAGTTTTAGAAATCAATGGTGTGCGTGCATGCCAAGAATATCTCGTAGATGAGGTTCAAAAAACTTATCGTGATCAAGGAGTTGAAGTTCACGATAAACATGTTGAAATGATAGTAAGACAAATGCTAAGAAGAGTAAGAATTGTGAGTGCAAATGATTCTGACTACTTACCAAATGAACTTGTTGATTCAACATTATTTAGAAAGACTAATCAAGCATTAGTCAAAGAAGGAAAAGCTCCTGCTGAAGGAAGACCAGAGCTTATGGGTATCACCAAAGCTAGCCTTGCAACGGACTCATGGTTATCAGCAGCATCTTTCCAGGAAACTACAAGAGTGCTAACAGAAGCAGCAATGAAGAAAAGCAGTGATGCTCTGTCAGGTCTGAAAGAGAATGTGATTATCGGAACACTTATTCCTGCGGGAACAGGTTCTGAAGCATACCAAAAGCTATCACCAACACTTCCAGATGCACCAGAAGTTTCTTCATTAGGATTCATGGAAGCCACTTCAGATTCTGAAGAAGCTGAAGGGGATGCACTTCCAAATCCTGCACAATGGCTAGCTATGCTAGGCGAAGAAGGGGACGAAGAAACAGAGTAAAAACTTATAAAATTTTGGTTGTTGTAAGTTCAAAACTCTCATATACTTCTTTTTCGGTAAGTCAATAACACTATTTAGATTGGAAATTTAATGCCTACTACGCAACAGTTAGTTAGAAAAGGACGCAAGTCCAAGGTGTCAAAAGAAAAGACACCTGGTCTAAAAGGTTCTCCTCAAAGAAGAGGGGTGTGTACCCGTGTATATACTGTCACACCTAAAAAACCTAACTCTGCTTTAAGAAAAGTTTGCAGGGTTCGACTTTCAACAGGAACTGAAGTAACTGCCTACATCCCAGGCGAAGGCCACAATCTTCAAGAGCATTCAATCGTACTTGTCAGAGGAGGAAGAGTTAAAGATCTTCCTGGTGTAAGGTATAAAGTCATCAGGGGTGCCTTAGATACAGCTGGAGTAGCGGATAGAAAGCAAGCCAGGTCAAGGTACGGAAGTAAAAAAGGTTAGTTATGAGAAGAGGACCATCACTTAAACGTAAACCTGAACCAGACCCTTTATTCAACAGTGTGTTGGTTTCTCAACTTACAAATCAAATTTTATTAGATGGAAGAAAAGATACAGCAAGAAACATTGTTTACAGCGCTCTTGAGCTAGTTGAAAAACAAGCTGGTGGAGATCCATTAGCAGTTTTAAAAGAAGCATTTGAAAATGTAAAACCACAAGTTGAAACAAAATCTAGAAGAGTTGGGGGAACAAATTATCAAGTTCCTATGGAAGTCCCTCATAGAAGAAGCACAACACTAGCAATCAGATGGATGGTTGCTTCCTCTAGAAAAAGGGGAGAAAAAACTATGGCTGAAAGACTGGGTCGAGAAATTCTTGATGCAAGCAAAAATACTGGAGCCTCTGTTAAGAAGAGGGAAGATGTCCACAAGATGGCTGAATCAAATAGAGCATTTGCTCACTATAGGTGGTAGGAATGTCAGATAGAGAAATAAATCTAAATCAACTTCGTAATATTGGAATCATGGCACATATCGATGCTGGAAAAACAACTCTTACTGAAAGAATTTTATACTACACAGGAAAAACATACAAAATTGGTGAGGTTCATGATGGTGCTGCCGTTATGGATTGGATGGAACAGGAACAAGAAAGAGGCATTACGATTACATCTGCAGCTACAACTTGTTCGTGGAACAAACACACGATCAATATTATTGACACTCCTGGACACGTAGATTTTACTGTAGAAGTTGAAAGGTCATTAAGAGTATTGGATGGTGCTGTAGCCGTGTTTGATGGTGTAGCTGGAGTAGAGCCACAGTCCGAAACAGTATGGAGGCAAGCAGACAAATATAATGTTCCAAGAATATGTTTTGTAAACAAATTGGACAGAACTGGTGCAGATTTTGATTTTGATGTACAGTCAATTGTTGAGAGACTTGAAGCAAAACCTGCCGTATTGCACATACCAATTGGTGCCGAAGAAAATTTTATAGGTGTAATTGATCTGGTTGAAATGAAAGCTCACACTTGGTCAAAAGATGATGGTTCTGAATGGGATATTAGTGAAATATCCGAAGACAAGATTGATGAAGCGAATGCTAAAAGACAAGAATTACTTGATGTTATAGCTGAAGCAGATGACGAAATTTTAGAAAAGTACCTAGGAGATGAAGAATTAACTGTTGCTGAAATTAAAAAAGCAATTAGAAAGGGTACTCTTGAAGGCCTTTTTGTTCCAGTTTTAGCTGGAAGTGCTTTTAAGAACAAAGGAGTGCAACTTTTATTAGATGCAGTAATAGA
>DBUV01000077.1:2917-4341 GCA_002308095.1 Acidimicrobiia bacterium UBA1281
TCTGATGATGAGCCATTTTCAGCACTCGCATTCAAAGTTGTCAGCGACCCTCATGTAGGTAAGTTGACCTACTTCCGAGTATATTCCGGAACACTCAAAAAGGGAGATAAAGTAGTAAACACAACTACAGGAAAAGATGAAAGACTTGGACGCATATTAAGAATGCATTCAAACAGTAGAGAAGACATAGACTTTATATCAACAGGAGACATTGTCGCAGGTGTTGGCCTCAAAAATGCTAAAACAGGAGATACTCTTGCTGACTCATCAAGCCCAATTCAATTAGAATCAATGACTTTTCCAGAGCCTGTTATATCTGTTGCAATCGAGCCAAAGTCTAAAGCAGATGAAGAAAAACTATCAGAAGGCTTACAAAAACTTGCAGAAGAAGACCCAACATTTGTCGTTCAATCAGATGAAGAGACTGGTCAAACAATCATCTCTGGAATGGGTGAGTTACACCTAGATATTCTTGTAGACCGACTCAAAAGAGAATTTAGAGTTGAAGCAAATATTGGTAAACCTCAAGTAGCTTATCGAGAAGCTCTTAAAAAACAAGTCAGCATTGAAGCAAAATATATACGTCAAAGCGGTGGTAGAGGACAGTATGGACATGTAGTCATGGAGCTGGAGCCAATTGATGAGGGTTACGAGTTTGTGGATTTAATTAAAAGCGGAAGAATTCCAAAAGAGTATATACCTTCAGTAAACGCTGGAGTAGAAGCAGCTATGGAATCAGGAGTTCTAGCAGGATACCCTCTAGAAAATATTAAAGCTACGCTTCTTGATGGTAGCTACCACGATGTTGACTCATCAGAAATGGCGTTCAAAATTGCTGGATCAATGGCACTTAAAGATGGTGCTAAAAAAGCAGGAATTAAATTATTAGAACCAGTTATGGAGGTAGAAGTAGTTACACCAGAAGATTTTATGGGAGATGTTGTCGGAGATCTATCCTCAAGAAGAGGAAAGATTGCTGAAATGGGACAAAGGGGATCTGCAAAGGTCGTCAACGCGAAAGTTCCTTTATCAGAGATGTTCGGATACGCAACTGATTTGCGTTCAAGAACTCAAGGCCGTGCAACATTTACGATGCAGTTTGATAGTTATGAAGACGTTCCCGACGCAATAACTAAGGAAATAACTGCGAGTATTCGTGGAGTAGAGGTTGAAGT
The DNA here is from genome assembly GCA_002308095.1 of Acidimicrobiia bacterium UBA1281. Classification (GTDB taxonomy): domain Bacteria; phylum Actinomycetota; class Acidimicrobiia; order Actinomarinales; family Actinomarinaceae; genus Actinomarina. The sequence continues at coordinate 4,093 of DBUV01000077.1, forward strand.
CTAAGCTTGTTTTTCAAGCAAAGGCTTTTTAAAAAAGGAGAAAAATATGTCAAAGGAAAAATTTGACCGCAGCAAGCCTCATGTGAACATCGGTACAATGGGCCACATTGACCATGGTAAAACCACATTGACGGCCGCAATAACAAAAGTTTTAGCTGAAGCCGGCGATGGTGATGCAACAGCTTTTGAAGATATTGATAAAGCCCCTGAAGAGAGGGAAAGAGGAATCACAATTCAGATTGCTCACGT
>DBUV01000025.1 GCA_002308095.1 Acidimicrobiia bacterium UBA1281
GTGTACAACCCTAAAGGTATAAATATTCCAGAATTATTTAAACACATTGCTAAAAGCAAATCAGTCTCCGGTTTTGAAGGTGCTGATGACTTAACTCAAGATATTCTTGAAGTTGAATGTAATGTATTGATTCCAGCTGCTGTAGGTGGAGTCATTACAACTTCCAATGTAAGCAACATAAAAGCTGATGTGGTAGTTGAGGCTGCGAACTCTCCCACAACTGTCAGTGCCGATAAAGTATTAAGAGAAAATAATGTATTAATTATTCCTGACATTCTAGCTAACGCAGGAGGTGTTACAGCTTCATATTTTGAGTGGGTACAAAATAGACAAAATTATTTATGGAAGGAAAAAGACTTATATGAAAGACTGATTGACACAATGACATCAGCTTTTGAAGAAGTCTGGACTATATCGCAAAAAAATAATTGTGACTTAAGAACAGCCGCCCTTATAAAGGGAATTAAACGTGTTGCAGCTGCTAAGTTAACAAGAGGATTATTTCCCTAATAATTTAGTAATATCATCAAGTAGGGAATTTTTCTCAATATTTAGTAAATCTAATTCTTCGTTAAGTTTTTTTACATCCACTTCTTTTAAAGGACTTGAGTCAGGTAATTCATTTTGGTTTTCAAACATGTTAACTGCCTCGAGTGTTTCATTTAATTCAAGTATCCTATCTTCTATTTTTTGTAACGAATCTGTATTAGGTGCGTCATCGTTGAAAAGAGGACAAATCGGTTTATAGTAGCACCAGTCTTTACATAGATTATTCTTAGTTGCAGGGAAATTATTTTCTTCAAAAGCCTTTTTAATATCTTCCCATATTTTAAGTATTTCAACTTTCGCCTCATCTAACATTGCATCGGTTACTTTTAATGTATGTATTGTTGAGTTTTTTAAATAGATCAGCTTTAACTCCACAGGAGTTACACCTAATTCATCTCTAATAAGTAATGCGTATAATTTAAGAGCAAAGAATCTTGGTTCTTTATATTTTGCTAATGGTGATTTGCCTGATTTGTAATCTACAATTACAAGATTTCCATCTTTATCTTCATCCATTCTGTCTAATATTCCTCGTAAGTTTAAATCTTCTATAGAACCTCTTACCCACCTTTCCTGCTCTAAAGGTTCTAACGTCTTAGGATTTTCAAGTTTTAGATAGTTATGTAGTAAATTGAGACCTTCTTGACCCCACTCTCTCTCTTCTTCAATTGAGTTAAAAAGGTTAACATGCTCATCATTTCCTCTTACATTTGACCAGGCTTTTCTGAAAAGATTGTACAGGGTATCCGATGTCCGTTCTTCACTTGGAAGACTATACAAGTCCTCCAAGGCTTGATGTACGGTTGTACCTTTAGCTTGTACTAGATTTGTGGGTTCTTTTATCTTATCAACATTTGAAAATTTGAATTGTTTTGGACACGTCTTAAATTGAGATGCTCTAGATGGTGATAGATTTTTAATCATATTTAAACTATAACTGTATTTATTTTATTTTTTTTTAAATGTAATCTTGATATATGAATAAGTTTTTAAAAGCACTTCAGATAATTGGGATAGCTTCATTTATATTATACTTTATTGTCGCAATGCTTTATAACTCAGCAAGTTGGTTCAATTATCTATTTAATTGATTTCTCATAAATTATCATAAAACTGGCGTTTGGTAAGGTTACATGATGGATAATAGCAAAATTAAAGTAGCAGTTTTAGGTATAGGCAACTGTGCCAGTTCTCTCGTGCAAGGACTTGAATATTATAAAATTAATGACACAGAAAATGGATTAATATCTGATGTAATTGGTGGTTACAGAGTCTCAGATATAGAGATTGTTGCTGCTTTTGATATAAATAAAAATAAAGTCGGTAAAGATTTGTCTGAAGCAATATTTTCAGAACCAAATAATACAACCAAGTTTTCAGATGTCCCAAATCTTGGTGTTACAGTGAGTCCCGGGAAAACACTAGATGGTATTGGAAAATTTGTAGTGGATATAATAAATCCAGTAGAAGACTCGGACACTGTTGTGGAAGTTTTGAAATCTTCAGAGGCAGAGATTTTAGTAAACCTTTTACCTGTTGGCTCTGATGAAGCTGTAAAGTTCTATGCTGAGTGTGCAATCGAAGCAAAAGTCGGGTTTATCAACTGTATCCCTGTATTTATTGCTAGAGATAAAGATTGGTATCAAAAGTTTTCAGATAATAACGTACCTTTAATCGGTGATGATATCAAGAGCCAGGTAGGAGCTACAATTGTTCATCGTGCTTTAGCTCAATTGTTCTCTGATAGGGGTATTAATCTGAAAAGATCTTATCAACTTAATGTTGGTGGGAATATGGATTTTTTAAACATGCTTGAGGAAGACAGGTTGCAGACAAAAAGAACTAGCAAAACAACATCTGTTACTTCTGTTGCCAATAAAGGTAAGGGAATGGAAGAGGGCACAGTTAGAATTGGGCCATCAGACTATGTTGAATGGCTTGAAGACCGTAAGAAAGCTTTTATTCGTCTTGAGGGTGAAGCTTTTGGTGGAGTGCCATTAAATATCGAACTTCAGCTTGAAGTATGGGATTCTCCTAACAGTGCTGGAGTAGTAATAGATGCAATTAGATATATGAAGTATTTCACTATGAAAAATGATTTAAAATCTTTAGATTTAGTTTCAGCTTGGTTGATGAAAGCACCAGCAGAAGCAGCTAAAGATCAGGATACTCTCAAAAAACTCCATGAACTTACTCATGAAGAGACTAAATAGATTTAACTGATTCCTTAAAGATTTCCATTGCTTCTACAACCTGATTATCAGGTGTAGTTAGTGGACCCATGAATCTTATTACGTTTCCTTCAAGACCACAATTGACAAGAAGCAAGCCAGCATCTCTTGCATTACTTATGATTTTCATAGCTTTGTCTTTTGACGGAGATTTTGATTCTAGATTGGAAACAATTTCAACACCTATCATTGTCCCATAACCTCTCACATCCCCAATAAAGTCATGTTCATTTTTGAGAACATTTAAGAAATCATTCATAATTTGCGAGTGTCTTTTTACTGATTCTAATATATTTTCCTCATCAAACGCATCAAGCACTCCTAGTGCTGCTGCGCAAGAAACGGGAGATGCTCCAAATGTACTGCCAATTCCAGCATCATGGATTGCATCCATTATCTCAGATTTTCCAATAACAGCTGCTAATGGAAATCCTCCAGCAATTCCCTTTGCTAATGTTGCAATATCAGGGGATACATTAATTGTGTTTGCACCAAACATTTCTCCTGTTCTCCCAAATCCAGTTTGCACTTCATCAAAAATAAGAAGAATGTTATTTTGATGTGCAATATTTTTTATTTTTTTTAGAAAATATTCTGATGCAGGAATATAACCACCTTCACCAAGTTGTATTTCAATTAGTATTGCTGCAATATTTGAAGAACCTATTTTTTCAAGATGTTCTTGAAACATATTTATAGCTTCATCATCACTTATGTCTCTATAATTATACGGAAACTCTGAGTGAGAAATAAAATCGGGAAATGGTCCGAAACCCTTTTTATAGGGATTTTCTTTTCCAGTTAATCCCATTGCCATATATGTCCTGCCATGAAAGCCACCTTTAAAAGCTACAATGTGTTGTTTTCCTGTATAGTATCTTGCAATTTTTACAGCATTTTCTACAGCCTCAGCACCACTATTAACTAGGAAAGTTTTAGTTTCGCCTTCAATTGGATACCTAGAATTTAACTCAGTACATACTTCAACTGCATTTTGATGAGGGGCGTATGCAAAACAAGAATGAGTGAAATTATCTAATTGTTTTTTAACTCTTTCAATTACTTTTGGGTGAACATGACCTGTGTTTAAAACAGCATAACCTCCAACATAATCCAAATACCTTTTTTCATTTTCGTCCCAAATCTCTGCATTTTTCGCTCTTATAATTTTGGTTTCAAGAGATGGATTCCATGCTTTTGGAACATTAGCTTGGATTTGATTTATTACTAATTCAGACATACAAATTACTGTAACTGAAATAAAATTAATACTCAATTTAATTACTACTAAAATAGATTTATATGATTAACAATTTTCATGGTGTTTGGGCAATAATTAGTATTTGGACTGCTGGCATAAGTGGAGTAGTTCTTATTGCAATATATATTTCAAGATCAGCAAAGTATGAAAAAATAGGAACTTATTTAATTAATTTATCAATATCTACAATCCTTATTCAAACTGCCGGAGGTTTAATTTTATATTCACAAAAGATTGATCCAGGCTCATTCCACCTTTTTTACGGCGTAGTAGTATTATTTACGCTTACTTTCCTATATGTGTACAGATCTGAGATGAATAAAAATTATTATTTGTATTGGGGTTTAGCACTTCTTTTCCTTATGGGTCTTGAAATTAGGGCAATAATGACTCTTGGAAGAATTCTAGATTAAATGGCTTTTCACCTTTTGTCAGATAAATCTACATTTGCATATTCAAATGTAGATACTCCAAACATCTGCTACTTACATGGATGGGGAAGAGACAGTCAAGACTTTAAAGGCATTATGGATGTTTTCCCTGGGATGGCTATTGATCTTCCTGGTTTTGGCAAAACTAAACCTTTATCAGTCAGTCTAAGTCCTTTAGATTATGCAATACAATTAAATAATATCCTACCAAATGAAATTACAACTATTGTTGGACACTCTTTTGGCGGAAGAGTTGCAGTACACCTCTCTTTATTAAGGAATATTCAAAATCTAGTTCTTGTGGCTGTACCGTTAATCAAAATAAAAAAACCAAATAAATCTATAAACAAATTAACTCTATTCAAAAAACTGTATAAATACGGATTAATTTCAAAATCAAATCTTGAGTCAGTTAAAAATAAAATGGGTTCAGCTGATTATCGAAACTCAAATGGTGTAATGAGAGAAACACTTGTAAAAGCAGTTAATGATGACTTACATGAAAAATTGGGGCTAATTCAATCTAATGTATTTTTAATTTGGGGAGAGAACGACACTGAAGTACCAGTATCAGTTGCAAATGAAGCTAATCTACTAATTAATAATTCTCAATTAACCATTATTCCAAATGAAGGGCACAATATAGTTAGAAGTAATCCAAATTCATTATCTGAGGTGCTTAAAACTTTATGAATGGCAACTATTTTTTAATCCTGTTAATTTTAACTGGTGCCTCACTTTTAAATTCCGTAAAGTGGGCAAGATTCGCTCAAAGGGAGCACTATTTAGGTGGCTCTGTTACAAAGTTTTACTTTAGATGGGTTAAATCAAAAACTTCCAACTACCTTCTCTTTATAACCTTATTACTAAGTGGGGTTGTGTCGCTATGGATTTATTACTTTCCATTGTTAGTAATTGTACTCACACTATTTACACCAATTGGGTTAAGTTTTTCATCTAGAACTTCAAAAATAGAAAATACAGAAAGATTGTTACGGGTCAACAGATTTTATTATTTTGTTATTATTTCTATTTCAGCTGTTTCATTAGTTGTTGAATTAGGTTATTTACTTGCTTTATTAGCAAATATTTTTAGTTATTTTGTATACGATCAGTGCTTAAAAATATTATTTAATTATGAGAAGTCACTTACTCAACATTATGTTGATAGCGCATCATCAAAACTAAAAAATGCAAACATACCTATAGTCGCAATTACTGGTTCTTACTCAAAAACTACAACTAAAAATACTTTGAACCAAATATTGAGTACCCAAACTAATCCTTTTTCAACTAAAGAAAGTTTTAATAATCGGTTAGGAGTAGCTAAAGCTATAAATGAAGATCTCAAAGAGACTGATGAACTAGCAATTATTGAAATGGGTACATACGGAATGGGTGAAATCAGAGAATTGTGTTCTTGGGTTAGGCCACATATTTCAGTAATTACAGGTATAGCCCCTGTCCACCTTGAGAGGATGAAAACACTTGAAAATATCTTAGATGCAAAGTCTGAGATTGTTGAGCTTGCTGGGTCTGTTGTTATAAATGGAGATGATGAACTACTACTTAATCAAGCACGTTTGTGGGCAAACCAAAAAATTGTTTATGATTGTTCTACTACAAGTAAGCAGGCAATTGTTTTTGTACATTACGACAAGAATGTCCACAACATTTATGTCAAAGGAAAATTTATACTTTCGGTTAAAGCACCAGAATTACTACAGTTATCAATTGCACTATCTATAGGTGTTCTTTTAGCTCTAGATTTAGATATAGAAGAATTCTTTTCAAAAATTGATTTTTTAGAAAAAACTTCACACAGGCAATCTTTAATAACTAGTGATCTTGGTCATAAAATAATTGATAACTCTTTTAACTCCAACCCTATGGCAATAGAACACTCATTAAAACTCCTTGAGCATGAATCGACAGATCAATCAATGAAGTATCTAGTAACACCAGGAATGATTGAATTAGGAAGTGATCAATTTTCCTTAAATTATGCATTCGGTACAGAATCAAGCAAGGTTATTGACGAAGCTCTAGTAATAGGACATACAAATAAAAATTCATTACTTTTAGCATTCCAAGAAAATAATATACCTGCATATTGGTTTCCCAATAGAGATGAGGCTGTAGACTATTTGAATACTATTATAAAACCAGAAGATGTTGTATTATTTGAAAATGATTTACCAGACCATTATCCATAAAAATGAATTATAAAATTGCTGTTATAATTGGTGGACCTTCACCAGAGCACGATATTTCAGTACTAACAGGTCTTCAGAGTGCAAGGGTTTTATCATCAAAAAATGAAGTCTCTATTATTTACTGGACCAAAGATAACAAATGGTTTCTTTTAGATTCAAAATTAGAATCAACAGATTTTGTAGATACATCAAAACTTAAAAAGAAAGAACTTCAATTAAATTTAGGTAAAAATGGTGGTTTTTATTATAAAAGAAAAGCTTTAGATATTGATATTTTCATAAACTCTTGTCATGGTGGTCCCGGCGAGGATGGAACCCTCCAGGGCTTACTTGATATTATGAATTTAAATTATACTGGACCCAATTTAACTTCTGCACAAATATGTATGGATAAGTATGTTTTCTATGCACTAATGAAGGAAAATAATTTACCTGTATTAGAAAAGTTTAAAATTCAAGATGAAAAAAAGCCAAATTTCGATGGTCCATATGTATTAAAACCTCAATTTGGAGGTTCTTCAATAGGTGTAGAAGTCGTAGATAACTATGAAACAGCTTTAAAAATTATTGAATCATCTGATTTGTATGAAAAAGGTGCTTTGCTAGAAAGATATCTTGAAAATGCTGAAGATTTATTAATTGGGGTTAGAAACTATCCTGTTTTTAATTTCTCACAAATTGAAAAACCTATCAGAAACACAAATCTTTTCTCATATGAGGATAAGTATCTAAACAATGGTGGCTTAGAGGGTTCTAAAAGAGAATTACCAGTAAGTATAAGTAAAGAAGCTGAAAATAAAATAATAGAATATGTAAAACAAATAAATAATATAATTCCATCGAGAGGAATCGTTAGGTACGACTTTTTAAAGATAGAAGAAGAAATCTACATTAACGAAATAAATACTATTCCAGGAAGCCATGCACTTTACCTTTGGAAAAATCTCAATGTATCAAAATACGAATTGTTAATGGATATTGTTGAAGAAGCTTTATCAGATACAAGTAAAGGTTGGAGTGTCCAAGGCTCCGATGGGGTAGCTCTTAAAAGTGCTACAGATATTCAATCTAAATTAGGTTAAGAAACTTATGACTGGAATTTATTGGGATTGCGATGGAACATTAATGAATACAGAGAGTGCTTACGCGTATGCTTGGCAAGAGGTTCTAAAAAGAAGAAACTTAAATTTACCAATTCAACATTTTGATGACTATGTAGGAATAGATGATAAATTAGTTCATCAAAAATATTCTGAGAAAGTAGAGCTTCCCTCCTTTAGCGAAACCATGGATGAGATAGCTTTAATTATTATCGAAAATTTCACATCTCAAACTTTATATTCTGATGCACACAAATGTTTAGATTACTTTTATAACGAAAACTGGCAACAGGCATGTGTTTCTGCTTCTCCTCAGAAGGCACTTGAAGATAAATTGAATAAAGCAGAAATTTCTAAATATTTTGATTTTGTTTTAGGAGGTGATTCTGTGCGTCCAAGAAACAAACCATTTCCTGATATTTACAATTTAGCTATTAATAAGCTTGGCACCTCAAAAAATATAATTGTAGAGGATAGTCCACCTGGAATACAATCTGGAAAATCTTCTGGTAACTACGTTGTAGCAATCGATAGAGGGATATTTAGTAAAAAAGAATTATCTAACGCAGATGTTATTGTTGAAGAATTAACTCCTGATCTTTTTATACAAATAAACAAAACCCTTTAGTTCTTGATGATTAGCGGTATAAATTACAAAACTGACTTAGGCGCAAATTGTGACTAAGTTATAGAAAGAATCATTACAGGTATTTTTCTATTGGTTCTTTTTTGATATCTTTGATATCCGCCTTTATTTAGATAATCCATTTTTGACCACCACTCTAGTCTTTCTTCATCGTAGATTTCTTTAGCCATCACGGAAAAACGTCTCTTTCCAATTTGAACAGTTGCTAATGGATTTGTTTTTAAGTTATGATACCACCCAGGATTCGTTTCACTTCCTCCCTTGGATGCAATAATACAAATATTGTTATCTTCTTGAAGAAAAACTAGAACATTCTTTCTTGTTATCTGAGTTTTCGCTCCAACGCTTTCAAGAATTAAACAAGGCCTTCCATTTAGATTCTTTCCAATTCGCCCATTTGTATAGATATATATGTAATTATGAAAAAATAAAAAAACAAACAATAATATTCTTCTCATACGCTTAGTTTGATCTTTTTTTTCCATGAGGAATAACTCTTTGGATAGAAACTTATAGGTTCTGCCAGCCTTCTTGATGGAAATTCAATTGCCGGCTTAATTAAACTAGTAATATCTCGATATTTAGGAACACATGCATATGTAACAGCAAATTTCTGTCCTTTTAAAATAAATTTAGGATCATCAATAAAAACTGATAAATCTTTTTTGTGAGAAATCTCCCTAAGTGTATCCAATAAAAAATTTATTCTTTTCGATGATAATTTTAACTTACTTAATAATAATTCATCAAATACGAATACAACAGGTAACTCAGAGTTATTCTTTAACGCGGGATCATCATCTCCCAATGATTCACCAGTCAACCATACAACTTCAGGCTGTTCTCCTGAATCAATAATGTTTGTAGGTCCAAATTTCTCAGCAATCTCAAAATCTAGTTTCTGACTAATTGGTTGGTATATAGTTTCATCTGGCCATGTCTGAATTGGGCAATTATATTGTAAAGTGCATTCTTGACATAACTTTGGAGCTCTATTTTTGACTTGAGATTGAGCAAAACCATACAGTTTGCCGGTTTGTCCACCCATTACCCATTGCCATCCAAGCCTATTGGCAAATCTTGATCCATCAACTAAATGTTTAAACATATAATTCTCATAACCATTCCAATCATTTCTATCTCTTAATGAAAAATGAGAGGCAAACCACATTCTTGTCTGGTTTACCATATATCCAGTTTCTTCTAATTCTTTTTTAATTGTTTTTATACAATTCATTTTTTGAGTATCTATATTCTTGCTATGAGCACTATTTATTGAATAATTTAAGTAATTGTTGGATTTTTTACCTACTATTGCGTATAAGTGCCTTGAAAATTCCTGCCAAAGAAGTTCATCTCTGTATTTTGTTTTATCTTCATACTTAAACCTTTCTACATATTTCCATACCTCTTTTAAATCAATTAAGCCATGTCTTATGTATGCAGATAAATATGAAGACCCTCTTTTTGATTTCGGATACACATTATTTCTCAATTTTGAATAATTTGAAATGTCTAGATTATGTAAAGCTAAATCTGCGTTTGATTGACCACCTCTAATTAAAGGTTCAGTATATTCATCACAACATAAATCTAAAAAATGTGAATTGATTATTTCTTCATTAGATGATTTAAGATTGATTAAAGACATTAACTATGGTTAATATTTATCTTGTCCAATTTTAACATTTTTAACAACCTGGATATCTTCAACAGTTTCTAATTCAAAGTTAATTCTCTGACCTTGACGTAAAGTTCTAAATATTGAACCCTTAAGTGAACCAGCAGTAATAAAAACTTCAGTTTTATCTGTATCTAATAAGATTATTCCATTGCCAGTGTTTGGATCGTAGGATTTAACAACACCTTGAGCCATTAAACTTTTTCGCCTCTTTGACGTATTTCTTTAACAACAGACTCAATACCTCGTTTGTCAATTATTTTATTTCCACGAGTGCTGACTTTTAGTCTTACCCATCTATTTTCACTTTCTAACCAGTATCTCTTGGTGATAATATTTGGTTTGAACCAACGGTTATTTCTTTTATGTGAAAAAGAGACATGTTTACCTGACCTTGGCTCTCTTCCTGTTACTTGACATCTATTTGCCATATTATTTCCTCTAAATTACAAGTATAACTATAACTAATTTATTAATTTGTAGGTACTTTCATTTTAAAACTTTTTAGGTAATGTTTGATTGTGGTTGAAAGAAGCTTTAAATATTTAAATACAATAAA
>DBUV01000038.1:0-162 GCA_002308095.1 Acidimicrobiia bacterium UBA1281
TTGAGTGAAATGGATTACTTAAGATCCGGTATTGGCCTAAGAGCAATGGGACAGAGAGATCCTTTAGTGGAGTATCAGAAAGAAGGATATGATTTGTTTGAAGAGCTAATTTTTAGCGTAAAGTCTTCTGTAGTCAGATTGCTATTAAATTTTGATGGCATG
>DBUV01000038.1:525-2182 GCA_002308095.1 Acidimicrobiia bacterium UBA1281
TCATCACCAGGATTAGACAGTAAAAACTCCAAAGATTTTGGTAAGATTGGAAGAAATGACCCTTGTCCATGTGGATCGGGAAAGAAATATAAAAAATGTCACGGATAAAGTATGTTTAAAGAATTAGTTTTAGCGATAGAATCTCTCGTCGAGAGATTGTCATCTGCTAAGGAGTATCTTTGACCTTGATACCAAAGAGAAAAAGTTAATACAATTAAATGAACAAATGTCAGGAGCTGATTTTTGGTCAAACAACAGTCAGGCCCAGACTATATCAAAAGAAGCCTCATCTTATGAAAAGATTTTAAATCTTTTACACACCTTAGAAAATGAATTAAACGACTTAAAGGAACTACTTAGTTTAAGTAAAGAAGAAGAAGACGTACTGAGTGATATCAGTGAACAAGTAAAAAGTTTTGAAAAAAAATTAGAAGATCTTGAAGAAGAGTCTTTTTATAGTGGGGAGTATGACGACCTCAATGCAATGATTTCTATTAATGCTGGCGCAGGAGGTGTAGATGCTAACGATTGGGCACAGATTCTTTACCGAATGTATACAAGATATTTTGATGATAACAATATGGACTATACGATTGAAGAACTTTCTACTGCTGAAGAGGCCGGAATAAAGTCCGTAGCTATCACAGTAAATTCATTCAGAGCTTATGCAACTCTCGAGAGTGAAAGAGGTGTACATAGACTAGTTAGAATCAGTCCTTTTGATAGTAATAAACGAAGACACACTAGCTTTGCAGGAGTTGATGTTATTCCTTTGATAGAAAACTCAAACGAAGTTGAAATAAAGGATGATGAATTAAGAATAGATGTTTACAGATCATCAGGTGCTGGAGGACAACATGTTAATACTACTGATTCTGCTGTTAGAATAACCCACTTGCCCACAGGGCTGGTAGTTGCCTGCCAAGCTGAACGTTCACAATTACAGAATAAAACAAGAGCACTCGAATTATTAAAAACAAAAATCGCGCTTAAAGAAAAAGAAGACAAAATGCAAGAACTCAATTCTATTAGAGGAGATCAGGTAGAGGCTGGGTGGGGTCATCAAATAAGGTCTTATGTTATGCAGCCCTATCAGCAAGTAAAAGATTCAAGGACAAATACAGAAGTTGGGAATATACAAGCAGTATTAGATGGAGAAATTAACATTTTTATAAAAGATTACCTAAAATGGCGTAGACAGGGATTAAATGATTAAATTAGAAAACGTTTCTTTAGTATTTCAAGGTGGAAGTGTTGCCTTGTCTAATATCTCTACTGAAATAAAAGAAGGTGATTTCGTTTACCTGATAGGTCATTCTGGAAGTGGAAAATCTTCATTTTTAAAACTACTTTATAGAGACACCTATCAGACTAAGGGAATAATAGAAGTTGTAGATATGGAAGTTTCCTCTCTTCCTAAATGGAAAATACCTATATTAAGACGTAAACTCGGAATAGTTACTCAAGAGCCTCAGCTACTAGAAGATAGAACTACTTATGAAAATATAAGTTTCGCCCTAGAGGTTCTTGGATATGACGCTCAAGAAATTGACTCAAAGACAAGCACACTCATAGATTTAGTAGAGTTACAAGAAAATGCCTACAAATTTCCATATCAACTTTCTGGAGGAGAACAAACTAGAGTTGCAATAGCACG
>DBUV01000038.1:2588-3573 GCA_002308095.1 Acidimicrobiia bacterium UBA1281
GAAAAAATTAATAGAGCAGGAACTACTGTTTTAATGGCTACACACGACTCATCTATAGTTAATAGAAGAAAAAAACGTGTATTAGAGCTTTCAGATGGAAAATTAATTAGAGACGAAAATGAAGGCACATATATCTAAGGGCATGAATGAATAAATTATCATATGTAATCAAAAATACTTTTATCAACATGAGGAGAAATCCTCTTTTAGTAGTTGCTACAGTTCTAGCTGTACTGGTTTCAAGTTTTTTAGTTTTTACAACTCTTTCTGGAAGAGCTGTGGTGGAGAACAATACATCGAGATGGCAAAATGGAGTTCATGTTGTTATTTTTCTCGACGACAGAGTAACAACAACTGCACATAAGCAACTTCAGGATTCTTTGGAAAGCTACCCTGAAGTGAGGATGGTTGATTATTTCTCAAAAGCTGAGGCAGCTGATGAGTTTAAAATACTTTTTAAAGATCAACCAGAATTAGTTCAGGAAGTAGATTTTGAAATTTTACCATCTTCTCTTCGAGTCAATTTAAACGACCCCTCTGACTACACCTTGATTATTGAACGCATGGAGGGTAATCCTGCAGTTAAAGAGATTAGAGCTTCTGGAGAAGCAATCGAAAGACTTTTAAGTCTGACAAACACCTTAGTTTTAGCTGCAACCGTTTTTGCTGTTCTTATTGCTTTTGCTGCATTTATATTAATCATTAATACCTTAAGACTTACCGCATTTGCTAAAAGAAAAGAAATTAAAGTTATGAAATTGATTGGGGCATCCTCAACATATATTCGCTTACCATTTATTTTTGAAGCTATTTTTGAATCATTGCTAGGTACAAGTATTGCAGTAGGACTTGGTTGGGGAGTCATTCAATACTCTAAAGACTCAGTTGTTGCAGAAAGTATTTTTGATATCACAATTTCGGATACATATTTGATTAATCTCACGTTAGGCCTAATTTTGACCTCAATAATTTTTGGTTTCTTTGC
>DBUV01000038.1:3936-4170 GCA_002308095.1 Acidimicrobiia bacterium UBA1281
CTTGTTGGAATTTTTCTTTTTCAAACCCTTTCTTTAGAAAGTTTAAATGCAATTACTGCAGAAGAACGTTTAGAGGAAGTTGAAAGACAGCTTCAAGCTGTAGCTAATCAAATTAACCAATACGAGGGTGAAAAAACAGATTTAGAAAAAGCTATTATCTCCAATGATGCTGCTTTACGTCAGGTTAATAGAGAATTATCTGAAGTACAAAGTAGGCTTGCCGTAGCAGAAAAA
>DBUV01000038.1:4526-5060 GCA_002308095.1 Acidimicrobiia bacterium UBA1281
CTCTTGATAACCTAGCTCTAGTTCAACAAAATATAGTTCAAGAGCAAACTAAGTTAGGAAAAATTAAATCTGAAATTACAAATGTTAAAGATGAACTATATCAAACTCAGATAAATCTAAATACCGAAAGAGAAGGTCTGCAAGAACAGGCACTTACACTTTATATAAATGGAGTTATGAGCCCAACCACAGCACTTTTTATTGACCTTAATGAATTGTCAGACTTTTTAGCAGCATTGGGATATGCTTCAACAGTTGTTGATTCTGCATATAAAATTGTTGAAACTCTAAATGCGTTAGAAAATTTAGCCCAAACACAAACTACTTTTTTGACTGACAGGGAAACCGACAGACAGGATGTAATTAACAGTCTTCAACTTGAAGAGGAGAAAAAAACAGAAATTTCTATTGAGGCAGAAGAATATGCTGATCAGGTAGAAGCTAGTAAAAATCTAGTTGAATCTGAAAAGAGAAAAGTAGAGAGTAAAAAATCTCAAGTTCTTGCTGAAAGAAGAAATGCACAGAATCTTCTTG
>DBUV01000038.1:5439-6418 GCA_002308095.1 Acidimicrobiia bacterium UBA1281
GCAATTCAGGCTGATATTGAAAGGTTAAGTACCTTGGGAGGGCCGGCACCCGACCAATTGACATGGCCAATTACAGGTAGTTATGTTTCAAGTGGATACAAATGGAGAAGATTTAGAGGAGTTACGAGTTTTCATGGCGCTATAGACATACCTGCTAGTACAGGAACTCCAATTAAGGCGGCAGCTGGAGGTATTGTTATTCTTGCCCGTTATTACGGATTAGCAGGTAACTCGGTGTTTATTGACCATGGAGGTGGAATGACAACACTTTATTTTCACATGAGTAAAATTGAGGTCTCTCCAGGACAGACAGTCATTACTGGAGATACTATAGGTAGAGTGGGTAATACAGGTAGGTCATCAGGACCTCACCTTCATTTCGAAGTAAGGCTAAAAGATCCTAATTCAGTTTCTTGTTCACTGCCATACTTAGACCCTACAAGCAGAGGAAGAATGAATCCGTATTGTTTCTTAAACTAAAATGAAGATATTTGCAGAAAATAGAAAAGCTAGAAATTCATATGAGTTCAGTGAGTACATTGAAGCTGGAGTAGTGCTTACTGGTTCAGAGACTAAAAGTATTAGAAATGGCGGAGTCTCTATAGTTGATGCCTTTGCAGTCATAGAAAATGAAGAGGCTATTTTGAGAGAGATGAACATTGAACAGTACAAGTTCTCTAATGAGGTGGAATATAACCCTAAAGAACCTAGAAAACTTTTATTGCACAAAAAAGAAATCAAAAGATTGATAGGCCTTACCTCCATCAAAGGGAACACACTTGTTGCCCTAAAGGTCTATGAAAAAAATGGTTTTATTAAAATTGAATTGGCACTTGGCAAAGGTAAGAAAGATTATGATAAAAGAAAAAAACTTACTGAAAAACAGCATAAAAAGGACATGCGAAATTATTAAAGAGTTTCCACTTTTTCTGTACCAACTCTAACATCTGCCGCACCTGTCCATTCATTTTCTACATCT
>DBUV01000038.1:6728-8469 GCA_002308095.1 Acidimicrobiia bacterium UBA1281
ATATATTGCAGATACTGGACCATAGGCTTTGTCATAGTCTTCTTGAATTTGATTAACCTCATGCCCCTTTGCTTGCAAAGCTTTGATTTCAGAATCTAAAAACGACCCCTCAACAGTTATTTGTGATGATGTATTAGAAGAGAAGTTGTTTAAAGCCCAACGCCCTGTGCTCATCAATTCTTTGATGGAAGACTTATTTTGTAAATAGGGAAGCGCAACTTGAGAAAGTAATTGTGGTTGATACCTTCCACCACGTGTACCAAGAATTAGTTCAAGCTGATTATTTTTTGTCCAAATTGTTGGTGAAAGAGTATGGAGAGGTTTCCTTCCAGCTTTTATATAATTTGGATGATTTTGATTTAAGTTAAAGCCACAACCTCTGTTGTGCAGAAAAAAACCATAATTACTAACACCTATTCGACTTCCAATGCCATGAAAATTTGATTGAATTAAAGAAATACCTAGTCCTTCGGAGTCCTTAACTGTCATGTATGCTGTACCTCCACCCTTTGGTTCAGGAAATTTAAACTCTCCAGCACTTTCATCGTTGTAAAGTTGTATTTTTTCTTCTATGTAGTCTATGTCTACACCTTTAAAATTATGTAGATTAGCACCGTAGTCATAGGTAATATTATCTCTATCTGCAGCAAAGATTCGATAACTCTCTATGAGCATATGTAATGAGTCTTCATATTTTTGGGACAATAGTTCATAACCCTTTAAGGCAGAAAGAGTGAGATAACTTTGTGTTGAAGGTGGAGTTGTCCAACCATCGTAACCAAACATATTTAACTTAAGAGGCTCTACCCAAGTTGAAGAATATTGTTCTAGGTCTTCGGAGGTAAGATTATTGTCTACTGCTTTAGATATAGAAATGCCTATTTCTCCACTATAAAAAATATCAGGCCCTTCTTTAGCAATGAGCTCTAAAGTTTTACCAAGATTTACACGCCTAACCAGAGATCCGGGTTCTAGGGGAATAGAGTTTTCATAAAAGCTAAATGAAGAAGGTTGAGAACCAAGTTCACTTTGATGTATTTTTAAACTTGCAGAGAGTTCTCTATTAATCTCAAAACCTTCATGACAAATTTCAATTCCAAGTTTAAAAATTTTGGAAATATCTAATGATCCGTATCTTTCATGTAGTGTAAACCAACCATCTACTGCTCCAGGAACAGTAACAGACATAGGATGGTTTAAAGGTATTGTATCTCCAGAAATTTTAGTTCCTTCAACGTTACTCCCTGCGTAACCTGAGGCATCCAAACAATCTGGTTTGTTAAAGCCATCTTTCCACACTAAAGCAAACAAATCTCCACCAATTCCACATGTTTCTGGGGCAACGACTCCTTGAACAATATTGACTGCTATTGCCGCATCAATAGCATTTCCACCTATTTCTAAAATCTGCTTGCCTGCTTTCGAAGATAGATGATGGGGTGATACAACGATTGAATTCATTTTATAAGTATAGTTTGTAAAATAACTCACTACGAAGTTACTTGTATAAACGTCATGTTTATAGAATGTCTTTACATCATAAAGGAGAAAATATGAAAGATATTAACGCAGAAGAATATGCTGCATTACAAAATTCTGAGAATCCGGTAGTTATAGACTTCCATGCAACATGGTGCGGTCCTTGTAAAGTTCTAAGCCCAATACTAGAAGAACTAGAGTCAGAAGTTGAAAATGTAGATTTTGTAAAACTTGACGTTGACCAATATCCTGAAATTGCTGG
>DBUV01000061.1:0-6501 GCA_002308095.1 Acidimicrobiia bacterium UBA1281
GTATTGTAAATAGAATCAAAAAAAACTACTTTCATGGTGTTACTTCTTTACATATATATAGGTCAAATACTTACACTAACAATAAACAAGAAAGACGAGCATGTCAGACGAAAATTTAGCTCAAATAAGGGATGAAAAGGCAAAAAAAGTCCAACATCCAAAAGGTAAGTTAACAGCTTATGAAAGAATTAACCTTGTTTTAGATGAGGGATCTTTTAATGAGATTGATGAAAATGTCTCTTCTGAAGCAAATCCTGATGGTGAAGCAGTCATAACTGGTTCTGGAACAATCCATGGAAGACCTGTCTATATATACTCAGAAGATTTCTCCATTATGGGGGGAAGTCTTGGAGAAGTTGTTGCAAAAAAAATTCTAAGAGTAATGGACCTCGCTTTAGAAGCAAGGGCTCCAATTATTGGAATTAAAGATTCTGGCGGTGCTCGTATACAAGAAGGTATCTCATCTTTATATGGATATGCCCAAATATTTAAGAAAAATGTACAGGCATCAGGAAAGATTCCACAGATCTCTGTGATTGTTGGCCCCTCAGCAGGTGGAGCTGTCTATAGTCCGGCGTTAACGGATTTCATATTTCAGGTTAAAGATATAGGACAACTTTATGTCACTGGACCAGCAGTCGTTAAAACAGTAACGGGTGAAGACGTTAGTTTTGAAGAGCTTGGAGGCATAGAGGCTCATGGAACACTTTCCGGAGTAAGTCATCAGATTTGTGAAGATGAACAACAGGCATTTGACGAAGTGCGTTACCTCCTAAGCTTCTTACCACAGTCAGCAGAACAAAAACCACCTGTATTCATTACTGAGGATGACACAGAAAAATCAGTTGATATATTAGATTCTTTTATTCCTGAAAATAGGAATCAGCCTTATGACATGAATGATGTCATAAATAATATTGTGGATGATGGTGAACAATATCCTATTCATGCAAACTATGCATTAAATATTATCACTACATTGGCAAGAATTAATGGAAACACTATAGGAATTATTGGCAACCAGCCATTAGAAGTTGCTGGCGTATTAGATATTGATGCATCCGAAAAAGCTGCACGCTTTGTACGTTTTTGTGATGCTTTTAATATACCCCTTCTTACACTTGTTGATGTACCCGGATTTCTACCTGGTGTTGAGCAAGAGCATGGTGGAATCATAAAAAGTGGTGCTAAGTTGCTTTATGCATACTCAGAAGCAACAGTTGCAAGAGTATGTGTGGTTGTCAGAAAAGCATATGGTGGTGCCTATATTGTTATGGATTCAATGGGTCTTGGAGCAGATAAACTGTTTGCTTGGCCAAGTGCTGAAATTGCAGTTATGGGTGCCGAAGGAGCTGTGGATATTATTAATAAAAAAGAAATTAAAGAGGCAGCAGATAAAGATGCAGTAAAAGCCCGACTTGTCGACGAATACAATGAAAAATTTAGTAACCCTGATATTGCAGCAAAACTTGGATTGGTCGATAAAATTATTAAACCAAGCGAAACAAGAAAAGTTGTTACGGAGGCTTTTAAAGAGCTGGTAAATAAAACTAACTTAGGAGATAAGCATGGAAACATTCCCCTCTAAAAATATTCCTATTACATGGGTAGAAAAAGGCACGCTTGCAAGAAATTTATTTCTTTCATTTGGCTTTGCAATAATCACCGCATTAAGTGCTCAAATTAGAATAGAACTTCCAATCACACCAGTACCTATTACAGCACAAACATTTGTAGTTATCTTAGCTGGTCTATTGCTTGGAAGTACATTTGGTTCACTCAGTATGTTGATGTACTTGTTTACCGGTTTAGCTGGACTTCCTTTTTTCTCAGGAAGTGTTGCAGGTCTTGCTATTTTAAAGAGTCCAACAATTGGTTATATCATCGGCTTCTTTTTAGCTGCACAGATTGTTGGTAGGCTTTCTCATACACCTTTACTTGCAATCGTGATGGGAACTGGCATGATTTATTTGAGTGGAGTATTTGGACTCACGCTCATATTAAATATTTCAGTAATTGAAGCATTCACTATTGGGGTTGTTCCCTTTCTAATAGGTGACTTAATAAAAGGATTTGGCGCAGTATTAATTGCATACAAAATCAAGTAACTTATGACTGAAAAAAGACTTCTTATAGCAAATCGTGGTGAAATAGCACTTCGAATAATCCGTTCAGCAAAAGAAATGGGTCTTTATACTATTGCTGTTTATTCAGATGTTGATACTGACTCACTACATGTAAAAAGAGCAGATGAGTCTTACTATCTTGGTGGATCTCTTCCAGCAGAGAGCTACAGAAATATTAAAAATTTGATGAAAGCTATTGAAGAAACAAAAGCTGACTTGGTTCATCCCGGATATGGATTTCTTGCTGAAAATGCCGACTTTGCAAAAGCCGTGCAGAAAAAAGGAGTCACCTGGATAGGGCCAAATCCAGAAACAATAAAATCTATGGGTGACAAAATTGAATCCAGGAAACTTATATCAAAAGCAGGGTTACAACCTGTCCCCGGTCAGTTAAAACCATCAAGAACAAAGAGAGAAGCACTAAAAGACGCTAATCGATTTGGGTATCCGGTGGCACTAAAAGCAGCTCATGGTGGTGGTGGAAAAGGTTTAAGAATCGTAAAAAATGATAATGAACTAGATGAAAATTTTGAAATTGTTAAACGAGAAAGTGAAGCATATTTTGGTTCAGACCAAGTCTATGTTGAAAAGTTCATAAAACCTGCAAGACATGTTGAGACACAAATTCTTAGTGATAAATTTGGCAACCATGTTTATCTCGGAGAACGTGATTGCTCTCTACAGAGAAGAAATCAAAAACTCATTGAAGAGAGTCCACCAATATGGCTTTCCGAATATGGACAAGAAAAACTTAAAGATGCAACCATGCGAATTGCAAATATCTCTAATTATGTAAATGCTGGAACGGTTGAGTTCTTAGCTGATGCAGATGAGAATTTTTATTTTCTAGAAATGAATACTCGCCTACAGGTTGAACATACCGTCACTGAGATGCGTTATGGAATTGATATTGTTAAAGAGCAAATAAAGATAGCAATGGGGAATTCACTAGAAGATTTTATAGTTGAGCCTAGAGGGCACAGTATTGAATTTAGAATCAATGCCGAAGACCCAACTAATAGCTTTTTACCTACTCCTGGAACAATCACAGAATATAGAGAGCCAATGGGAAATGGGGTTCGTGTTGATGGATGGGTAAAAACTGGAACAGCCATCTCCCACTTTTATGACAATTTAATTGCCAAGTTAATTGTTTGGGGTGTGTCTAGAGAGGAAGCATTATCTAAGGGTCAACGTTGCCTAGAAGAATATATCGTTGGAGGAATCCCAACAACTATCAATGTTTTATCTGATGTCCTTAAAACAAAAGAATTTAAAGAAGGACGAGTTCATGTAAAGTTTTTAGAAGAAAATTTCAAAATCAAAGAAGTTGAAGAGGAAATAAGCTCTGATCGACCAAGTAAAGTGAACATATCACTTGATGAAACTGGTTCTCCGACACTTGCACCACAACCACCAAAAAAAATTGGTATGGATTTAACTGGAAGTATTAAGAATCCAGGCATAATAACTGCAAACATGCAAGGGACGATCATGGATACCATGACGAAAAAAGGTAAAAAAGTTAAAAAAGGAGATTCACTCTTTGTATTAGAAGCAATGAAGATGGAAAATGTTATAACGGCTCCTATAAATGGTGTAGTGAAAGAATTCAATATTAAAAAAGGTCAGCCTGTAAATAAAGGCGATGTCCTTGTCGAGATAGAATTGTAATGACAAGCATATTTGGTGTAGGAGTTGACCAAGTTAATCTAAATCGAGTTAGAAAACTTTTAGAAAAAAACCAATCTAAGTTTGAAAAAAGATGTTTCACAAAAAATGAAATAATCTATGCAAATAGATTTAACGATCCATCCAAAAGATTAGGTGCTAGATTTGCAGGAAAAGAAGCTGTTATGAAATCTCTTGGCAAAGGATGGCGTCAGTTGAACTGGAAAGAAATAGAGATTACTGGTGGTGGAAAACCGACTGTCATTCTTCATGGGAAAGCAGCAGAATTGGCTTCTGAACAAAATATAAAAGATGTCCACATCTCTTTATCTCATGAACAAGAAATGGCCATTGCTTTTGCTGTCTCTGAGGTAGTGTAATGAGTTGGGTTGGTATGTTTCCAGGTCAAGGTTCACAAGAACCTGGAATGGGAAAAGAACTTCTTGAAAAATACCCTGAGCTTTTAATTGATGTTTTTGATGATGCATTGGGTTGGTCTCTTGAAAGTGTTATTAGTGAAGGTGACTCAGAATCAATTAAGAGAACTAATATTGCTCAACCATATATATTTGCAATATCATACTGCTACGGCTTAGAAGTATTAAAAGAATATGGAGACCCCTCTGCTCTTATCGGACACTCTCTAGGAGAGTACACTGCTCTTACTATCAGTGGATTTTTTGATTATGCAGATGCCCTGAAAATTATCTCTGTTCGTGGAGAGGCTATGCAGTCATCTGTTGAAAACTCTGATACAGGTATGGCAGCAGTGCTAACTACCGACTTGGATTCTACACTCAAAGAAATTGAGTCTTTAAATTCCCAAGATATTGAAGTTTGGATATCAAACTATAACGATGCCTCCCAAATTGTTATTAGCTCAAGCAATGAAAACCTTGAATATCTAAAATCAAACTCAAAAGCACTAGGTGCTAGAAGAGTTATACCTCTTGAGGTTGCTGGTGCCTTTCATAGTAAAATTGTATCTCCTGCTAAGCCAGAGCTGGCAACTGCTCTTGAGGGAATCGAAATTAAAGAGGGATCAATACCTGTATATATGAATGTTGATGCAAACTTAGCAAATATAGAATCGCTTAAAGAGAGATTAGTTAATCAGATTGATAATTCTGTCTTATTTTATGACCAAATACTTAAGATCGAGTCTGAAATTAATCCAAAGGAATGGGTACATATTGGTCCCGGTAATGTAACTGCTGGAATGGTTAAGAAGTCTATATCTAGTAAAGAAATTAGGGTAATTAATTCACTAGAGTCTATTACTCAATAGTTGGGAGTAATTTTGAAGTCAACAATAACTGGTTGGGGTAAGTGCGTCCCTGATAACGTAGTAACTAATGATGATATGGCTACATTTATAGATACCTCTGATGAATGGATACAGCAAAGAACAGGTATCAAAGAACGAAGATTTTCACATGTAAACAACTCTGATATGGCAACTGTTGCGGGACTTAGAGCAATCGCAACTGCTGGTCTACAACCAGAAGATATAGATGTTGTGATATTAGCTACTTGTACACCAGACAGTATTGTTCCATCTGCAGCTGCACATGTTCAGAAAAAGATGGGTTGTGTGAATGCTATTGTTTATGACGTAAATGCTGCTTGTGCCGGTTTTCTTTATGCAATGCAACAGGCTAAAGCTTTTATAGAAAGTGGTATTTACAAGAATGCCGTAGTCATTGGATCAGAGCATATCACATGGTTGCTTGACTGGTCTGATAGAAATACAGCCGTACTTTTTGGAGATGGTGCTGGTGCCATGGTTGTGCAACCAAGTAATGACGAATCAGAAGGTGAGATTTATTCATTTAAAAATGGTCTAAGTTCTGATAAGTTAGCAATCTTAGAAGTTCCTAACTTTGGCTCAGCAATGAATAGATTTACTCCATATGCTGCAGCAGAAACGACTTGGACTTTTGATGGTCAAGAAATTTTTAAGAATGGTATTAGAGCTATGGGTAATGCATCTGAAGAAGCAATTGAGGCATCTGGTTTAACAAAAGAAGATATTGATTTGCTTATTCCTCACCAAGCAAATTTACGAATAGTTGAGGGGTTAGAGAGAAATCTAAAATTACCAAATGCCAAAACTTTAAAATATGTTCATAAATATGGGAATACTTCTGCAGCTTCAATTCCTACAGCATTTGTTGATGGCATAGAAGATGGTTCCATCAAAGGTGGCGAAACTATGATAATTACTGCTGTTGGGGCTGGGCTTGCATGGGGAGCAGCTGCAATAAAACTAGGGCAGCGTGTAACGCCCCTAGGAGAAACTGATGCTGCTTTACCAGAATTCGATGGAACAGGTATAGATGCTATTCAAGAATCTATCGACTATTTTGTTCACGGGAAAAAAGAAACTCAATAATGAGAACAGTTTTAGTTACAGGTGGTTCAAGAGGAATTGGCAAAGCTATTGCTGAAAAACTTGGGCAAACATGTAATGTTGCAGTTGGATACTCTTCCTCTAAAGAAAAAGCTGATGAAGTTGTGACATTAATTAAAGAAGCTGGTGGAAAAGCTATCGCCGTGAGCATTGATGTTACAAGCCAAGAGTCAGTCGAACAATGTTTTGAGTCGGTTGAAAATGAATTCTCATCTATAGATATTTTGATTAATAATGCCG
Organism: Acidimicrobiia bacterium UBA1281; assembly: GCA_002308095.1. GTDB lineage: Bacteria > Actinomycetota > Acidimicrobiia > Actinomarinales > Actinomarinaceae > Actinomarina. Next base: position 6,451 of record DBUV01000061.1, read on the forward strand.
GAATAACAAAAGATAATATTTTCCCAAGATTGAAACAAGAAGACTGGGATG
>DBUV01000061.1:6903-7350 GCA_002308095.1 Acidimicrobiia bacterium UBA1281
TCTGTAGCGGGAATAAGTGGAAATACCGGGCAGGCAAATTATGCAGCATCTAAAGCTGGATTGATAGGATTAGCAAAAACAATAAGCAAAGAGCTCGGCTCGAGAAACATAACTTCTAATGTCATCGCCCCTGGATATATTGATACAGATATGACTTCATTTTTAAATGATGAGCAAAAAGAGGATATTATAGGACAACTTTCAATAAAGAGAGTTGGTAAACCAGAAGATATATCAAACATAGTATCTTTTTTGTGTTCAGATGAGTCAGAATATATAACAGGACAAGTTTTTCCAGTTGATGGAGGACTTACTACTTAAGTTAAGGGGGATTGTTGTGGAAGTAAATGAAGTTTTTGAAAAAGTAAAAAAACTATTTGTCGATGAACTTGGTATTGAGGCAGATAAAGTCACTATGGAGGCAAAACTTGAAGAGGATCTAGATAT
>DBUV01000001.1:0-2359 GCA_002308095.1 Acidimicrobiia bacterium UBA1281
AATAACCATAGTCAACAAAAGAGGCATAAAATAATTTCTGAATGTGTAAAAATTTTAAAGCATCAGTATTAGCTATATTTTGAGTGCCTTTAACTTGTTCAATCATAAATATGTTCCTTTACAAAGATATTGTTCTTACTAATATTACTAACTTTTTCAGAAGGACCGTGGCCTGGCAGTATTTCATAATCCGGTTTAAAGAGTGTATAAACATTTTTTATAGAATTTATCATATCTCTGTGATTACCTGAAGATAAATCAGTTCTACCTATTCCTTCTTTGAAGATAAAATCTCCAGTAAAGATGAGTCCAAGATCTGTAAACTCAAATGAAGTACTTCCTTCAGTGTGACCTGGATTATGATAAATTTTAATAAAATCTAAGCCACTATTGTTAACTTCTTTTATTTCCCCATTAAAGCTTTCTGAAGTTAGTTTATTATTTGTGAACATAGATAACTGTTCTTGCGGATTTCTTGCTAAAAACTCATCATCAAGATTCATATGTATAGGGCCATTAAAACTATTCATTCCTAATGCATGATCGAAATGCCCGTGAGTGACAAGTGCACCACCAATAGTTAAATTATGTTGTTTAACATACTGTAATGGCTCTTCTAAATCTGGTGGAAGGTCTATAAAAAAACAAACATCGTCATTAAAAGGTCTAAGAATATAACAATTCGAGGTTGTAAAACTAGTAAATCTGTATATTTCAGAGTTCATTTTTTACCTGGAAAAATTCTAGAAGCTTCAAACACATTTTCAATATTTTTTGCATCTTTTATTATTTCATCTAACTGATTATTATCACTAATTTCAACTTGAAAAACTAAGCTTACAATTCGTTTACTACTTGTTACTGATTTTGCTACCAGTATGTTACCCCCATTATCTGAAATTGCTATGGTTGCATCTCTCAGTAGATATGGACGATCTATAGCTTCAATTTCTAACCAGATTATGCTTCCTGTATGCGTATTGAAACCCCAGGTTACGTCTATTATCCTCTCTCCTTTGGTGCTGTCTATTTGTATGTTCATACAATCAGATCTGTGTACAGATATGCCATTTGAGATAGTTACAAATCCTAATATGTCATCACCTGGAACTGGGACACAACATTTTGCCATTCTGACTTGTATATCGTCGTAACCTTCAACAATAATAAGTTCTGAACTTTCTGAATCTTTTACCTCAGGTGTAAATATGTCCTCATCGTCTGTAATTTCCTCTGGGAAAACATATTTGCGTATCTTGCTTCCGATATTGTTAATTTTAAGATTGCCATTTCCAAGTTTTTGGTAAAACATTTCGTAATTTGGCAGTGAGGTTACCTTTAAAAGATTTTTTAAAATCTCTTCTTTTGTTGAGAAATTTAAAACGTCACTATTTTCATCTAACCAAAGATTTAGTAATTGCTTGCCTTTTTGGATATCTTCATCCTTCATTTGTTTTTGATACCATTGTTTAATTTTTGAACGGGCTCTTGAAGTTTTAACGATATTTAACCAATCTCGGCTAGGACCTTTACTAGAGTCGTTAGTTGTTAACACTTCAACAATATCACCAGTCTTAATACTATTGCTTAAATTAGATAACTTACCATTAACCTTCGCACCAATCATTTTTTCACCTACTTCTGTATGAACCGCGAACGCAAAATCCACAGCTGTCGAGCCCGAAGGTAGCGTTACGACATCCCCATTCGGTGTTAAACAAAATATCTCATCTTCATACAGATCTAACTTCATGTGTTGTAGAAATTCGTTAGGGTCTGGATATTCAACTGAAATATTATTAAGTTCATTAGTCCATTCTGTTAAATCATTTGATGGTTTTTCTTTATATTTCCAATGAGCAGCTACTCCAAATTCAGCTCTATAGTGCATTTCTCTTGTTCTTATCTGAATTTCAACTTTATTTCCATCAGGAGTTAAGACTGTTGTGTGTAAGCTTTGATATAGATTGAATTTAGGCATTGAGATGAAATCTTTAAACCTACCTAGGACAGGTTGAAAATTCGCATGTACAAGTCCTAAAATAGAATAACAATTTTTAACGTCATCAGTGATGATTCTGACTCCTATTAAATCATTAATTTCATGAAATGATAATCCACTATTTATTATTTTTTTATATATTGAATAATTATGCTTAGGTCTACCAACTACATCAGCTGATATTGAATTATCACCAAGTAGTTTGGAAATTATTTTTGTTGTTTTACTAATTTCAGCATTTCTATGTGGCGAGGTTTTTTCAATAAGATTTTCAATTTCAATATTTTGTTTCTTAAACAATATTTCAAAAGAAGTATCTTCAAGAGTATGTTTAATATTTTGTAATCCTAATCGATG
>DBUV01000001.1:2732-3040 GCA_002308095.1 Acidimicrobiia bacterium UBA1281
TTTAAATACTCTAATGTTTCAATGTTATGTAACCTGTCAGCCAGTTTCAGTATTAAAACCCTAATATCTTTTGACATAGCTACCACCATTTTTCTTATAGCATCAGCTTTAGCCTCTTCTTTAGTATTGTATTTAATACGGTCTAACTTAGTTACACCATCAACGATGTTTGCAACATCTTCACCAAAAGCATTATTGATATCCTCATAAGTTATATCTGTATCTTCAATTAAATCGTGCAATAACGCTGCTGTGATAGTTTCAATATCCATGCTTAGATCTGATAAATATATAGCAACGCTCAGTGG
>DBUV01000059.1:0-300 GCA_002308095.1 Acidimicrobiia bacterium UBA1281
CATGGGAAAAGCAGTTGGAATTGATCTTGGAACTACAAATAGCGTGGTTGCAGTACTAGAAGGTGGAGAGCCTGCAGTAGTTGCTAATGCAGAAGGGAATAGAACAACACCTTCCATTGTAGCTTTCAAAGGGAGCGAAGTTTTAGTAGGTGAACTTGCAAAAAGACAAGCTATAACCAACCCTGACAACACAATTAGATCTATAAAACGAGAAATTGGTACTTCATGGAAAGAAACTTTTGAAGGTAAGGAGTATACTCCTCAAGAAATCTCAGCAAGAATTCTTCAAAAATTGAAAAC
>DBUV01000059.1:531-2179 GCA_002308095.1 Acidimicrobiia bacterium UBA1281
AATGCGTGTGTTGTAAAAATATCAGATAAAGATTATACGCCCCCTGAGATTTCTGCTATGATTCTTCAAAAATTGAAACAGCAAGCTGAAGAGTATTTAGGTGGTAAAGTTTCTGATGCAGTTATTACTGTACCAGCATATTTTAATGATGCTGAAAGACAAGCAACTAAGGAAGCAGGTAAAATTGCTGGCCTAAATGTTTTAAGAATAATTAACGAACCAACAGCTGCCTCACTAGCTTACGGATTAGAAAATAGCGAAGACCAAAAAATACTAGTTTATGACTTAGGTGGAGGAACCTTTGATGTGTCTGTATTAGAAATATCAGAAGGTGTATTCGAAGTGAAATCTACTGCAGGTGATTCGAAACTAGGAGGAGATGACTGGGACCAAAAGGTCATGGATTGGTTAGTTGAGAAATTTAAATCCTCAACAGGAATTGATATCTCTACAGACAAAATGGCTATGCAGAGAATTAAAGAGGGAGCAGAAAAAGCTAAAATTGAACTTTCGTCAACAAGTGAAACAGAAATTAATCTCCCTTTCATAACTGCCAATGACTCAGGCCCACAACATTTACTAGAAAAACTATCTAGAAGCGAATTTGAGAAAATAACTTCTGACTTAGTTGAAAGAACTAAAGCTCCAGTAAATAAAGCAATTGAGGATGCTGGATTATCATATTCTGATATTGAACACATAATTTTAGTTGGGGGTTCTACTCGAATTCCATCTATTCAAGCTTTGGTTAAAAGTATGACTGGTAAAGACCCTCATAAAGGTGTTAACCCGGATGAGGTAGTTGCTTCAGGTGCAGCTATTCAAGCTGGGGTATTAAAGGGAGATGTAAAAGATGTATTGTTACTTGATGTAACTCCTTTAACTTTAGGTGTTGAAACCAAAGGTGGAATAGTTGCAAAGATGATTGAAAGAAATACAACTATACCAACGAAAAGGTCTGAAACTTTCACAACTGCAGAAGATGGACAAACAGAAGTAGAAATCCATGTCTTGCAAGGTGAGAGGGAAATGGCATCTGGGAATAAATCTCTGGGTAAATTTAAACTTACAGAAATTCCTTCTGCAAAACAAGGCACTCCTCAAATAGAAGTTACCTTCGATATAGATGCTAACGGTATTGTTAATGTTAATGCAAAAGATCTAGGCACTGGGAAAGAGCAGAATATCACCATCACAGGAGGAAGTGCTCTTGAGGATGATGAGATAGAAAGAATGATTAAAGATGCAGAAACTCATGCTAATGAGGATGCTCAGAAAAAAGAACTTATTGAGACTCGAAACTTGGCAGAGGGGATGGTTACTTCAACCGAAAAAATGCTAGAAGAGAACAAAGAAAAAGCTACCGATGAAGAAGCTACTGCTATTACTGAAGGAAAGGATTCACTCTCTAAAGTTTTAGAAAATGAAGAAGCGTCTTTAGAAGATATAAAGAATGCAATAGATGAGCTGACTAAAGCTAGCCAGTCATTTGCTGAAAAGTTATATGCTGAAGCCCAACAAGATGCAGAAAACAACTCTTCAGATAATCAGGAAGATGGAGACGTAGTTGAAGGTGAAGTTGTAGAAGAAGATGAGTAAGGATGTTAATGATTCTGAAAATTTAGAAACTTCAGAGGAAACTTCAGAG
>DBUV01000059.1:2513-6036 GCA_002308095.1 Acidimicrobiia bacterium UBA1281
AACTTCAGAGGAAACTTCAGAGGATATTACAGTTCATACTGTTCCACTAGAGCAGTATGAAAAAATGAAAGATGATTACTTAAGACTTGCAGCTGATTTCGATAACTATAAGAAACGAGCTGAAAAAGAAAAGAGCATGAGTGCAGTAACTTCTCTTTCAATGATTATATCTTCCTTACTTCCCTTGATTGATAACTTTGAAATAGCGATGGCTCAAGAAGAAACTCCAGGTGAAATTTCTGCGCTTTATAAAATGGCACAGGCATTTTTAGATACTTTTAATGTAAAAGAGGTGCCAGGAAAAGGTGCGCCCTTTGATCCTTCTTATCATGAAGCTGTAGAAAAAAGCGGTGATGGAGAGAAGGAAATTGTTGGCGAAGTTCTAAGAAAAGGATATCAAATTGATAGTCGCCTTTTAAGGCCGGCAATGGTGAAAGTCCATAGTGAATAGGGACTGGCTAGAAAAAGATTTCTATAAAGTCTTGGGTGTTTCTGAAAATGCATCTGTTGATGAAATTAAGAAAAATTATAAAAAGTTAGCACGAGAAAATCATCCTGATTTAAATCCTGGTGATCCAGAAGCTGAAAAAAGATTTAAAGACATCTCTGAAGCAAGTGCAATCCTTACCGATCAGAAAAAAAGACAAGAATATGACCAAGTTAGAGCAATGGGGCCATCTGCTTTTAGCGGACAGGGTGGTTTCAATGTTGATGACCTTGGAGATATTTTTGGAAACTTGGGAGATATTTTTGGTTTCGGCGGAGCCGGGAGAAGAAAAGGTCAGAGCTACCAAACAAATTTAACCATATCTTTTGTTGAATCAGCATCAGGATTAGAAACAAATGTGCCATTAAGAAAAGAAGTAGCCTGTACAGACTGTAGGGGAAATGGCTCAGAAAATGGTACTGCCTATCATACTTGTAATATTTGTGGAGGAACTGGTCAGACAGCCTCTAACCAAGGTTTTTTCTCATTTGCTCAGCCTTGTCAAGCTTGTAGAGGTCAAGGTAGCGTAATTGATAAACAATGTAAGACCTGTAAAGCACAGGGAATTGTAATAAAGAATGAAACGGTAAAAGTAAAAATTCCAGCAGGTGTTGATAATGGAACAGTTATTCGACTTAGAGGATATGGTGGACCTGGGGACAGTGGTGCTCCAGATGGAGACCTCCTTGTGCAAATTACTGTAGAACCACATAAATTTTTTAAGAGAAATGGAAGTGATTTAATATTAGAAGTTCCTCTTCTGTTTACTGAAGCTGCACTGGGATCGACAATTAAAATTCCGACATTGGAAAAAACAATCTCACTTAAAATACCTTCTGGAACTCCTAGTGGTAAAACTTTTAAGGTTAAGGGGGAAGGTATTTCTCCCCAAGGCAGAAGATCTGGAGACTTATATGTAAAGGTATACTTGAATCCACCACAAAACCTTTCAAGATCTGCAAAAAAGCATCTTGAAAAATTTCGTGATCAGTTTGAATCAGGTGATAATCCAAGGGATTATTTAAATGAGTAAAGAAAGCTCAACTGCAATATACTTTATTTCAGTTGCTTCTACTCTTTCAGGTATTCATCAACAAACAATACGTACATACGAGGAAAAAGGTTTAATTAAGCCCTACAGAACTGGAGGGGGTACAAGAAGATACTCTCAAAATGATATTGATAAACTAATACAAATACAGGACTTATCACAAAGAGGAATAAATTTAGATGGAATAAAAATAATCTATGAAATGAGAGATAAAATTGAGGAATTGCAAAAAACCGTTTTATCTCTACAACAAGAAATTAGCCAGGAAAAAATACAACATACTAAAAATGAAAAAGATATTCACCAAAGCTACAAGAACGAAATTGTTAAAAAGTCAGACAAGTCGATAAGAAAAAACATATAATAACTTAAATGAATTCTTCTCAAAGAATTACTAACCTCGACTTTATTAGGGGCTTTGCCGTTCTTGGGATACTTGTAATAAATGTAATATCATTTGGTTTACCTGTTACGGCTATATTTAATCACCCCACTTATGGTGTTGAAAACTTACTAGATTGGATTGTTGTCGTTATCTCTTCGGTATTTTTTGAATTCAAAATGATGGGCTTATTTTCAATGCTTTTTGGAGTTGGGCTCATGATTTTTCTTGATAATGCTAAACAAAAAGTTAAAAGACCTAAATTACTATCTTTTTGGAGAAACTGTTTATTACTATTATTTGGCATTGCTCATGTATCAATTTGGGAAGGAGATGTTCTCGTATCATATGCTTTGTGCGCTTTTTGTATAGTTTTATTTCCTCAAATTCAAAATAATAAAATAACAATATTTTTTATCACTTTTCTTGTTTTGTTAGATCTTTTGCTAATAAATTATATTGGTTCTTTATATGATAATTCTGGAAATTTAATTTTAGATTCAGCCTGGATAGTTGCTGCAAGTGAGGGTGGTTCTTTAAATTTAGGAAAGTTTTGGTTTCCTGAGGAACCTGAGTTTGGAAATATAATTGGACTTATGTTTGTTTTAGACGGCTTCTTGAGAGCAATAACTTTAATGGTTGTTGGAATTTTACTGTATAGACTTAACGTTATTCAAGGAACAAGAGGCTTAAACTTTTATAAAAAATTGATGTTTTATGGATTTTGTATAGGTTTACCTTTTTCAATTTATAGTATTTATTTGCGTGTCTCAACTGAATACAGTGCTGCAACAGCAATAACAAGTTGGTTCTGGCTTTCTTTCTCAGTAATTCCAATGGTGCTTGGCTATGTTGGATTGCTGACAATCATGAATATAAAACTTAGAGAAAGTATTTCAACAAGATTACGTGCATGTGGCAAGATGGCATTTACAAACTATATAACCCAAACATTGGTTGGAGTATTTTTGCTTGGTGGTTTGTTTGGAATTGGAACATTTTCAAGGTCTCAATTAATTCTGTATGTGTTAATTATTTGGGGGTTACAAATATACTGGTCGAAACCTATCTTAGAAAAGTGGAGATATGGTCCACTTGAATGGTTCTGGAGAAAACTTACTTATCTTTTTATTTAGCTTTTATGCTTTTTGATAAAAGCTTCAATTTTATTTTCTAAAATTGGAAGTGTTATTCCTCCATCACATAAAACTTCGTCATGAAAATATCTGATGTCAAAGTTATCACCAAGTTCATCTTCAGCTTTTCTTCTTTGTTCTTCTATTTTTAGTTGACCCATCTTATAAGAACAAGCTTGTCCTGGCCAAGCAATATACCTATCTGTTTCAACATTCGCATTTAGTTCCTCAATAGGTGAATTAGCTTTAAAAAACTCTACGGCCAAATCTCGAGACCATCCCATACCGTGCATGCCAGTGTCTAATACCAGTCGACAAGCCCTCCAAGCATCATTACCAAGTCTTCCAAGCTGTTGGACGTCATTAGAGTAAAGACCCATTTCATTTGCTAGCTGTTCTGAATACAATCCCCAGCCTTCTACGAAAGCAGTTGAAGCAACATATCTCTGAAAATCTGGAACATCTTG
>DBUV01000059.1:6412-6992 GCA_002308095.1 Acidimicrobiia bacterium UBA1281
GCTTCAAAAATACTTTTTGTCTCAGCTTTATAGGTATTTAAAAAGTAAGTTCCATCTCTAGATCCGTCTGGTAACGGAGGATAATAATAAGCAGGTGGTGCGTGCTGTTCTGCTGCAGAGGGTACTGGAAGAACTTTGCAGGGAGACTTTGGAAACACTGTAAACCATTCTCCTAATGGTCTATATGCTCTCTCTATAGTGTCAACAGCAAGTTGTAGCATTTGTTCCTTACTTTCGTACCTCATTGATGGGTCTGTTTGCATTTTATGAATTACGTCTTCTGGTGTATTGACCCCATCAAAAACATCTTTTCCTATTTCAAAAAACTCTTTTTTTAATCTTTCAATTTCTGACATACCAATTTCATGTACTTCTTTTACTGTTGTGTTTTTATGACCTGTAAATTTTCTCAAACTTCTTAAGTAGGACTCTTCCCCTCCTTGAATCCACATAACTCCTGGTTCATTGTCAGACCTACCATTAGGAAGGTGTTCAGTTCTTAAAAGTTCTAAGTATGATAAAACACTTGGCCTTATGTGTGTTTCAATAATTCCCATCGCTTTATCTTTCCAGTTAGAAA
>DBUV01000059.1:7374-7882 GCA_002308095.1 Acidimicrobiia bacterium UBA1281
TAGTTTTCTAGTTGGTCAATAGTTCTTAGAAGATTTCTCTCAGTAGCTACCCTATTTTTATCTAAACCTAATTTCTGCACACTCGCTATTTGATTAAATAATCTTTTGTAAAGTTCAAGTCTTTTTAATAGTAAATCTGCAGACTCCAAGTCTGGAACAAACATTTGCTGATTGTAATCAATTAAAAAACCTGTAAAACCTGCTACTCCAGCTGAAAATTCCCAACCCCTATCTAGTAAGGAATCTTTTTGTGAGCTAAGTGCAAACTCAAGCATTCCATGCGTGACTTTTTCTCTATTGGTAAGGGATTCAAAATCGATCGCAGTTAATCTAGTTGTAGCCTCGTTTACTGAATGTATTTCTTGGTCAAATTTTTCTTCTGTGAGTTCTTCAATTTTATCAAAATAACTTTTGTGCCCCCTCATTATTGCCGAAGTAGGCGAAGAGTCTAAAGAGTGTTGAAAAAAATCATCCGATAATTTTGCTAACTGTTCATTTGCCATTGTTT
>DBUV01000020.1:0-335 GCA_002308095.1 Acidimicrobiia bacterium UBA1281
TTTGAGCTAGAAAAAGAATTAACTTTAGATGAAAATACTAAATACTTATTAAATCAAGTTGAACATGCTTTATTTTTAATAAAAAAGAAAAAATACGGTATTTGTGAAAGTTGTGGAGAATCTATACCAGTTGCAAGACTTGAAGCTTTGCCATATTCAGCAACTTGTAAAGATTGCGCACAATTAATTGACTCTTAAGAAATATTTTTACCCAGTTTTTCTAGCAACACTATTAGCAATAGTTGATAATTTGGTGAAATACTATATACGAACACAAAATATTCAAGAATTAGTGATTATAGAAAATTTTCTAACAATTGATTTAACTTACAATA
>DBUV01000020.1:625-4592 GCA_002308095.1 Acidimicrobiia bacterium UBA1281
TAACAATTGATTTAACTTACAATACAGGCATAGCATTTGGATTCTTAAGTGATTATACGAACTCTACTTATGTAATATCACTTTTAGTTTTAGCGTGGCTGATTTACCAATTCAAGGATCTAAAAAATAACCCAACAGAGTTCTACTCGCTTATTCTGATTTTAGGTGGAGCACTCGGGAATTTATCAGAAAGGGGATGGAGCCTATTGACCGGAAGTGGAGGAAAAGTAACAGACTTTATAGAACTTTTGTTTATACCAAGTTTTAATATTGCAGATTCTTTGATAAGCATAGGTATTACTACCTTGTTATTTTTGGAGTTTAGAAATAAATAACTTAAAAGTAGTTCATGAAAATGAAAATTTTATTATTTTCAACAAACCAAATGGTTTGCTTACGCATCCTACCAATACATCAAACGAAAACACACTCAGAGATTTCTTAATAAAAAGACATCCAAAGGTCTTAAATTGGGGAGAGTCTGGTCGAGAAGGTATTGTTCACCGACTTGATAGAGTGACATCTGGATTATTGATTTGCGCACTACAAGAAAATACTTTCGAAACACTTAAAAATAAATTTAAATCTAGAGATATTCAAAAAAATTATGTCGCTTTAATTAATGGTGAGTTACCTTTTGAAACGGGCTTAATTAATGTCCCATTGGGTAGGTCAAAACAAAACAGAAGCAAACGATCTGTTGTAAAGAATGGACGCGAATCAATAACAAAATATGAGGTAATTGATTATTCAAATGAACTAAATATTTCGAAAATCAAGTTAGAACTCATTACAGGCCGAAACCATCAAATTAGAGCACACATGGAATATATGAAGACACCAGTTTTAAATGATGAGCTGTATGGATCTTTACAACACGGTGAAATTCCAGAAAATGCGATTGCATTACATTCAAGTTTTTTAAATTTTGAATTTGAGGGTAAAGATTTTGAATTCTATGTTGAGCCTCCCGATTTTTTTAATCAAGTGTTAGATGTGTAATTTTTCAAAAATACTTTTAATATGTTTTTATGAGTAAATCTTTTGTACATCTCCACGCACACACTGAGTACTCAATGCTTGATGGAGCAGCAAAAATTCAAACCTACATTAATAGAGTTAAGGAACTCGGGCAGCCTGGTGCTGCAATTACTGATCACGGGAATCTTTATGGAGCTCTTGAGTTCCATAAAGTAGCAATTAAAAATGACATTAATCCAATAATTGGATATGAAGCTTATGTCACAACTGAATCAAGATTTGAAAGACCTGATAGAGATAAAAATAAAAGGTATCACCTTACACTCCTCGCAGAAAATAATGAAGGATATTGGAATTTAGTTAAGCTTGCCAGTAAAGCATATACAGAAGGGTATTATTACAAACCAAGACTCGACTATGAACTAATGAGGGAACATTCCAAAGGAATCATTGCACTCTCTGGATGTCTTGGTGGAGAAATTGCACAACACTTAGCACCAGATGGTTCAACTGAAGAAGGAAACTCGCAGGGAGAGAGAAGTTACGAAAAAGCTTTGAGTAAGGCTAGTTTGTATCAAGAAATTTTTGGAAAAGAGAACTTTTTTATTGAATTACATAATCATGGAATAAAACAGCAAGAAATAATACTTCCAGACTTATTAAACATATCAAAGGAAATAGGTGCTCCATTAGTAGCGACAAATGATTCCCACTATGTCCACACAGAGGATTCATCTGCACATGATGCTTTATTATGTGTTCAAACGAATGCAACAATTGACGATAATACAAGGTTTAAGTTTGAAGGCCAGGGATACTACGTTAAATCCTCAGATGAAATGCGTAACTTATTTCCACAAGAACAATATCCAGATGCTTGTGACAATACTTTAGCAATTTCAGAGAGAGTTAAGTATAAATTTAAAACCGGACAATATTTTTTACCAGCATTCCCTGTTCAGGATCCTGAGTTAACTGCTGAAGAGTATCTCAAGAATTTGGTATACGAGGGTGCTAAAAATGTATATAAAGAACTTTCAGAGGAGATAACCGAAAGAATTGAATACGAACTTGATGTAATCAATTCAATGGGTTTTGCCTCCTATTTTTTAATTGTTGGAGATCTTATAAGTTATGCAAAAGAAAATAAAATTCGTACAGGTGCTGGCAGGGGATCGGCTGCAGGATCTATAGTTTCCTATTGTCTTGGTATAACTGGTATAGAGCCTCTTAAATACGGATTACTTTTTGAAAGATTTTTAAATAAGGGGCGAAAAGAACTTCCTGATATTGATATGGACTTTGACGAGAGATATCGGAATGATGTTATAGATTATGTCGTTGAAAAGTATGGGCAAGATAAAGTGGCACACATTGTTACCTTTGCAACTATTAAAGCTAAACAAGCTATCAGAGATTCCTCGAGAGTACTTGGTCTACCATTTTCAGCTGGAGACAAAGTAGCCAAGCTTATGCCACCAATGATTTTGGGAAATACAGCAACCCTATCAGAATGTCTTTCTTTAGACGAAGATAACAACAGTGGCTATAGTAAAGAATTTTATTCAGCATCATCAGAGCTGAGAGCACAGTACAAAAATGATGAAGAAGTTAGGCAGATAATTGATATTGCACTTGGCCTCGAAGGCCTTAGGCGTCAAGATGGGATTCATGCTGCAGCTGTTGTAATATCTCCTGATGTCATTACAAACTTCTTACCAGTTCAGAAAAAAGGAAAAGATGCTGAATTAGTTACTCAGTATGAAATGCATACAGTTGAACAGCTTGGCTTATTAAAGATGGATTTTTTAGGATTGAGAAACCTTTCAATTATTGACAGAACATTAGAACTTATTGATGATGAGTCATTCAATATTGACGAGTTGCCGCTTACTGACAAAAAAACGTTTGAATTATTTTCCTCTGGAAAAATGACTGGAGTTTTTCAATTAGAGAGTAGAGTTGCTCAAGCTACTGCAAGAAGTTTAAAACCTAAAAGATTTGAAGATATAGTTGCATTAGTTGCACTTATTCGTCCAGGGCCATTAGGTGCAAATATGCATATTGAATTTGCAGATAGGGCTACAGGTAAGAAAGAAATTGAATTTCTTCATAACGACTTAAAAGAAATATTAGAGGAAACATATGGAGTGATTCTATACCAAGAGCAAGTTATGCAGATTGCACAAAAAATATCAGGTTTTCAATTGGATGAAGCAGACGATTTGAGAAAAGCGATGGGAAAAAAAATTCCAAAAGTAATGGAGCAGCAAAGAAAGAAATTTACGGATGGTGCATTACAAAATGGATATTCAGAACAGTTCTCTATGGAGTTGTTTGATCAAATTGCATTCTTTGCTGGCTATGGTTTCAATAAAAGCCATTCTGTACCTTATGCACTTCTTGCGTATCAGACAGCATATTTAAAAGCTAATTACCCTGCTGAGTATCTATCTGCATGCTTAACAGCAGTCAAGCGAGATAAAGAACGTACAGCTGTATTTTTAGCCGAAGCAAGAGATATTGGAGTGAATGTTAAAACACCAGATATTAATTTAAGTACAGAAGATTTTTCTGTAGCTAATGGGGAAATATTATTTGGTTTGTCTGCAATTCGAAATGTTGGAGACATTACTGCGGAAAAAATAGTATTTGAAAGACAAAATGGTAATTATCAAACAGTCCAAGATTTTCTTGCTCGTACTGATTCTAGGTCTCTAAATAAAAGAGGAGTAGAGGCAATGATACAGGGAGGTGCTTTTGATAAATTTGGATTTCCGAGAAGAGGATTGTTTGAGGCAATCCTCGATCTTATTGAAGATGCAAAAGGATTAAAAAAAGAAAAAAATAATTCACAAACTTCATTGTTTGAATTTGATGAAAAATCAACAGATTTGACAACAATTAAAAATATTGAATGGGAGAAAAAAGAACTACTAGACAGAGAAAGAGAAATGCTAGGTTTTTTTGTTAGTGAAGACCCACT
>DBUV01000020.1:5005-5310 GCA_002308095.1 Acidimicrobiia bacterium UBA1281
CAAAAAAGAGTTTCACGAAGAGGCAATGCTTGGATTCAATTTGACTTACAAGAGTCGACAGGTTCACTAGGAGTTCTTGTCTTTAATAAATTAGTTGATAAATATAATGCACAACTTGATGGTGAGCTGTACCTGAAGGTATCAGGTACTTATGTAGGGGGAACAGAAAATAATATTCGAGCGAGAGATTTTGAATTGATAGAGCCGTCAAAACTTATGACTGATTTAGACACTACTCCTTTAAAAATATCTGTTGAAGAAGAAATAATGGATAAAAATAATTTAATACTACTTAAAGAGTTGCT
>DBUV01000020.1:5703-5847 GCA_002308095.1 Acidimicrobiia bacterium UBA1281
AAAAATATCAAAGTTAAAAAAACTACAGAACTTAGAAATGAAATTAACACATTGTTGACAAACTAATTATCATTTGAATATGACATTTAACATTGAAGAATTTCAAATCCGTTTTAAAGAAAGAGCTGAAGCTGTAAAAAATCG
>DBUV01000015.1:0-1534 GCA_002308095.1 Acidimicrobiia bacterium UBA1281
TATATTTCAAAGTTTTTTTCTACTTCCAGGGTTAACTGCTCAGGAAAATGTTGCTGAAGGTCTTTTATACCAAGGTATTTCCAGAACAAAGAGATTAGAAAAAGCGAAGGAAGTTTTAGAACAAGTCGGCCTTGGAGATAGATTGACACACTTATCTAAAGAATTATCTGGAGGTCAACAACAGAGAGTTGCTATTGCACGTGCTCTTGTCCAAGACCCGGCATTCGTTTTAGCAGACGAACCTACAGGAAACTTAGATAAAGAGTCTGGTCTAAATATCCTCAATATTTTGAAAGATTTAAACAACCAGGGTAAAACGGTAATAATGATTACTCACAACCAAGAACATGCAGAAATGTTTGAAAAAGTTATTGAATTAGTTGATGGAAAAATAGTAAATCAATGAAAAGAAATAAACTTAAAATCAGAGACTTGTTTTTTGTAGCTTTATATGGAGTTAAGGCAAGAAAAGGTAGAGCAACACTCACGTCAATTGGGATTGGTATTGGAATTGCAGCAATTGTTGCAGTGTCCGGAATTTCAGCATCAGGTAGGGCAGATCTTCTTTCAACCTTAGAGTCTCTTGGTACAAACCTAGTTAAAGCATCACCTCAAGCTGGTTTTTTTGGAACACAAGAAGAGCTCCCTAAAGGTGTTTTAGGCATGGTAGAAAGAATAGGTCCTGTTCAGGAAGTTACATCAACAACCCAAACAGATCTTTTGGTAAGAAGAAGTAACTTTATTTCACAATTTGAAGGTGGAGGTATTTCAACCATTGTCACCAGTGCTGAACTCTTAGGTGTGATAGGTGGAAAGCTAACTGATGGTCGATTTATTCAGGATGGTCTATCTGATATTCCAGTTACAGTTTTGGGAAGCGTAACAGCTCAAAGATTAGGAATTAATAATTTATCTACACCAACAAAAATTTTGATAGAAAATGAATGGTTTGGAGTTATTGGCATACTAGAAGAATTAAAAATTCATCCAGATTTAGATCGATCAGTGTTCATTGGCTACGGAGTAGCAGAAAAACTATTTGGCATAAAGGATGAGCCTACAACTATTTATGTAAGGGCAAATCCAACATATATTGAAGACGTTGTAGAAGTACTTGCCCCATCTATGAATCCAGAAAACCCTGATCAAGTTCAAGTCACACGTCCATCAGATGCACTCGAAGCACAACAAGCTGCAGAAGAGGCTTTTACTAATCTATTACTAGGTTTGGGATCAGTTGCTTTACTTGTTGGGGGAGTTGCAATAGCAAATGTTATGGTCATGTCTGTTCTTGAAAGAAGGATGGAAATTGGCGTAAGAAGATCAATTGGCGCGACCAGAAGAGAAATACGATACCAGTTTCTATTAGAAAGTATCGTTTTGTCAGGTATAGGAGGTCTTGTTGGGGTAGTTCTCGGTGCTGTGATAACCCTGGGTTATACTAATTACACGGGTATTGTATTCTCTATACCTGTATGGCAAATATTTGGAGCAGTATTAGTAGCTTTATTAATCGGAGCATTATCTGGTGTTT
>DBUV01000015.1:1854-3074 GCA_002308095.1 Acidimicrobiia bacterium UBA1281
CCCAGCCATAAAAGCCTCAAAAATCCAACCAGCAGAGGCAGTGAGAAAGTAAAACTCCTAGGCCTATTAATCATTCTATCTTCATGCACAATTGGTGAAGAACAGTCTGATGGTGTTGTAACCATAGATTCTACAACGGCAACTACAACTGTAACTCAAGAGGTAACCTTCGAAGAAGGGGTGCTAAATTTTGCTCAATGTATGCGAGAAGAGGGGATTGATTTTCCTGATCCAAGCTTTGACATTGATGGAAATCCTGAGTTCGATGAGGTAAATATTGAAAATGATGATGAATTTGAGGCAGCTTTTGACAATTGTGAAGATATATTAAGGGAAGCTTTACCTGAACAATTTGATCTTGATCCAGAGGTTGAAGCAGCCTTAGTTGATGCATCTTTAGAGTTTTCTCAATGCATGAGAGATGAAGGAATTGATTTTCCCGATCCTAAACCTGGAGAATTTGGTTTTTTTGCTTTTAGAGATGCAGGTATAGATTTTCAGTCGGAAGATGTTCAAGAAGCCTTTGAAATATGCCAACCTGAAAACCCTCTTGAAAATCTTGATGAATAAGTAATTACTTGGAAGCTAAAACAAAAATTTTATTAACTCAAGTAATTTACAAACATCTACATTTGTGGATTAACTAAAAATTTATTACCAGTCTTTTGCTGGGCGTATGCCTTTATTATTTCGGGTTGAAGCATTTCTTCAAAAGAAATTTCCTGACCATATCCGCTAGCAAAAGTTGTTTTGATTTCTTTAGCAATTCTGACTCTCATTTCTTGAAATTTTTCCATTCCAATTTTTTTAAGCATGGGCATCAAAAGCCAACCGCCTAAACCCCAGGACATACCATAAGACCTCTTAAGAATCGTCGGTGAGGGGTCTAGCCCACCGTAAATATAGACCTGTTTGTATGTTTCAGAACCATATCTTGAATATTCACTAGATTCTGAATTTGAAGCAATCTCCATCGCAGCTAAGATTTGCCCTGGCAATTCTCCATTATTACCTCCTCCAGTAGCATCAAACCCAAGTGTTGCCCCAGTTTCAATCAAAGCAGTAACTAAAGTTTCTTTGAAATTTTCGTCACTTGTGTTACAAACATACTTTGCTCCTATGTTTTTCAAAAGCTCTACTTGTTCTTTTGTTCTTACAATGTTTACAAGTGGGATATTGTCATCAATACAGATTTTCACGAGCATTTGCCCTAAGTTAGA
>DBUV01000015.1:3391-3572 GCA_002308095.1 Acidimicrobiia bacterium UBA1281
GCTGCTGCAGTATTAACAATTCCAGAGTGATTTTCCATTTTCATAGTTTCGATAAACGACAGAGCTGTCATAGGATTTACAAAAGATGAAGCAGCTTCAGCTGGTGTAGTCTCATCATCCATAACAAGACAATTTACTGCAGGAACACAGATATATTGAGAGTACATTGCACCACCGGCTA
>DBUV01000015.1:3810-5712 GCA_002308095.1 Acidimicrobiia bacterium UBA1281
TTCAATCACTACTTCATCATCATTGGGCGCAGGTACCTGAACTTTAGTGATTGACAATTCTACATTTCCTTCACTTGTAATCGTTGATCTTATTTCCTTTGAATACCTATCTGTCATGACTGCTCCTATTTGATTTACTTAGTATGTTTCCCACTAGATAACATTACTGTATTATTTTTCGTTAGGTATTTATATACAAATAAAGTAAAGATATTAAATCGCTATTTAGACACCAGATTCATAATAAGAGGGGGCAGTCACGGCTATAGTAAGCCAACAGTTTTCTTTTGGATTATCTGGACATTCGTCAAACTGGAACACCCAGATGACTTCAAAATATGAGTTATTTTTAGCTAAAATTTTTATTTCATAATGATTACTATCTTCAGTTTCTACTGTTTTTGTAAAGCTATATTCTTTTAAATCGAGAATTGCATTGTAGGGCTCAGACAAAAGCATTTTTTCAAAGTTCTCTTTTGGACCAGTTATCTCTTTGTTGCTTGGGTGTGCAAAACCCCATATAGTATCTAGGGCTTCCTCAGGGTCAGAGGAGTAAGTTTTATAGCTATCCAAAATTTGGGTTAGGACATTTTCAGATTGTTGTAGGTCTAAATCAGAAGAGGTTGTTTCTTGGCTAGAAATATTGTTGTTACAAAAAACAAGAACTAAGAATAAAATTAAGTATTTTTTAACCAACAATAGTTGAAACTACTAGGTAGAGATGCAAAACGAAAGCAACGGCTAAAAAGCCCCAAAAAGTCTTTTTTTCAGTTTTACTCATAATCGAACTCTAGCGTCTTTTGAAAACTTACCTAAATTAAAGGTTATTCGTTATTTGCTTTTTCGTAAGCTTGACTATAAAGAATTAGAGTCGGTGCCCATAAACCAACATAAATTGCTAGTTGTGGATCTTCTAAAAAAACATAAATAATTACAGATGCAATTACTGAAACTATGCTTGCGTATAATCCAAGTTTTATCATAACTTAACCTTTCTAAAGTTATTATACCTGCTAGTTTTGTTAATATTAAATTATGATTGAGACAATAACTTCAAATCCATTCTTGGTAATTTTAATATTTCCAGTTGTTACATTAACTGTCTTCGTTGTTGGAATCATTAGGATTGATGTTCAAAATTTCAACAATAATAGAGACTCTGAAGAAGAATAAAATGTCTCACAGACCTGCTTAAATTTACTATATGGATCAGGCAAAATTAGAAAAATTCTCCGAAAAAGAGCTTTTCGACCTGCAGAATAATATTTCTGAAATCATTAAGAAAAGAAATTTAGAAAATGGCGACGTTGAAGCAATCATCGATAAAGCTTTTGATACAGGCTTTCCTAAATTTGACGGAGTTGGCCTAAATCCATGGGTAGAGGGAAGCCTTATTGTTTGCCCTGGTGCCAGAATAGATAAAACTCAGACCAAACATATTTGTAAGTTTGTAGTCGTAGATGATGAGTGGTCGTGGGAATCTCAACACATGGTTAGTGATGTAATTAGAAGAGATCAATCCTCTAAACGGTTCAAGCAACATTCAATAACACTAATCTCACCATTTGAAGGATTAGTACTACAAGTCATTTCTCAAAAGTCTCAGCAAGGAAAACACCTTGTGGACGGTATAGAGTCATTCATTTTTGAGAATGGTAAGTTGTCAAAAACAATGACTAAGACATCTAGGTCTAGAGATCACTAGATTAACAGAAGGGCAATACCTAAAAATCCTGCAAACCCTACAATATCTGTAACTAAAGTTAGAAAGATATTTGATGCTAGAGCAGGATCGAATCCTAGTTTTCGAAGAACTAAAGGTATAGAGGAACCAAACAAGTTACCTATAAAAATATTTCCGAAGACAGCAATACTTAACGTTAGTGCATAATTGTTTAATCC
>DBUV01000076.1:0-355 GCA_002308095.1 Acidimicrobiia bacterium UBA1281
GAGAAATCGGAGGTTTTTTCTTTTCAGCGTAGTTAAGGTCTGGCTCTTACCTAGTCTAACCATATTTTAAAACCTTCTAAAAGGTTAAAACAAAGTGATAATAAGATTCTCAAAGAACATTTTAAATTTACTAAAACTGACAGACATTTGACAGACATTATGTTCTTTTCGACTTTTAGAGGTTTTTTCTGAGCTAAGGAAATTCTTTAAGAAAATACAAAATCAAACAATTTCTACGTTATATAAGTATATGAATCTAAACTTGGTACATAGAATTCATTAAGACGTTAGAGAACCAAGATATTTTCTACAAAGAACCTTAAGTTTCCCAATAGGGTTCAACGTTATAAACTCG
>DBUV01000076.1:440-11476 GCA_002308095.1 Acidimicrobiia bacterium UBA1281
AAAACTGACAGACATTTGACAGACATTATGTTCTTTTCGACTTTTAGAGGTTTTTTCTGAGCTAAGGAAATTCTTTAAGAAAATACAAAATCAAATAATTTCTACGTTATATAATTATATTTTTTGAGCTGACAACCCTAGCTAAAGTGCCTGTTTAATGATAATTAATGGTTCGTTCAAAAGTTCATTTGCAAAATTAAAATATTGTTAATCCCAATAAAAATTGTTAAAATTTTATACCTTTGCATTATCAATGAAGCAAATTTTTCATAAAATATCATCCTTTTTGATGGCTATTGTAGTGCTTTTTTCTACAATGTCATTTACTGTTGATATGCATTATTGTGGAGATAATTTAGTTGAAACTGCCATATTCCACAAAGCAAAAGGTTGCGGTATGGAAATGGAAAACCCTTCAACTGAAGGATGTTCTGTTAAGGTAAAAGATTGTTGTTCTGACGAACAGTTGATAGTTGATGGTCAAGATGAATTAAACATATCTTTTGACACACTATCTTTTGACCAACAATTATTTGTTGCTTCATTTGTTTACACTTATATCAACCTTTTTGAAAGTTTAGATAAAAAGGTTGTCTCCTACGAAGAATATAGGCCTCCTCTCGTTGTCAGGCAAATCTACAAGCTAGACGAGACATATTTAATTTGATTTTTAAGCAATAGACTTTTTTATCCAGTGGATGTTTTCCATTAGGATAATCCTTTGTATTCGGTGTTTTCTTAACGCCATTGTCTAATTGTTTAATTATCAAGCTAATGCTAAACAAAAGCATAAAATTTCTAATAGAAAACAAACTTGTTGCAGTATTACTACTCGTTCTATTCATAGGATGGGGAATAGTAAATGCACCTTTTAATTGGGATACTGGTTTTTTACCATCCAATCCTGTAGCTGTGGATGCCATACCCGATATTGGTGAAAATCAGCAAATCGTTTTTACTAAATGGGATGGTCGCTCACCACAAGATATAGAAGACCAAATTACCTACCCGTTAACTACTTCATTATTGGGTATTCCAGGTGTAAAAACCATTCGTAGTTCCTCTATGTTCGGCTTTTCAAGTATCTATATCATTTTTGAAGAAGATGTTGAGTTTTATTGGAGTAGAAGTAGAATTCTGGAAAAATTAAATTCGTTACCTAGTGGTTTATTGCCAAACGATGTAAATCCAGCATTGGGTCCAGATGCCACAGGATTAGGACAAATATTTTGGTACACACTTGAAGGTCGTGATGAAAAAGGTAATGTTACTGGTGGTTGGGATTTACACGAACTAAGAAGTATTCAAGATTACTATGTAAAGTATGCATTGTCCTCTGCAAGCGGTGTTTCAGAAGTAGCATCTATAGGTGGTTATGTTCAAGAATATCAAGTGGACGTGAATCCAGAACTAATGCGTCAATATAATATTGGATTGCATCACGTTGTAAAAGCAGTTAAGGAAAGTAATAAAGACATTGGTGCACAAACATTGGAAATTAACCAAGCCGAATATTTAGTTCGTGGTTTGGGGTATGTGAAATCCATTTCAGACATCGAAAATGCAGTAGTTACTTCCGAAAATTATACTTCAATTAGGATAAAGGATATTGGTAAAGTTTCTTTAGGTCCTGCAACAAGACGAGGTATATTAGATAAAGAAGGAGCTGAAGTCGTTGGTGCTGTTGTTGTAGCTCGTTATGGTGCAAACCCAATGGAAGTCATAAATAACGTAAAGGAAAAAATTAGTGAATTAAGTGCAGGATTACCTTCAAAAGTATTAGCGGATGGTAGAACCTCACAAGTAACCATAGTGCCTTTTTACGATAGAACAGAATTGATTCAAGAAACATTAGGCACACTTAACGAAGCCTTAACGCTAGAAATATTGATTACCATTTTAGTAATAATTATTATGGTGTTTAATCTTCGAGCTTCCGTACTAATTTCTGGACTATTACCTGTTGCAGTTCTAATGGTATTTATTGCAATGAAACTTTTTGGAGTCGATGCAAATATTGTCGCATTATCTGGTATTGCAATTGCTATCGGAACGATGGTCGATGTTGGTGTTATACTATCAGAAAATATTATTCGGCATTTAGACGAAAATCGTTCCCACGAAAGTAGGAATCTCATACCCATAAACACGGTAGTTTATAACGCAACAGCTGAAGTGTCTGGCGCAATCGTAACCGCAGTTATGACAACTATTATCAGTTTCATTCCTGTATTTACAATGATTGGAGCGGAAGGAAAACTATTCAGACCATTAGCCTTCACAAAGACTTTTGCATTAACAGCTTCTATAATAGTAGCATTATTTTTAATTCCACCTTTTGCAGCGTTTTTATTCAGAAAGAAAAACATCAAAAGCACTTTTAAATATGTTTTAAATGGCGTTTTAATAGCATTAGGAATCATTGCTATAATATACGGGTATTGGTTGGGGTTAGTATTGATTGCTTTTGGTACGGTTGCAATAACCAGTGATTTTTTGAACAGGGATAAATTCCACTTTTCACTTTCAACTTTTCACTTTTCACTTTCAACAAATTTTATCAATATCATTATTTCGGTATCAGCAATAGTATTCCTTTTAGCTGAATATTGGAGACCATTAGGCGTGGATAAAAGCATTTTCTGGAATCTCATTTTTGTGAGTGTTATTTGCTTTGGTTTATTAGGTATTTTCTCATTATTTATCAAATATTACACACGTATTTTAAGGTGGTGTTTAGATAATAAGTTGCTCTTTTTGTCTGTTCCAACAGCTATTGTCATTGCAGGTTTTTTCATTATGAAAAATACAGCCAAAGAGTTTATGCCATCTTTAAATGAAGGCTCATTTCTACTAATGCCAACCTCTATGCCTCATTCTGGCGTAGAAGAAAACAAACGTGTTTTACAACAATTGGATATGGCTGTTGCCAGTATTCCAGAGATTGAAACCGTAGTTGGTAAGGCAGGTCGTACAGAATCAGCTTTAGACCCAGCACCCTTATCAATGTATGAAAATATCATTCAGTACAAACCAGAATATATGCTGAATGAAAATGGACAACGTCAACGCTATAAAGTAAATTATAATGATTTGTTTGAATTGAAAGATGGACGATTCATCGCAAATCCAAATAATTCCGAAAATGTCACCTTGAGCGCAGTCGAAAGGTCTCAACTCATTCCAGATAACAATGGCGAGTATTATCGTAATTGGCGAACAGAAATACAATCACCAGACGATATTTGGAATGAAATCGTAAGAGTGACCAAATTGCCAGGCGTAACCTCTGCACCAAAGCTGCAACCTATTGAAACCCGATTGGTAATGCTTCAAACAGGAATGCGAGCACCAATGGGAATTAAAGTAAAAGGTCAAGACTTAAAGAAGATTGAAGCGTTTGGTGTGCAATTAGAAAACGTCATCAAGGAAGCTGAAGGTGTGAAACAAGAAGCTGTTTTTGCAGACCGAATTGTTGGTAAGCCTTATCTGCTCATTGATATTGACAGAGAGAAAATTGCACGTTATGGCATTTCGATACAAGATGTTCAAGATGTATTAAAAGTAGCAGTTGGCGGAATGGTATTAACCCAAACCGTTGAAGGTCGAGAACGCTATGGTGTTCGAGTACGATACCCAAGAGAATTACGAGCAAACCCAACAGACTTACAACAGATTTATGTGCCAGTTGAAAAAGGCAGTCCTTTGCCATTAAGCGAATTAGCAACGATAAGATACGAACAAGGTCCACAAGTCATTAAAAGTGAAGATACTTTTTTAGTTGGCTATGTATTGTTTGATAAATTAGATGGCTTTGCAGAAGTAAGCGTTGTTAAAAATGCACAAGCATTAATTCAAGAAAAGATAGATTCTGGTGAATTGATAGTTCCAAAAGGAATCAACTATGCATTCACAGGAACGTATGAAAATCAGTTACGAGCAGAAAAAACCTTATCGGTTGTTGTACCGTTAGCATTGGCAATCATTTTCTTAATTCTGTATTTTCAGTTCCGTTCGGTTGGTACGTCCTTAATGGTATTCACAGGTATCGCAGTAGCCTTTGCAGGTGGTTTTATAATGATTTGGCTCTATGGTCAAGATTGGTTTTTAAACTTCAATGTCGCTGGCGAAAATATGCGAGACTTATTCCAGATGCATCCCATTAATTTAAGTGTAGCAGTTTGGGTTGGGTTTATTGCACTCTTCGGTATAGCAACAGACGATGGTGTAGTAATGGCAACCTATTTAACGCAAACTTTTGATAGAAATACACCAGAGAATAAAAAGGAAATTAGAGCATCTATTGTAGAAGCTGGTGAAAAAAGAATCAGACCGTGTTTAATGACTACAGCTACAACCATTTTAGCATTATTACCAGTATTAACCTCTGCAGGTCGAGGAAGCGACATAATGATTCCGATGGCAATTCCAAGTTTTGGCGGAATGCTCATTGCCTTAATCACTTTGTTTGTTGTACCAGTATTGTATAGCTGGAAGGCAGAAGTTCAACTTAAAAGAACATCAAATGAAAAATAAAATAATAAATATTAAACTCGTCTTGATTCTTGTTTCTTGCTTCTTGAGTCTCTTTACAAACGCTCAACAATTAGAAATATTTATTGATGAAGCTTTAACAAAAAATCCAGAAATTCAAAAGTTTGAGTTACAATACAAAAGAGCTTCTGAAAAAGTAAACGAGGTTAACACCATTCCTAATACCGAATTTGGTGTTGGTTACTTTGTAAGTGAACCGGAAACCAGAACAGGTGCACAACGCTTTAAAGTATCTGCTAAACAAATGTTACCGTGGTTCGGAACCATTACATCGAGAGAAAACTATGTAAGTTCATTGGCAGATGCTAAATACGAGGACATTGTTATCGCAAAGCGAAAACTAATGGCTTCGGTATCACAATCCTATTTTAATCTATACGCCAACAAAGCAAAGCAAGAGGTGTTAACTGAAAACATCAAACTATTAGAAACTTACGAAACATTAGCACTAACATCTGTTGAGGTTGGTAAAGCATCCGCAGTAGATGTGTTGCGATTGCAAATGCGTCAGAACGAAATGCAACAATTAAAAGACGTATTGCAACAACAATTTTTAGCAGAACAAACTAACTTCAATAATCTATTGAATAGAGATAATGATGTTACCGTGAATGTGGTAGATAGTTTACTGATACCTTCTGAAGACTTTGATATTACTTCTGAAAATTTAGCATTACATCCCGAATTACTAAAATATGATAAACTTTATAAATCCATAGAGCAATCAGAATTATTAAATCAAAAAGAAAGCAGTCCAATGATTGGTTTTGGATTAGATTATATCAATGTTGCTGAAAGACCAAATATGGATTTCAGCGATAACGGAAAGGATATTGTAATGCCAATGGTTTCGGTATCTATCCCAATTTTCAATAAGAAATATAAATCCCAAACCAAACAAAATGATTTGCAGCAGCAGGAAATTACTGCTCAAAAACAGGAACGTTTAAATGCATTGGAAACGCTTTTAGACAAAGCAAATAACGAACGCATTTCTGCAAGAATAAGTTATGCTACTCAAACAAAAAACTTAAAGCAAGCTAAAGATGCAGAAGACATTTTAATCAAAAGCTACGAAACAGGAACGATAGATTTTAATGATGTTTTGGATATTCAAGAACTACAACTAAAGTTTCAAATGAACCAAATAGAATCAATTAGAACTTATTATGTTCAATCAACGATTATTAATTATTTAACACAGCAATAATGAAACACACATATAAGATTGCGGGAATGACTTGCAATAACTGTAAGGCTTCCGTCGAGAAATATTTAAGTAAAATAGACCACGTATCAGAGGTGTCTGTTAATCTTGAAAAAGGTGAGGCAGAAGTGAAAATGAATAAACATATTTCAACTGATATACTACAAAAAGCATTACCAGAAAAGTATACTTTATCTGAAAAGAAAGAGAAGAATGTGTTTGCATCTTCAAGTATGTCGGCAATGCCTATGGAAGAAGAAAAAAGTAAATTACAACAGCTAAAACCTTTATTGCTTATCATTTTTTATATAGCAACTGCAAGTGTATTATTACATTATAAAAATTGGACTTGGAGCGCTTTTATGCTCGACTTTATGGGGTTATTTTACATCGTGTTTAGTTTTTTCAAGATGTTAGATTTAAAAGGCTTTCCTGAATCCTTTCGTATGTACGACCCTTTAGCTAAACGTGTTCCTTTTTATGGGAAAGTTTATCCATTTATTGAAACAGCTTTAGGACTGATGTTTTTATTGCGGTTTGAAATTAATATAGCTTTAATAATTACACTTATAGTATTAGGGATAACAACAATTGGAGTAACAAAAACATTATTGGACAAAAAATCAATACGATGTGCGTGTTTAGGTACTGCTTTAAAATTACCTATGACAGAAGCCACTTTTATTGAAAATGCTATTATGATTGTAATGGCGACATTAATGCTTATAAATTAAATTGTTATGGTAAATAGGCATACTGCGTTAAAAATTAGAAAAACCCACAGGTATTTGGGTCTCTTTTTAGGGATTCAATTCCTGTTTTGGACTATTAGTGGTTTATACTTTAGTTGGACGAACATCGATGAAATACACGGAGACCAATTTAAAAACTTGAAGTATCAACCCAAAGCATTTAATAGTTTAATAAGTCCTTCAGAAATGGATGTTCCAAATGGTATAAAGACTATTGAATTAAGAGATATTGATAATGCACCGTACTATTGGATAAATAAAGAGCAATTGTATAATGCTTTAGATGGAATGCCAAAAAATAGTATTACGCAGAAAGAGGCACTCTATATTGCCAAAAACCATATGAAAAGTGGTTTAGAGGTAGAATCTGTTGAGCAAATTACGGAAACTGGAAAACACCACGAGTATCGAGAAAAACTACTACCTGCTTATGTTATCTCATATAAAACAGATGAAGCACTAAAAGCATACGTTTCTGTAAGCGACGGAAAATTTCAAACCGTAAGACATCGTTCTTGGCGTTGGTTTGATTTTTTATGGATGACACATACCATGGACTATGAAGGCAGAGACAATTTTAATACCATTGTTTTGAGAGCCTTTTCACTTTTAGGATTGATAACCGTTTTAAGTGGGTTTTTGTTGTGGTACACCTCGTCACCTTCAATTAGGAAATTATTAAAACGAAAAAAAATAAAGAAATGAAAAAGTATATAGTTTATCTCGGAATATTAGCTGTTGGTCTACTTTTAGGGTGGATACTGTTTGGTGGCTCACCAAAAGAAGAAACAGACCATAATCACGATGCAGTTACAGAAACCAATCAAATGTGGACCTGTTCAATGCATCCACAGATTATGCAACCAGAAGCAGGAGATTGCCCTATTTGTGGTATGGATTTAATTCCTGCTGATGGTGTAAGTGATGGTTTATTAGCAGACCAATTCAAATTGACTGAAAACGCAATTGCTTTAGCTAATATTCAAACATCTATTGTTGGTAAAGGCAATGTTGAAGGCAATACTATCAAATTATCTGGTAAAATTGCTGAAAACGAAGAAGCAAATGCAGTACAGGTAAGTTATTTCGCTGGAAGAATTGAACGTTTGAATGTGAGTTTTACAGGCGAAGAAGTTCGTAAAGGTCAATTATTGGCAACCATTTATTCGCCAGAACTCTATGCAGCACAACAAGAATTAATTACAGCAGCATCTTTAAAAGAATCACAACCTGCTTTATACAAAGCAGTCCGTAATAAATTGAAATTATGGAAGCTCTCTGAAAATCAAATTAATAAGATTGAAGAAACAGGAAAAGTGAAAGAAAACTTTCCTGTGTATGCAACCTTTTCGGGTACTGTTACAGAAAAATTAGTAGAGCAAGGCGATTACATTAAACAAGGTCAACCCATATTAAAAATTGCCAATCTCAACACAGTTTGGGGAAATTTTGATGTGTATGAAAATCAGATTAACCGCTTTAAAAAAGGACAGGAAGTGATGATAACAACCAATGCCTATCCTAATAAAGAATTTAAAGGTAAAGTTGATTTCATTGACCCAGTTTTAAACACCAAAACAAGAACTGTTACCTTGCGTGTTGTTTTAAACAATAAGGACGATGTATTTAAACCAGGAATGTTTGTAATCGCAAATATTGAAGACAGTACAGCTAAAAATGACGAAGTATTAACAATTCCTTCATCTTCTGTGTTATGGACAGGTGAACGTTCTGTGGTGTACCTTAAAACAAATCCAGACCAAACTATTTTTGAAATGCGTGAAATTAAATTAGGCAATCAAATTGGTAATGAATATGAAGTTTTAGAAGGATTATTTGTTGGAAATGAAATAGTGACTAACGGTACATTTACGGTTGATGCAGCAGCACAATTACAAGGCAAAAAGTCTTTGATGAATAAAGATGGTGGTAAAGTAATGACAGGTCACGAGGGTCATTTAGGTATGGATAACAATTCACCCAACACAGAAAGTGACCACACTATTATGAATGAGCGTCTGAAAGTATCAGCGAAATTTCAAGAGCAGTTAAAAGCTGTTTTCAATGCGTATATCAATTTAAAAGATGCTTTAGTGAAAGAAGACTCAAAAGGCGCTTCTGAAAGTGTAATAAGTTTACTAAACAATTTAACCAGAGTAGATATGAAATTGTTATCAAACAATAAGGCGCATAACCATTGGATGTCATTAGAAAAGGAAATAAAACCTTCAGCGACCTCAATTTCTGAAACATCCGATATAAAAGCACAAAGAGACCATTTTAAATATTTATCATCACATCTAATCAATGCTGTTCAATTGTTTGGTGTTAATGAAAAGGTCTATGTGGAATTTTGCCCTATGGCAGATAACAACAATGGTGCATATTGGTTGAGCAAAGAAGAAAAAGTAATCAATCCATATTTTGGCAGCGCAATGCTAACCTGTGGAGAAGTAAAACAAGTAATAGAATAATAAATCAAGTAATAACAATTAAATTTTAAACAATGAAAAAAGTAAGATTAACAACAATTATGGTAATGGCATTTATAAGCTTATCAGCAATGTCTTGTAAAGATGCGAAAACAGAAAACAGTACCAATTCTGAAATGATTACTGAGGAAGACCATTCAAAAATGAACCACGATAATTCCGATGGTCACCACGATGTGGATAAAAAGGAAATGGCAATGAACGGAGATGGAAATTCCCAAACAATATTAAATGACTATTTCAACTTAAAGGATGCCTTAGTGGCAGATGATAATGCCAAAGCTAAAGAATTGGGTGCAACCCTCGCAACATCATTAGGAAAGCTTGACATTTCAAAATATACGGATGCTCAGCAATCAGAATTAAAGGACATTATGGAAGATGCTATCGAGCACGCAGAACATATCAGTGAAAGTGATATTAAACACCAACGCGAACATTTTAAAGTTTTGAGCAAAGATGTTACTGATATGGTAGCTATTACGGGAACACAAGTGAAACTATACGAGCAATTTTGTCCAATGTATGATGGCGGTACAGCTTGGTTGAGTACAAAGGAAGAAATACGCAATCCATATTATGGAAGCCAGATGTTGAAATGTGGTAAAGTACAGCGAGAAATTAACTAAATGAAAATTGTAAAAATCATAGCACTGATTTTATTGGTTGGATTTGTGGGCATACAGTTTGTGCCCACAGACCTCAATCAAAGTGATACTGTGCCAAAAACTGACTTCTTGTTGGTAAACAACACCCAAGAAAACATAAGCGCATTATTACAAGAGTCCTGCTATGATTGTCATAGTAATAACACAGAATACCCTTGGTACAATAAGGTACAACCTGTTGCTTGGTTTTTAGAAGACCACATTAATGAAGGAAAGGAAGAATTGAATTTCAATGAATGGGATGCGTATTCCAACCGAAGAAAAAACAGCAAACTAAAGTCAATAATTAGTCAGGTTAAAGATGATGAGATGCCACTAGCATCTTACACCTTGATTCACAAGGATGCTAAGTTGTCCAATTCTGAAAAGACCTTGATTATTGATTATATGAAGAACCTAAAAGAAACATTAAAATAATGCCCTGATATGGGAAGGAAATACTGGTTGGTTGGTTAATAGCCCTTCCCATTTCAGGCACTATAAAAAGTATTATGAAACAAACCCTTAACATAAAGAATATGGTATGTGACAGATGCAAATCAACTGTATTACGGGAGTTGGAAGAATTGGGTTGTGACATAAAAACGGTTGAGCTTGGACAAATTGTTCTAAACAAAAAGACAGGCATCCAAACATTAGAATTAGAAAAAGTGCTGAGCAAACACGGTTTTGAAATCATAAAGGATGAAACAGAAATTTTGATAGAGGAAATAAAAATTGCGCTCATAAAAAAAATCGAAAATCAGGACAATGCAAACCTTTCATCTTTTTTGACCAAAAGGTTTAATAATTACTCCTACACTAAAAATAAAACCGTCCGTAGGCGCATAAATTTCTGGAAATTCTGGATTGTCGTGTGGTGGCAAAACCAAAGGTGAAAACCTACTTTGTCTTCTGTCTGTAAAGTTTTCAAAATTTACAAAGGTTGTTCCCCATTTGAAATTGCGCATTAAAAGCAATCCCATAGTTATAAAATCCGNNCTTCAAAATTGACAAAATGGATTGTCCTTCAGAGGAGAATCTCATTCGTATGAAGTTTGAAGTATTATCTCAAATAAAACACTTGAAGTTTGATTTAAACCAACGAGAGCTAACTATTTTTCACGATAACAATATCGAGGAAATTGAGGAAAGTCTAAGGTCGCTAAATCTCGGTCATAAAAAACTTTACACGGAAATAACTGACCGAAAATCTTTTGATCAAGACCACAAGACTAATCAGAAAAAGGTACTTTGGTCAGTTCTTATAATTAATCTTGTTTTTTTCATTCTCGAAATGAGTTATGGGCTTGTATCAAAGTCGATGGGTTTAATAGCCGATAGCTTGGATATGCTCGCAGATAGTTTTGTTTACGCAATCAGC
>DBUV01000076.1:11874-12243 GCA_002308095.1 Acidimicrobiia bacterium UBA1281
GAGGTAATTAGAAGAATTATTTATCCCGTAGAGTTTCCAAATTATCTAACAATGATCATAATCTCAATTTTTGCATTAATCGGAAATGGAATTTGCCTATATCTCCTCCAAAAGTCAAGAGACAAGGAAGAAGCACATATGAAAGCAAGTCTCATTTTCACCTCAAATGATGTCGTAATTAATTTAGGGGTGATTTTAGCGGGAATATTGGTATATTGGCTAAACTCGAACATGCCTGACCTGATTATCGGTACAATCGTATTCATTATTGTCTCAAAAGGAGCTTTTAGAATTCTTAGCCTGAGTAAAAAATAAAGTCACAAATAGACTAAGTCGCGCTGCAACTTTGAATAATAGGGGGAGAGGAAA
>DBUV01000013.1 GCA_002308095.1 Acidimicrobiia bacterium UBA1281
TTTACCTCCAAAACCAGGAAATCTCCCAGCTTGAAGATAGTTCTTTAAAAATGTTCTGACATTTTGAAAATCATCTTCAGTAATCTCTTGAGGCGTTGTCAAAACACCAAATGAATCTGGTAGGTAACTATACAGAAATGATTGTTGTTGACTATCAAGTTTTTCAACATACTCTGAGAGTAAATTTATAGTGAGGTCATAATCATCAATTACATTGATACAATTTTCATACTCAGCAACACTAAGGGGGCTTACGTCCACATCGTAGTCAGCTCTGTATTGAAAAAATAAAATTCCAACAATAAAAAGCAGTGTTCCATAAAAGAGAATTTTTATTGGAAAAAGCAAGACTTTTTTTATTGGCCACAAAATAGCTTTAAGAATCATATTTTTATTTTAATGTGATTACAAGACACTGGCATGCACCACCAGATTTAAGAAATTCTGAAACATCCGCAGCTACCGCATTGAGCCCAAGTTCACGAACTTTCTCCATTACCTCAATATCTTCAGAAGGAAAAATAACCGTATCATTAATCACTACAGCATTGCATGCTAATTTGTTTGCATCTTCCTCAGAAACTGGAATTAAATTAAAAAGATCTGAGAACTCTGAAAGAGATTCATCTTTAAATGCTTTTGGATAAAAAATTGCATCTTTATTTTCGGTTGGAAGTTGTTGAAAACAAGTATCAAGGTGATAAAACTTAGGGTCAGCTAACTCTGCAATTTTTGGCTCAAGCCCAAACTCATTTGCTATGTATAGAAGAGCTTCTTTATCACTTCTAATACCATAAGATCCAACAAGATAGTCCCCTAAAACAAATGCGTCGCCTCTTCCTTCAAATTTAAATTCTGATGGAATTCTTGAGACTGAATATCCATTTTCTTTGAACCAATTAGAGTAAATCTCTTCCTCTCCTTGTCTTTCTTTAAATTTAAAATTTGCAATTAAAACTCTATTTTCATTTATTATTCCTGAATTTGCAGTAAAGACTAGGTCGGGATAATTTTCATTTGGAGGAACTACTTCTACCATTGCTCCAGCTTTTTCAATTGTTAATTTAAGATTGTCCCATTGCTGTTTTGCTAAATCTAAATCTACGTTCACACCCTCGACCATCCAAGGATTTATAGAATATTCAACTTTAAAATATTCCGGTGAGCTCATTAGTACAGTAGTATCTTGCATATGACTAATTTAACATTTTATACACACAATGTATAATTTTATGAGTATCAAATGAAAATAATCAAAATAAAAAGCGAAAACTTAGTAGAGTGTCACAGAATTAATCAAGAAAATACTCCAGAAGTTGGAACTGTAACACTTGAAGAGCTTCAAAACTCATGGGAGAACTCAGATTATAATTTATGTGCAGTTGTTGATGATAAAGTTGTGGGATTTGTTATCTCTTTCCAAGATACAAAAGCAACAAACTCTTATATGAGTGACTTTGAACATAAAAATTTCAATGAAATTAGTCAACGTGTAAGTGATTTTTTATATATTGACCGAATCGCTGTTGATAAAAATTACAGGAAGAGATCTATAGGGTCGAAACTTTATGAAGAAGTCGTTAAATTTGCCGAAATGAATAGTATTTCCCACTTAACAGCTGAAATAAATCTTCTACCAGCTAAGAATATCCCATCATTTCTTTTTCATGAAAAATTTAATTTTACTGAATTAGATACTGTTAAATATTCAGAAGAATATAAGGTCTCGCTGCAAATAAGAATCAATAATTAGTTAGTATGTTGATATGAAATTTAACCTTCCAAGAAGACAAAGAAAAAGTTTTGAATCAATAACTAAAAAAATGATTTCTGATAATTTTAATAAAACAGAATCTACTGAATTATTTAATAATATTAAAAAGCAATACACAGATGCTCCTAGAACATTTGGTGCAAATGCAGGAAAGAAAGAATCTACACTTGAGTTATTAATAATTATTGGTAATCAAATAGCAGAAGAGTATAAAGATCTTGAAGTAGAGATGGTTCTGGGAGTACCTGCCCTCAAAAAGAGTAAATCTTAATTTTGTGCATTGAACTTGTGTGATTAGTTCTTCTGTATTACTTCCCTTCTTAATAATCCAACTGAGTGTTGCTTTTAGTCCAGGATTGATTATTGCCCTAGTGGTTAACCAATCAGTCCAACACTCTAGAAGAAAGGGTTTTGAAGTAGCTCTAGGTGCTGCTACTGGAGCTATAGGAATAACTGTAGTCTCAGCATTAGTTGTCAGTCTTCTCGTCAATACTGTACCAGTCATGATTAACGTTATTTATTTTGTGGGTTCTATTTATATTATTTTCAAAGGTTTCCAAACAGTGACATCGAAAAGTTCTACAAAAGAAAAGGTAACTAACAGCTCTGCTTTTTTGACAGGCTTTCAAGTAAATCTACTTAATCCAAAAATGTGGGTTTTTTATCTCACTGTTCTGCCAATTTATATGACAGCGGAATCTGGATATTTTTTGAGCCTAATTTATCTCGGGCTTATCACCATTTTGATTAATTTTATTGCAGATATTACATATGCCTATACAAGTGACTTCTTCTTTAAGAATTCATCTGAAAAAACTAAGGACTTTATAAACAAAGTAAGTGGTGTATCCCTACTTTTAATAGGTTTTTATTTATTCGTCAGCAAGTTTTTCTGAGTTATCTTTATCTTCTTTAAAAAGTTCTGATATTGCACCAATACTTCCGAGTGTAGCTGACATGTCAGCTGGTAGGAATATCTTAGTTGCGTTACCGTCTGCTATTTTCTCTAATGATTCAAGATACTTAATTGCAATAAGTTCATTGGATGGATTTCCTTTATGAATCGCATTAAATACTTGTTCAATGGCTTCAGCTTCACCCTCTGCAACTGCAATTTTTTCATACTTCTGTGCATCAGCTACAGCTTTGAGAGCTTCTGCCTCACCTTGTGCTGATAGAATCTGTGACTCTCTTTCACCTTCAGCAGTCAAAATTGCGGCTTTCTTTTCACCTTCTGCTTCAGTAACAGCAGCTCTTCTATCCCTCTCTGCTTTCATAACTTTGTTCATTGCGTCCTGAACATCTTGAGGTGGATCAATTCTTTGAATCTCAACTCGAACTACTCTTGTACCCCATTTATCAGTTGCTTCATC
>DBUV01000028.1:0-2783 GCA_002308095.1 Acidimicrobiia bacterium UBA1281
TTAGGTTTTTAACATTCATATTTAAATTTTAGATACTCATAAACTCAAATATTATTTTTCAGAACTGATGATTAAACAGACATTAATTAGCTAAAATCTAATTAATGAAATATAAGTCGAAAGCATGGTTAGGACTTCTCTTTATCATAGCTATTGCTTGGCCAATATTAGCTCCTGACTACAACAGGCCAGGTCAGGTGATTCTTGCTACAGGTTTTGCCTATTTAGCAGTACGTTTGTTTGTTAAGGTCTACGCATCAGGCTCAGGAAAAGATATTTATTCTCAATTAGAAGAAAAAGAAGAGAACGAGGACATTTAAAATTTCAGACGATAAAAGAAAAACTGAATTAATAAATGGATAAAGAGAAGAAAACAAATATATATAAATTAATTTTAACTGCTGGAATTCCTCTCGTTTACTCAGTTACTTATCTTCCAGCAGATATCACGGTGTCACAAGCTATATCTGCTTTAGTAGCTTTTTTTGTAATTGTGTATTTTGCTATCAGAGCCTTACAATATTTTAAAATTATATAACATTATTAAATTACTTGAAATCTTCTTCTGTTGTAATTTTCAGCTGTTTCTAAGAAATATATTGTAAAATATCAGATATGAATTCCCATACCATTACATCAAAGTTCATTCACTGGACTTTTACAGTGCTCTATGCATATGGAATATTCAAACAAGTTGGTGATTTAGAAGAACTAGAAGACACCTCTTTACTTAACTTTGAAATTGTATTTGCCATTGTCTTCTTAGTAATTGTGCTTATTAGATATTTTTATATGAAAGGGACACCTACCCTTCTTGGCGCACATGAAGAAATGAGAAAAGGGCATTTATTTATTGCAAAAACAGTGCACCGACTTGTTTATTTTAGTTTAATAATGTTGCCTACTACCGGTCTACTCATTGCTGCAATGCTTTCTTTTGATACAAGAGGAATGGGTATAGCGATAGGTCTACATGAGTTTTCAGCAACACTTAGTTATCTAGTTATTGCAATTCATATTGGAGCTTCTTTATACTCTCGCTTAAAAGGTGAGGGTATTTGGAACGCTATGGTTCCTGTCTGGAAGGAAACAGGTAAAGTCAATTCTGACCTTATTTCAAAATTAGAGGTTATAGAGAACAAAACTTACGACCAGATCGAAAAAATATTTAGATTAAACTAACGTTATGAAAATATTTCTTCAGGCTCGTGGAAGTTACGACACGCTCTTGAATCTATCTAAATGGTCAGAACAAAATGATATTGAGAGAATAGGTCTTCCTGATCACTATATAGTTGGGAAACAACGACATGATAAAAATGACGCCACTCCAGCTTTAGATTTGTTAACTGCGAGCGCAGGACTAGTTAGAGATACAGAAAAAATGGTGTACTCAATACTTGTCTCGCCAATAACCTTTAGACATCCAAGCGTGCTGGTCAAAATGGCCTCAACAATAAATGATATGGCAAAAGGAAGATTTCGTTTAGGTGTTGGAACTGGGTGGCTAGAAATTGAACATGATCTCTACGGCATACCATTCCCAGATTTAAAAACTCGTTTTGAAATGCTCGAGGAATCACTAATTTATATCAGAGAAGCACTTTCAGGAAATGATAAAGGGTTTCAAGGTAAGTACTACCAACTTGAACAATTTCCAGTCGAGCCAGCAGCTTTACAGGATATTCCCATCATTATTGGGGGTGGAGGAAAGGTTAAAACTCCAACTTTAGCTGGGAAGTATTCGGAGGAGTTTAATATATATGCCGGTCCTAAAGAAATACTATCAAATAGCATCTCTTTATTTAAAGAAGTTGCTGTTGAAGACGGAAGAGATGTGTCAAAACTAGAAATTACTACAGCCTGTCCTCCAGTAGTAGGTTTAACTCAAGATCGTGTTGGGGAATCATTAACTGCTGCTGCTAAAGCACTATCCCAATCTGAAGATGAGATAGCTAATACCTGGAAAGAGAAAAGCTATCTCTTCGGTACACCAGATGAAGTAGCCGCAACTTTATCTATGTGGCAGGAAGTTGGAATTGAGGCTGTTTATCTACAGCTACTATCACTGCAAGAAGATAATCGTAATGAAACAATAGAGGTTATCAAGCAGGCGGTAGAGTTAATTTAAGAACTGCTGCTCGTTAAAGAATTCTGTCTTAGGTCAATGCAATACTTAACTTAGAGCGTTGGATGAACATAAATTAATTTAGTACTTTCAATGCTCACCAGTCACAAAAGATGTTGGTTAAATGTAGGTACTGCTTACCCTGTGCATACCCTTGTGGTACCTACACCAACTCTTTTAAGTTTTACTTTATTAGTTCGTAGGCTGGAAGAGTTAAAAAATCTTCAAATTCTTTGTTGATAATTAATTCAGTAAAGAGTTCTACTGCCTCATTTAACATTTCAGTGTTGGTAACAAGAGTATGTATAACCTCTACTTCTTCAGAAATTACAGTTTTAATATACTCTGGATTTATTGCTGTACCCTCATCTGTTGTAGCACCTGCGTGAACCCACTGCCATAATTGTGAACGTGAGATTTCTGCTGTTGCTGCATCTTCCATAAGATTAAATAAAGCTGCGGCACCTTGTCCAAGTAACCATGACTGAATGTATAGAATACCTACTTTGATATTTGTTCTGATTCCCTCCTCAGTTATAGAGCCGTTCTCTATAGTGAAATCTTGTAACATATCATCTGTTATCTCGTAACTTGGTACGTAATCAATTTGATTACTTTTATCTTTTAAATGCTCAGTAAAGACATCTTTACAAAT
>DBUV01000028.1:2954-3191 GCA_002308095.1 Acidimicrobiia bacterium UBA1281
TGTTCTGATTCCCTCCTCAGTTATGGAGGAGTTCTCTATCGTGAAATCTTGTAACATATCATCTGTTATCTCGTAACTTGGTACATAATCAATTTGATTGCTTTTATCTTTTAAATGCTCAGTAAAGACATCTTTACAAATACCAACAAGATCTGGATGTGCAACCCATGAACCATCAAAACCCATCTCTGCTTCTCTTACTTTGTCATTTTTTACTTTTGTAAAAGCATCCTCAGT
>DBUV01000028.1:3514-7259 GCA_002308095.1 Acidimicrobiia bacterium UBA1281
ATTTCAGGATTACGTCTGTCTGGAATAAAGGCTGACATGCCACCAATCGCGTGGGCACCTCGTTTATGGAGACTTTGTACTAGTAATTGTGTGTAAGCTTTCATAAAAGGCACCGTCATAGTTATTTGTGATCGGTCAGGAAAAATTACACCCTCTACATCTCGATGTCTCTTGATTGCACTAAAAATATAGTCCCACCTTCCAGCATTCATACCAAGTGAGTGATTTTTTAGACTATAGAGAATCTCATCCATCTCAAAGGAAGCAGAAATAGTTTCGAGCAATACCGTTGCTCTGATTGTGCTTGTTGGAAGGTTCAACTCTTTCTCTGCAAGGGTAAACATATCATCCCACAATTGTGATTCTTCAGCAGTCTCTAATTTAGGTATATAGAAATAGCTTCCTAAGTCATTATCTAGTCGTAGTTGTGCATTGTGAAATATGTACATACAAAAATCAAAAATACTGGCAGAAACTGGTTCATTGTTATAAACCACGTTTTTTTCAAGCAAATGTAAACCTCTTGGTCTTACAAATAGAGATGTTGTAGATTCTTGATTAAGACTGTATGATTTTCCTTTCTCTTTATTTTCAAATGATATATCACGCTTATTTGCATCTATTAAGTTGATATGTCCATTCAGAATGTTTTGCCATGTTGGAGACGTTGAGTCCTCAAAATCTGCCATAAATACATCAGCCCCTGAATTAAGTGCATTAATGATCATTTTTCGATCAACTGGTCCTGTAATCTCAACATTCCTGTTTGCTACATCTTGAGGTGGAGGAACAACTTTCCAATCACCCTCTCGTATTGTCTTATCTTCTGGAAAAGAAAACTTACCGCCACTTGAGATAAAACTCTGTACATCTATACGTTTTTTTAAGAGTTCTTTACGTCTATCTTCAAAGGAAGTAATGAATTTTTCCAGAAATTTCAGTGAATCTTCGGTAATAATATTCTCAGTTGAAATTGAATCATTTACTTCAAACATTAAAACTGTTCCTCTTCTGTTGAACCTGTAAGGGCAAGTGTTGATGCATCTCCATCGCTAATAATTGTTGAGACTGTATCAAAATACCCTGCTCCAACTTCTCTTTGGTGTTTCACAGAAGTAAATCCCTCTGCTTCTAATGCGAACTCTTTTTGTTGAAGTTCAACGTAAGCAGACATGTTTCCTCCCCTGTATTTTGATGCTAGCTCAAACATTGAAGTATTGAGTGCATGAAATCCAGCAAGAGTAATAAATTGAAATTTATATCCAAATGAACTTAGCTTTTCTTGGAAGGTTGCTATTTCATCATCTGACAAAGCTTTTTTCCAATTGAACGATGGCGAACAATTGTAAGCTAGTAATTTATCAGGATATTTTTCATGTATGGCATCTGCAAAATCTCTAGCAAACCCTATGTCTGGTGTTCCTGTTTCACACCATATAAGATCTGAATATGGAGCGTAAGATAATCCACGACTGATTGCAGCTTCTGGACCATTCTTTACTTTAAAGAACCCCTCGGAAGTTCTCTCCCCTAATACAAAATGACTATCAGCATCATCAATATCACTAGTGATAAGATTTGCTCCAAGTGCATCTGTTCTTGCAATGATTACTGTTGGTACACCCATTGTGTCAGCTGCAAGCCTTGCTGAAGTTAAAGTCCTTATGTGTTGACTGGTTGGAACCAATACTTTTCCACCCATATGTCCACATTTTTTTTCAGCTGCAAGTTGGTCTTCATAATGTACACCAGCTGCTCCAGCTTCAATAAATTTCTTCGTCAACTCAAATACATTTAGTGTTCCACCAAAACCTGCTTCACCATCAGCAACAATAGGAACGAGATAGTCTATATCTTCTTTTCCCTCTACTCGGTCCACCTGTTCAGCTCTAAGTAATGCATTATTTATTCTCTTTGCCAAAGTTGGGGCACTATTGCTTGGATACAGAGATTGGTCTGGGTAGGTTGTTTCTCCAAGATTTGAATCTGCAGCAACTTGCCACCCACTTAAATAGATTGCCTTAAGCCCAGCTTTCACCATTTGAACGGCTTGATTTCCCGAAAGTGCACCTAAGGCAGATATCCATTCATCTTTCACTGATAAATCACTGAAAAGTTTTTGTGATCCTTTTTCTGCAAGAGTATGTTTAATCTCCACAGAATTTCGAATACTTACCACATCTTCAGCAGAATAGTTTCTCGTAATCCCTTTCCATCTTGGATTGGTTTCCCATTCAGTTTTTAGTCCTTCATGATCTAAAAAACTATTCTCCATCGTAAAGACTTTCATAAATTTCAGCCTTTGTTCTTTTTATATCGTTAGCCTTTGTCTGACCATTTTCTTGTTTTTTCATTATTTTCCTTCCTAAAATAAAAAAACCGGGCAGGTGCCCGGTGTCAAAAAAGGTTGCGTAAGGGCACTACATATGTATGTAAACCACCACTTGCACAACGTTTAATTTTTGCATAAAGGAACTATACCATAAGTATGTAAACTTTGTGAAATTGTGAAATAATTTATTTTTCTTTTTTGGGACCTGGAAAAAATCTATTAGTTGTTTTTTGATACTCTTTGTAATCCGGACGCTTTTCAATTGAGAAATGCTCAGATGGTACTGCACCTGTTGTGTAGACGAGAGTGGTGTACATCATTTTGGATGTATACAAAAGTCCAATGCCAATTAGTACCCAAAGTATCTTGCTCTGTTGATCGTTAAGGAATGCAATACTCAGCGTTTCTAACCTAAGCCATGATGGGATTGCCATAATTATGAGTCCATTCCATACCATCCATTCACCAAAATAATTTGGATGCCTTGTGTATTTCCATAACCCAATATTGCATACTTGATTTTGCTTTCCTTCTTTTTTCATTTTTTTAAGAAAACCCAATTTTTGAAAATCTGCTATCGACTCCATTAACAACGACAGCAACCAGATAGTTATGCCAACAATCTCCAATAGCTCTAATGACTGTGATGTGCTTGAAGCTGTGATGAATATTGGTAGTGAAAGAAATGAGGCGTTTGCAAGACCCTGTGAAATAGCATCTATTTGTAGAGCGAGTTGAGTGTTTTCTTTTCCTTCTTCTTTCCAAAGTATCCTCTGGTACTGGTATCTAGGAAATTCTTTATCTAAATACCCGGCCCTCCACATTTTTACAGCTCCCAATCCCATTCTTAAACCAACAAGAATTACCATCGAACTGACGATTAGTGATCTCAACCAATAACCACTACTCAAAAGGTAGCTAACAATACCAAGTAGAACTAGACCCCAAGGCCAACCAATATCTACATAACTCATTCTTTGAGTTCTCCATATTGGAATACATACTACAAAAATAAATAAGATTGTCTGTACCAAGATGTTGGTGAGAGCAATGTTAGTAAACTCTGCCGTACTCACAATCAAGAGTAAACCAATCAAGTAAGGAACAAGTGGACGAAAATACCTCAATTTATTTCTTAGGGTTTCTATTTTTAATGTACCAAAAGCAAACACCCATTGCGGCAAAAGATAGTCCCATTGAGATTAGATCGTAATCAGTAACTGCCGTAAAAATAATTGCTCCAAGAAAAAATGTAGAGAGTATAAAGAATTTTTTATCATCCATAGATTCAATGATACACTTTAAAGTATGAATGCAAAAAAGATAGTACTGCTGGGGTTTCTGTTATTGATTCCACTTCTCTTCGGACTTTTGTCTCTGTCCTTATAGTTTTTATTTAGGAAAACCACTTAT
>DBUV01000032.1 GCA_002308095.1 Acidimicrobiia bacterium UBA1281
AAAACTTGAAGAGGATCTAGATATAGACTCTTTAGGCATTGTAGAAGTTGTAATGGCATTTGAAGATGAATTTGAAATAGAAATCGATGATGAAGAACTTACAGATGTTGGAACAGTTGGTCAGGCCGTAAACTTACTGCATTCTAAGTTATAAAAAATCATGTCTAAAAGACGTGTTGTTATCACGGGCCTTGGAACTATTAATCCCTTAGGCAATAATGTCACCGACACATGGGATAAGTTAATCAAAGGTGAATCTGGCATTGATACAATAACTTCTTTTGAAACAAATGAACTTCCTGTTTCTTTTGCTGGCGAAGTTAAAAATTTTGACGCAAATGAGTACATGGGTAAACAACATGCACGTAAATTAGACAGGTCTTCGCATCTTTCAATATTTGCTACTGAAGAAGCATTAAAAGATGCAAACTTAAATCCTGAAGAACGATTAGGACCCAATGTTGGAATTGTGTTTGGTACAGGTATCGGAGGAATTGGAGCTACAGAACAAGCTGTTAGGACTTACGATGAAAGAGGTGCTTCAAGAATTAATCCACTAGCAATTACACAATTAATGCCTAACTCAAGTACCGGTCAAGTAGCAATTAAGTACGGGATTGAAGGGCCATCTCTAACTATTACTACTGCGTGCGCAGCCTCTGCTAATGCAGTTGGTGAAGCAAAGAATATGATTCAAAATGGAGTTGTGGACATGGTTGTGACTGGAGGAACAGAATCTGGAACAACCCCTATGACTATTGGAGCGTTTGCCCAGATTAGAGCTCTTTCTACTAATAATGAAAATCCCAAAGAAGCTTGTAAACCATTTGATAAAAATAGAGATGGTTTTGTTATGGGAGAAGGCTCGACAGTTCTAGTAATGGAAAGCGAAGAATCAGCACTTAAAAGAGGTGCAGAGATATATGGATATGTTGCTGGCNNAGGGCCTTCTCTAACTATTACTACCGCGTGCGCAGCCTCTGCTAATGCAGTTGGTGAAGCAAAGAATATGATTCAAAATGGAGTTGTGGACATGGTTGTGACTGGAGGAACAGAATCTGGAACAACCCCTATGACTATTGGAGCGTTTGCCCAAATTAGAGCTCTTTCTACTAATAATGAAAATCCCAAAGAAGCTTGCAAACCATTTGATAAAAATAGAGATGGTTTTGTTATGGGAGAAGGCTCAACAGTTCTAGTAATGGAAAGCGAAGAATCAGCACTTAAAAGAGGTGCGGAGATATATGGATATGTTGCTGGCTATGGAGCAACTACCGATGCATATCACATTACTGCCCCCGCAGAAGGTGGAAAAGGCGCAGTAGTTGCAATGCAAAAAGCCATTGAAGATGCTGAATTATCAATAAATGATATTGACTACATAAATGCGCATGGAACCTCAACGCCCGCAAATGATAAGAATGAAACAGCTGCAATTAAAACTGTGTTTGGAGATAAAGCTTATGATTTAGACATCTCGTCTACTAAATCAATGACAGGTCATTTATTGGGTGGTGGCGGAGCCTTTGAATCTATGGTTTCAGTGCTCGCTCTTCAAAAGAGTATTATTCCTCCAACAATAAATCTAAACAATCCTGATGAAGAATGTGATCTAAACTATACACCTAATGATGCTGTTCAAAAAGAAATGAATATAGCTATGTCGAATTCATTCGGTTTTGGAGGTCATAATGGAGTATTAGTTTTTAAAAAATCTTAAAAATTAATTAGGGTAACATCGTTCCGCCAACAGAGTGTGCTCCCCCGTCAGCATGGATAATTTCTCCTGATACAGCCTCAGAGTATTCAGATAATAAAAAGTTAACCACTTTAGCAACTGGGATTGCATCTTTTGAATCCCATCCAAGTGGAGCCTTTTGGTCCCACTCGTCATTCATTTCACCAAAACCGGGTATATTTTTAGCAGCAGTTGTTGCCAAAGGTCCAGCAGAAACAGCATTTACTCTTACCCCGTCTTCTCCCATGTAGTAGGCGAGATATCGCACGACAGATTGTAGTCCAGATTTTGCAACACCTTGCCAGTCGTATCCTGGCCAAGATTGTGAATTATCAAAATCTAAAGCAACAATAGAAGCTGGATTGTTTAACAAAGACTTAAATCCTTGAGATAAGGTCTTTAGTGAAAAAGCTGAAACTTCAAATGATGTTGAAGCATCTTCAATACTAGTGTTCATAAAATTTCCACCCATTGCCTCAGTTGGCGAGAATGCTATGGCATGTAATATACCGTCTAGATTTCCAAAGTCTTCTTTGATGCTATTTGCAGCACTTACTACCTGTTCTTCGTTCTGAATATCCATTTCGTAAACTTGAATATCCCCAGGTAATCTTTTGACGATTCTCTCAGTAATTCGGAGACCTTTTCCAAAACCAGTAGCAACAACTTGAGCTCCATTTTCTATTGCAACCTGAGCAGTTGCATAAGCAATACTTTTATCAGTTAGTATTCCAGTTATTAATATCTTTTTGTCTTTTAATATCATATTTTTATCCTACTAACTAAGACTCTAAAAGTTAGGTGTATGTATCAAAGAAATTTGATTATTTGTTAATTTCTGCCTGGGCTGCTGCTAGTCGAGCTGTTGGAATCCTGTATGGTGAACAGGAAATGTAATCAATATCTAAAGTATTTAAGAAGAATATAGAATTAGCTTCTCCCGCATGTTCTCCACAGACTCCAATTTTTAGATCTTTATTAGCCTTCTTACCATCCGAGGAAGACATCTCCACTAATTTACCAACAGTATCAACATCAATAGATACAAAAGGGTCTATATTGAAAATATCTTTTTCTACATACTCATTTAAAAACCTTGAAGCATCGTCTCTTGAGAGCCCTAAGGTTGTCTGGGTTAAATCATTAGTTCCAAAGGAGAAAAAGTCAGCATGTTCAGAAATAGAATTCGAATTTAAAGCTGCGCTTGGTAGCTCAATCATAGTTCCGATTGTATACATAAAATCGTAATCAAGTTTTTTCTCAAGTTTTTTAATCTTCTTCAAGAGTATCTTTTTCATTTGACCCAATTCTTCAGCGTTCATAACAAGAGGGATCATTATCTCCGGCGTTATAGTCATTCCTTGGTCTTTGGAAAGATTATGCGCTGCCCGAAGTATTGCTTCTACTTGCATTTCATATATCTCTGGATAACTTAAGCCCAGACGTACACCTCTATGACCGAGCATTGGGTTACTTTCAGAAAGTTTAAGTAGCATCTCTCGTACATATCCTGGAGAAACACCAATAGCATTAGCTAAATCTGACATTTCGATATCACTTTTTGGAAGAAACTCATGCATTGGAGGATCTAATAATCTGACTGTTATTGGTTTTTCGCCCAAGAGTTGAAATAAAGCCTCAAAATCAGCAATCTGATATTTAATTAATTTTCTTAGAGCTCTCTTTCTTCCCTGTGTTGTATCTGACATAATCATTTCACGCATAGGAGTTATTCTCTCCCCTTCGAAAAACATATGTTCAGTTCTACATAAGCCAATACCTTCTGCCCCAAACTCTAATGCTTTAGCTGTATCCAATGCTGTTTCTGCATTTGCTCTTACAGCAAGTCTCTTTATGTCATTAGACCAATTCATGAGGGTGTTAAATTCTACTGTCTGTTTTGGTGGTTCAGATTTTAGCTCACCGATGTAGACCTCGCCTAAGCTGCCATCCATTGAGATGATATCTCCCTCATGGAGCGTCTCGCTTCCGTTACCGATGGT
The DNA here is from genome assembly GCA_002308095.1 of Acidimicrobiia bacterium UBA1281. Lineage (GTDB taxonomy): Bacteria > Actinomycetota > Acidimicrobiia > Actinomarinales > Actinomarinaceae > Actinomarina. The sequence continues at coordinate 3,742 of DBUV01000032.1, forward strand.
TTTTTCAATGAAATCTATAGTTAGGCTTTCTGCGCCGACAACACATGGTTTACCCATCCCTCTCGCTACCACTGCCGCGTGGCTTGTCATTCCACCCTTTGTTGTAAGAATACCTACTGAAGAATGCATCCCATGAATATCTTCTGGGCTTGTTTCGTCTCGTACAAGGATTACATCCCTTCCTTTATTAGCTTCTTCCTCAGCC
>DBUV01000070.1:0-4415 GCA_002308095.1 Acidimicrobiia bacterium UBA1281
TTACTCCAACTAACACCTCCATTTGTAGAATACTGATAAAATAACCTAGATGGATTGTATGGTTACAGATGGGTTACAGTTGTATCTTCAAACTTGAATTCTACTTGACCCTTATTTTCGAGACATGTTAACTGTGTTGTTGTAAGAGTAACTGGTTGGACGTCGTTGCTATCACAATCAGGGTCGGCAGCTACTGTAATAGTTGAATAATTTCCAGTAAAGTTTTGCATATTTTTATGGTTTGTGTTACTTGAATAATATCTATATCTAATTTGATACTCGTGTGATGAGTCAAGCAAGATAACACCAGAGACAGACTGGCTTGTCATGTTAAAGTAATACGGCCTCCAGTATCCAAAATATGTAGCTTCATCACCACCAAAACCACCATAATTTTGGGTTGTACTGTGCCAGTAATTATTTTGTTCTGAATACTGCATGTGTCCAAAAGGTTTCCAGGAATTTCCATCATGTGAAATCTCAACTTGAAAGTGAACATACGTGCTACTGCTGCTTACGCTACTACGTCTCTTGACTTTCAATTCAAATTTATCAGGGCCATATGCACTACAAGATACATAATCAGTTTGGAAGTAAATAGGGTCATCACTTGAATCGCCGACTGAAACCCCACAGTCAATAGTTATTGGTGTTGCTTCAACAGCAGTGTAGTAAGAACCACCTGTAGTACCTTCTATATGATACTTAATTGTTACTATGTCTCCATCGCCATAGGTTCCAAACAGATTGATAGGACTTGTCCCAGAAGTACCCATAAGCGTAGCCGTTCTCTCAACTGAATATGCTCCGTCATTTACTTTTATTTGATAGATTAAGTAATTAGCTCTAGTGGTGTTTCCACTATAAGTAATTCTAATTGTTTGTTCATTGTTATAACAGGTGCTCGCTGCGTGTAATTGGGAGAAACTATGAGATGTAATATCGTTTGCACAATCAACAAGAAGAGTTCCTGTAGTAGTAAAGCTTCCACTAGTAACAGGTGAAGTAGCAGCATACCTATACCTCATGGCAATAGTTGTTCCCTGGGGAACTGTATCTTGAATAGTAAAAGTTTTAACTTCATCAGGAAGTAGCATCTTGTAAATCACTGCATTGCCATTACTGGCATCATAGAATGCCTCATTCCATGTGGTGCCCAAATCAGTTGAGTACTGTACGTGAAAATAACCTGATGCCCAACCGTTGTTGCCCACTGTAATAGATGGTTTAGAACCACCAGAGACACAAGTACCTAAACCAATAGTCGCTGTATTTACGCCTACTGTAGGACAGTTCACTGTTTTTACTGCTGAGTAGTACAGTTTTGAGTTAGTAAAATTACCACTTGTGTAAGAAAACTTAAACTTATACTGCACTGTTCCTGCGTGGTTGACAGTTGAAGAATCTGTATATGAGGCGCCTACTGCAAGATTAGTCTCAATATCAGTCCAGTTACTTCCACCATCCGTCGTTTTTGCAAGGTACAGATAATACTGCGTACCAGCAGGTCTTGTGACAGTAAATGTTGCAGTTGCAAATCCTCCTGTTTCTAAAGTATTTTGACACTCCCCAATAGTGACAAGACCGCTGTATGTATCATTGGTAGAAGTAGTAGTTGTCGCTGTCCCCCATCCAGTAGTGGTGATGACTGGATCACAATTTGTTGTACGTTGTTCAACAGTTTTATTGTAATTTCCAAAAACAATCCAATCTGTTGAGGCAAGTTCATCTGCACTGTATGTAACTTTATATCTAATTTTCATTATGGAGCCAGATAATGCCCGAGTTGAAAGATAAATATAATCTTTATTGTTGCTTTGCTCCTGATTTATATAGTTTGTTGTTTGAACTGCCGTATAGCCATCTGTTGCCAGACTTCCAGTAACATTACTGTCAGTAACTGCATGATTATCGTTATAACTATCTGTATAATAAAGCTTGTAGAATAAGTCATTTTTAGTCCACGTAGAACCATTATCAAGAGAGATTTCAAATGCATACCACAATGCTGTTCTATTGATGTCGCCATAGTTTGAGTTATATAATACCCAACCCATCCACTGTTTATTATCAACACAGCTGTTTACTACATTGGATGCTTTCGTTTCATACTGATGCTGTTGAGCTGCTGGGTTAATATTTAAATCACAATCGTGATGCCTACTAATTCCATTTGATGGGGAATATAAATGTTGATATTCGTAAATACTTGAATTCCATGAAGGGTTTTCAGTGTAGGACTTCTGAATCCTCCAATGCATATACGAGTCTGCTTCGTTTGTGTATGTTTTTGCTCCTGCTGTATAGGTTAAAGTTTGACCGGCGGCAATGGAAAATGTTGTTGTATCAGTACTGAGGTAGCCAGACGAGCTGGTGTAGGAGGAGCCGGCGCCTACTTTTGAAGGAGTCACCTTAAAATACACTGTCTCTGACTCGTTGTTGGTAAGAATTAAAGTAGAGGTTTGGCCTGCAGAACTACACGCTGTCACTTCATAACTTGCTGTAACTGATGGTGTACAGTCGTTGTATGCTTGGTTTGTATATTTATAAGGGTACCCAGATGTATTAGACCAATCAGGATTCTCAATATAAGAACCTTGTACAATCCACTGCATATAACCTTCAGTATCATCAGGGTATAGTTTTCTCATGTCTGGACTGGTAGTAGCATCATAAGTTAGCGTTTCGCCAGCTGGAACTGAGAAATAAATTGCAGCTGACCAATCTATATAGCTCGAATTTGATGAATTGTAACTGGTAGATGAAGTTTTAGTAGGTGCAGCTTGAAAGTACAACGTCTGTGCTTCATTATTGGTTACAGATAGTGTTGAGTACCTTCCAACAGAGGCACAAGAACTAAAGGATGCTGACTGTGTAAAGTCAGCAACACAGTTTGCTTGTTTACTAAAGACTGCCCATGCGGCATTTGCTGTGGAATCTGTAGGGTTTGCCTCAGCAACACGATATCTGAAATATCCTGTTGAAGATGAGGAAATGGTTACTGGTGATGAAAAAGTAAGGGATTGAGCATCGGCAATGGCCTGTCCGTCTACGACCTCTGTCCAGGTAACATTATCTGTAGAAAACTCTACATCAATAAAAGCACCGTAACTATCGTTGCTTGCATTAAAGTTAGTTACTGTAAGCCTTATTGTTGCGTTACCAGAGCCATCACAGATTTGAGAAGTGCTTTGATTGATTAAAGAATAATTACTACTGCTATTTGTTGATTCTCCACCATTGCCCCACCAGTTGCAATCTACAGCGCTACTTGCAGTCCATCGAATCCAGGAATCTCCTGATTTTAGATGACTTCCATGAGATCTTGAAGTGAATGTTCCTTCAACATGACTTGAATTAGTTAAATCTGTTGGATAATAAACAAGGTAACTAGTTCCGTACGTCATTTTAAATTCTGGTGTAACTCCGTGATATACATCTGTTGTAAATGTATATGTTCCACCAGCACTGATAGGTTTATTTTGATCCTGCCATGAAAATTGAGAACTTCCTCTTGTGTTACGTCTTGCTACAGCAAACTCCATTGTCGTATTTCCAGTATTTGTTACTGTCACCGTATATGACACCTTGTCTTGGTTACATGTACTGTTCGTGGTTGCAGTAATAGTACCTGTATATGTTTTACAATCAATAGTTCTACTCGCAGCTGATGTGAACCCAGTCGTAGCTGATGGGTTTGCATCTGCCACAATATACTGAAAATAAACTGTCTGAGCATTTGCTACTGGGGATGGCATACTGATAGTCTCTGGTGTTCCTGAGACAACTAACTCACCATCTATAAAGGTTATCCAAGTACCACTTGAGCCAATCTTGTACTGCACATCAAAATATGCATTAACTGTTCCTGTGTTGGTTAGGGTGACTGTAGGTGTTGAAGAACCACCACTACAAGTTCCTGGAGCCGTATCAACTGTACCTGCAGCATAAGCACCACAACCTGAGCCAGTTAATAAATCTCCGACCGTATAGAACGTACCACTTGATGGATTAGAAGTGTTATACCTCATCCTGTACTCCACAGTCTGTCCTTGGTATACAGCAGGTGCATCAGACGTAGAAAACTGACCCCCTGGCGATATCTGTGTTCCATTTAAAATATTGACCCAGCTTCCACCTGCAATTCTGTAATCTACATCGAAGTACTGTGTTGTTTGTCTGTTGTTGGTAATAAGAAGAGCTGGTTGTTGATAACCGCTTGCACAGACTCCAAGAGAGGTTTTAAATGATGGAGCAAATGGATCATAAGCATTTGGTCCACAAGATGCACCATCTGTGTTATCACTTGTAAATGTTGTTCCTTTTGCAACTACGTTGTATTGATTGGTACCAGTTCTTCTTACCTCAAATCTATTTCCAAGACCATCATCAATAATAAAACGAATCTCTCCCTC
>DBUV01000070.1:4782-5413 GCA_002308095.1 Acidimicrobiia bacterium UBA1281
GTTTGTTGGTGTAACTTCTGTAATGGTGTTGTTGTCTTTATCGTAAAGTACAACTTTGTTAGCTAAAGCATTATAAGTAGCAAGCTCTTTGCCGTCCCAGTTATCAATATAAGAAAAGTCGGCAGCATTAATATGAGTGGTCATACCTGGATTAGCAAAGGTAGTTACTCCTCCAGTGTCAACGTTATAGATATAGCCATGCTTAAAACCAGCTTGAGCCATATAAATTTGATCGTTACCATTTGCGTTCACGACATACTCTCCAGATGAGAACCCGTAGTAACCATTTACTCCGTCATAAAAATCAAGGTCACCGACTTGGGTGTAGTCAGCAATATGAGCTAGTGGAGTAAGAGTACCTGTAGTACTAATGGTAAAGAGGTGTGTGCCATGTCCATCAGAAGTAATTGTTACATACATAACGCCTGTTGGTGACATAGCTAATGCATTAATACCTTTGACATTTCCTGCAATATTTGAAGTAGAGCTAAAGTCTACGGTTGTTGTAGTTCGTTGAATAGTGGTGGTTTCAGTGGCTACATATTGATCAATAGTGAAGTTTGTAGAGGTATAATCCCAATCTAGTTTATAAAAGTATGCTCTTGCATATGCATCGTTACAGTCCCAGTTA
>DBUV01000070.1:5718-7985 GCA_002308095.1 Acidimicrobiia bacterium UBA1281
GCATCTTCTTGCGGTACAGCCCATGAGGAGATCAATACGATTAAAAATAAAGCTGCATACGTTGTTCCTTTGAGTGTATTTTTGAAAGTAGACGAGTTGAGATAGGACCTTACTTTTAAATAACTAATTAAGAAATTAATTTTCATGTAGCCCAACTATATTTTTTAATTAGATTGTATTCTAATTAACTTAAGTCTAGTTTAACTAGAATCGATTTAAAGTAAAACTTATTTTAAAAAAATTAGTACTGCTTGAGAATATCTTCAACTATTAGAGAACATTTTTGCAAAAACACATCTGGGGTATAAGCAGTGTACTGATTCTCAAGTTTGTCTCTATGCAGTGAATACTCAAACATCGCTCCCCTGAAGGTAGTAGTAATCTTTTCAGCTATTTCTTGAGCATCTTTCTTATATGTGCCTTCTTCGGTTAATAAAGTTGTTAACACTACCACTGGATCATCTTCTAACCACTTATCATTAGCTTGTAAATGGCCCATTTGTGAGACAAGCACTTGGCCGGTATAACCAAGATCTACCATTTGCTTTGCGTAAATGTATGGAATTTGTTTGATTGTATCTATAAGTTTTGATTCAGTGGTCATACTCATGATAGTTTCTCGAACATCCAGTTTTAATTTAACAATAGATGAAAAAAGATCAGTCATTCTGTCAGGAAAGTGATTGTAAGCAGTTGCTGGTGAAACACCAGCGGCTTTTGCAATCGTTGATAGGGTGACCTCATTAATATCACCAATCTCATTTATTACATCTAAGGCCGTTTCGATGAGTTTCATTTTATTCTCATCATAAATCGTTTGTTGACGTGCAGCTCTACCGTCTTGTAACTCAGTCATAGTTGAATTTTACAATAAAATAAATTAAAGAAACTCAAATTAAAAATATTCATTAATTGTATTTTCAACCAGATCCACTTCAGTTTCTAAAACTATAAATTGTTCTTCATTGGAAGAATCTTTTGACTGATAGTCGGGAATAACTTTGTTGATTACATTTTCAAATTTTTCTGGAGATGCTGTGGCTACGCCAACTACAGGAAGATCTGATCGGAATTTAACACTATCTGAAAGAGCGGTTGCGGTATGGGGATCTATTATAAGATGAAACTTTTTATACAATTTTTCTATTTCATCCAGAATCATTTCATTGTCATAAGAAGATGAAGAGAAAATATGTTGTAGCTTCTGAAGAGAACCTGAATCTAAATCAGCTCTACTTGCGTCTTGCAAAGAGGTGTAAAATTTTGTTGTATCTCCCTGAAGATCGTAAATCAATCTCTCTAGACTTGATGGAATCTGGATATCCATACTAGGTGCAAATGTTTGTGTTGTTTCTTTTGGTTCAAGGCAGCCATTATGAATAAATCTAGTTAGTACATCATTTGTATTTGAAGCGCAAAATATTTCGTTTATTGCAAGTCCATTATTTCTTCCAAACCATGCAGAATATGCATTACCAAAGTTTCCTGATGGGATAGCAATATTTATCGGTGAAGAAAACTGTTTTGTCAACCACACGTAATAAGCAGTTTGACCCATAACTCTTAACCAATTAATGGAATTCAAAGAGATTACTTGGTTTTCAAAAGAATTTTTCTGTAGTAACTCCTTCACTATCTTCTGACAATCGTCATACGAACCATCAATGGCAATATTTAGTACATTGCTTTTAATCACTTCAGTCATTTGTCTTCTTTGGTATTCACTCACTTTTTTATTTGGATGAAGTACAACTATATCTATATTTTCAGAATCTTTAACTGCTTGAATTGCTGCACTTCCTGTATCCCCGCTTGTTGCAACAAGTACTAAACCTCTTTTACCTATTTCATTGAGTCTTCTGTTTGCAATCGCGCCAAGTGGTTGCAAAGCATAGTCTTTAAAAGACTTTGTCGGTCCGTGGAAAAGTTCCATGACATACTTGTTTTCTTCAATCTCTTTGAGCACTGGCTCTGGAGAATTTTCAAATCCTGGATATATAGAAAGGTCCTCTACATATTTAGCTGAGTTTTTATCTAACGAGATGAATATAGTTTTAACAAAATCTTCATAACTAAGGTCTTCTTGAGTAAGGTTGCTTAAGTTTTCTAAAGTTGTTGAGTTTGGTAAATACAGACCCTTATCATCTGCAACACCTGATAAGATAACGTCTTCAAAGGACAGTTCCCTCTTACTCCCTCGAGTTGATTGATATGTGATCACTTGATTAAATATAAACTCTAATTGTTGAGGTAACGGAACTTACACT
>DBUV01000070.1:8345-9840 GCA_002308095.1 Acidimicrobiia bacterium UBA1281
TGAGTAACAAGTACTAACTCAGCATTGTCTCCTCGGCCTTCTTGGATAACACTCTCAATACTTACACTATTCTCTCCAAACAAACCAGCGATAGTAGCTAGTACTCCTGGTTCATCCTTTACGGATAAACGAATAAACCAACTCGAATTTACATTTTCAACAGTTTTATTTCCAGATTTTTGTTTCCTTAACGGGTACCAATTCGTTTGATTACTTCCCATTTGATGACACGCACTAAGTACATCCCCAATTATGGCACTTGCTGTTGGAGCTGCACCTGCACCAGGTCCAGAAAATACTAACTGATTTATGTTTTCACCTTCTACAAGTACTGCGTTCAATGCTCCTCTTATAGAGGCAAGAGGGTGTTTTGTATCAACAAGTACTGGATAAACTCTAGCATTGAATCCATCACTGCTGTTATCTATCTGAGCTAAAAGCTTTATTGTTTTATTTAATCTTTTTGCCCAATCAAAATCTTCTTTAGTTATGTCAGAAATTCCTTTAGTAAATACATCTTCAGCAGATGGAGAAACACCAAAACAAAGAAGGGAGAGAATCATTGCTTTATATTTTGCGTCAATGCCCTCAACGTCATTTGTTGGGTCTGGCTCTGCATAGCCGAGTTCTTGAGCATCTTGGAGTGCATCCTCATAAGTGCTGCCTTCCTCCATAGCAGTCAAGATATAATTACTGGTCCCATTTATTATTCCTGCAACTCTGGTTAATTCTTCACCTCTAAGGCTTTCAATTAAAGGCTTTAATACCGGAATTCCTGCAGCAACTGCTGCTTCAAAATACAAACAGATATTATTTTCCTGAGCTGTCTTAATTAACTCGCTTCCATTATCAGCAATAATATCTTTATTAGCTGTAATTACTGACTTTCCATTTTCTAGTAAAGATTTTATATAACTTTTGCCTGGGTCTACTCCACCGAGGACTTCTATTACAAGATCAATATCTTCATCATTAAGAATGTCCGTAAACTCAGTTGTCAGTAAATTCGAATCAATATCTCTATTTTTTGATATATCTGAAACTAGAACCTTAGAAAGATTTATGTTTATAACCTCATCATCTAGATGTAATAAACGTTCAATGACTTCAGACCCAATATTGCCAGCACCCATCACTGCTACTGTATAAGAATTGTTTTTCATAATTAGTAAGGATAAATGCTATTTTGACTCAAACAACCATTAATTGTTTGAATTTGTGACTATGAAGATAGGCTAGTTAATGCTTCCTGATAAAACTCACAATAATCAATCATATTTTGCATCCATTTTCTGTCACTGATTGAAATATTGTCTCTTTTATAGTAGTTAGTCCATTTTCCCCCATAGTAAAGTACAAATACATCTGCTAAATTTTCATCATTTCCAAATCTTTCATGAGCTAATTCTCTATAGCTAGAGCCATCTGAAACCACACATTCTCGTAAAACTAAATAGGAATAAGCATGTGCTGCTTCATGAGTAAGAATATCTTT
>DBUV01000070.1:10208-10342 GCA_002308095.1 Acidimicrobiia bacterium UBA1281
TCCATAATTTCCATCAGCGCCATACCCAACTGGATCGAAAACACCGTATACGCATCTATTAAATAAAGCCTCCCCATAGGGATGGCATCCGTTCAAAACCTGGATTTCTGAATTAAGAATTTCTCTAAGTGGAG
>DBUV01000070.1:10659-10804 GCA_002308095.1 Acidimicrobiia bacterium UBA1281
CAGGTAATTGATAGACAGCGAGTTCAATACGAGTATTAGTTTCCTCATCTCCTTCAAAACCAGGAAAAGAGTAGATTAAATTAGTAATATTACTTTTAATGGTTGGCTTTCCAGCTTCTCTTCTTTCATGTAAATTAATTAAAAC
>DBUV01000070.1:11195-11432 GCA_002308095.1 Acidimicrobiia bacterium UBA1281
TTCAAATGGACCGTATTTCTTACAGTCTGAATCATATAAGAAATAAATTTCATTATATAAATCAGAGTCTAGGTTTGAAGAAGATGTATTCAGCTTATATCTAGGCTCCTCGATTTGAAGGGGATAATTTTCAATTTGTAATATTGAAAAGAGGTTTATATTTAAAAAATAAATTAATAAACCGACGACAATATTTACTATAAGAACTACAACAAATATACTTTTTAATATCTTCAC
>DBUV01000014.1:0-3422 GCA_002308095.1 Acidimicrobiia bacterium UBA1281
GTTCCATAGCTAAAAATGCTGTTGATATATTTTGTACCTTATTCCATATTGAAAGTTCCTCATCAAGCTCAATCATGATGTTTTCTGGTTCTATAACTACATCAGTAAAGGTGACTTCGGCTAATGGTCTGCTTTGATCAAGAGATGGAGTTTGAACTATTTCTACACCTTGTTGCTTAGCTTCAACGAGCACAAATTTAAATCCATCATTCGATTTAGTCAAAACTGCAATGTAGTCTGAAACATCTCCAAACATAACATATTTTTTGGTACCATTCAGAAGCATTCCATCACCAGATGAAGCTAGGTTACTCTCAATGGTGTCATCTCCTATTTCATATTTATCACTTTCATATAAAGCGAAGGTGCCTATTTTTTCACCAGATATTATCTCGGGAAGGAGCTTATTTTTTATATCTGTATTTGAATTCAACAGTAAGTGTTTGAACACTACACCTGAACTAAAAAGTGGAATTATAGGTAAATAATATCCTGAAACTTCAGAAAGTATAGATGCTTCCACAGTTGAAAATCCTAGTCCGCCATCATCTTCGGGAACATCTAAAGCAAGCCACCCTTGTTCATTAATTAATTTCCAAAGATCAGAATCAATTCTGACATCATCATCAACTTTTTTTATAGTTTCAAGTAAATCTATTTGTTCTGAAAGAAGTTTTTCAGCATTCTCTTTAATTTCTTTTTGTAAGTCTGTAAGTATAAACTGCATTTTCCTAGTCTAATTTTGTTTTTTATTTTACGTATTGAAATCTTGTTTGTTTTTATAAATAATTAACATGGTATTTATGTTAAAAATTACAAACTTACACGCAAACGTAGAAGACACTCCTATTTTAAAAGGAATCAATTTAGAAATTAACCCAGGAGAGGTCCACGCAATAATGGGCCCAAATGGTTCTGGAAAATCAACATTATCTAATGTACTGATGGGTAACCCAGTTTATGAAGTTACTGATGGAACTATTTTCTTCAATGGTAAAGATATCACTGAAGAACCTGTAGACAATAGAGCAAAAGAAGGGATGTTTCTCGCATTTCAATATCCTGAATCAATTCCTGGTGTGACCATCGTCAATATGTTGAAAACTGCCTTAACAAACATTGAAAATACAGACTATTCAACTTTAGAACTAAGACTAAAAGTTGCAGATGCAATGAAAGATCTTGGACTTTCACCTGATTTTGTTGACAGATATCTAAATGAGGGATTCTCTGGTGGAGAAAGAAAAAGAAACGAGATTCTACAACTTGCAGTATTGAATCCTAAATTAGCAATCCTTGATGAAACTGATTCAGGACTAGATGTTGATGGCTTACGAATTGTAGGTGAAGGTATTAGTAAATTAAAAACACCTGAGAGAGGCTATCTAGTAGTAACGCACTACCAAAGATTACTTGAGTACATTACACCAGACTTTGTTCATGTCTTTGTAGATGGAAAAATTGTAGAAACAGGTGGTAAAGAATTATCTGATAAACTAGAAAAAGAAGGATACGAATCATATCTATGAAAGAATTTGAAAATATAAAAAAAGATTTTCCAATTTTTACACGTGAAGTAAATTCAAAAAAGCTTACGTATCTTGATTCTGGAGCAACTGCTCAAAAGCCTCAATCTGTAATTGATGCAATGAATGATGTTTACACAAACAAAAATGCAAATGTACATAGAGGTACATATGTTTTATCTGCTGAGACAACCAAACTATATGAAGATGTAAGAATAAAATGTAAAAATTTTCTTAATGCATACCACTCAGATGAAATTATTTTTACAAAAGGTGCAACTGAAGGTTTTAACTTTCTTGCAAATTCGATTGCAAAGAAATATCTTAAACCAGGTGATGAAATTTTACTTACTGAGATAGAACACCATGCAAATATAATTCCTTGGCAAATGGTTGCAAAACAATATCAATTAGAGATTAAATATATAGCTATAGATGAGGATTTCAGTGTTGATATGGAAGACTTGAAAAGAAAAATTTCGAATAAAACCAAAATTGTTTCAATTACTGGTGAATCTAATCTATCTGGACTCCTCCCTAATGTAAAACTTATCAGAGAATTAGTAAAAGAGACTTGCGATGCAATATTTATTCTTGATGGTGCTCAACTGGTTCCTCATAGAAAAGTTGATGTACAAGACCTGGGAATAGATTTCATAGTTTTCTCCGGTCACAAACTACTCGGGCCAACTGGTATTGGAGTTGTTTGGGGTAAATTAGATTTGTTAAACGAGCTCGAACCTGTATCTGGGGGTGGGGATATGATTGAAGAAGTTTATTTTGACAGAGCTACATGGGCACCAGTTCCACATAAATTTGAAGCGGGTACGCCTCCCTATGTGGAAGCAATTGGCCTAGGTGCTGCCATCGACTATTTAGAAAATATTACAATGGAGAAGGTTTCCAACCATTCTGATCAACTAAGAAAATACGGTCAGGAAATTTTTTCAGACATAGATAAAGTCAATGTCATACATACAAATGAAGAATTTGCTGGATGTACATTTAGTATGCATGTAGATAATATTCATGCTACGGATGTTTCTTTAATGCTTGATACTTATGGAGTAGCAGTGCGTGCCGGACACCACTGTGTACAACCTTTTCATCGAAAATTAGGAATTGATGCTACCTTTAGAGCTACTGCATATATTTATAACGATAAAGATGACCTTGATGTATTTAAAGATGCTCTTGTAAGTAGTATTGAGATGCTTGGATAGATATGGGAATAGATGCAAAAATTCAAGAATATAAAAAAATGTTGGATTTATTTCCGAATGCTCAAGAAAAATATCAATACCTTATAGAGCAAGCTAAAAATAACACTAATTTTCCTGAAGAGTTGAGGAACGATAACTTTAAAGTAAGCGGTTGTCAGAGTCAAGTTTGGCTCATTCCTGAAAAAAAAGATGAGAAAGTCTACTTTATGAGTGATTCAGATGCATTAATTGCAAAAGGGTTAGTGACCTTAATTGCTTCAATCTACTCAGATGAAACACCTGAAGATATTGTAAGCTCTGAAGTTGACCTAATGGAAGAATTTGAGTTGGGTGTTATTCTTAGTCCAGCAAGAAGGAACGGTGCGTTTAATATGCTTAAGATGATTAAAGATTATGCATCAAAGCTAAGCAGCAACTAAATATCCATCCACCAATTTTCATGAGCAAACTCTATCCAAACTGGATTTGTAAATTTAGCAACTTCATTAACAAAATAGTGTGGCTCAAAATCACTTTCATTATTCCACCAAAGTGACATAAACCTTACATCACATTCATGATTTATGTTTTCTTTAATGTAGTTTGATAATTTTTCAAAAGTTTCACCACTATCACAAATATCATCAACAATTAATATGCTCTTGTCTTTTGGCATTGGTAAATAATTTTCCCA
>DBUV01000014.1:3830-4153 GCA_002308095.1 Acidimicrobiia bacterium UBA1281
ACATCTGGATTAAAATTGTCTTTCTCTATTTGAGTACAAATAATCTGTGTATCTTTAAATTGTTGTTCCCAGGTGTAATTAAGTTTTTCCATATGAAGAATTATTGTATCAAAATTTAAATTCATCATGACATTTATTTTTATTAATATTTAACCTCAAATTTAATTCCTTAGTTGTGGTTCGTTTATAATTAAGTTCATGAAAAGGAGGTAAGGATGCGTAGAAGATGGGCGGTAGGTCTAATCTTAATCAGTATTCTTACTATGGCATGCGGTGGAGCCGCATCCGTAGATGAATATAAAGCTGCATTTGTGTATGTAGGT
>DBUV01000049.1:0-6138 GCA_002308095.1 Acidimicrobiia bacterium UBA1281
ATTAAAAACAGCGCAGATGCAACAACGTCAGCACTCTTTAAAGTACAAGTTAATGTTAATGGTACGGGATGGGTAGATAAGTCTGATATCACTCTTGGCTCCAATGGACAATATCCACATACACAAATTGTACAAACTGGACAGACTGTTCAATGGAGATACAAAGTTGGAAAAACTATATCAGATCTTCCTACTGAGTGGACTAATGACGACTTAAGAACAATTACATGTTCCTCTGGCGAAGATATCACAGTAACTTTCGATACTACTTGTGATAGTAATGGGTACAAAACTTCAAAACTTAACATTAATAATTCAAGCTCTGGAATTTTATATTACAAAGCAGAGTACTCAACAGATGGAGGTACAAATTGGACCCTGTCTGCTAATCAAGTTCAAGTCAATCCTGGAGGGGCAACATTCCTTCCAGAGTCTGTTTCTGAAGGTGAGACAATAACTTGGAGATATAAGATTTCACAGACCGGAGCTGATTTCTCAACGTTAAATTGGACTACAACTTCTACCTCAGATATTGTGAATTGTACTGGTGTAAACATTTCTACACCGTATACCTCTATGGGACAATGTATTAGCGGCTCAAAGACTTCAAAGTTCCACTACGGAACATTATCATCCAGCCCTGCACCAGCGTATTATCATATTCAATACAGAATTGACGGTGGAACCTGGACTGATAAAGTTAATTCATCAAATGGTGTAGTCGTAGGTGGAGTAAATACATATACATCTCAATCTGTAACTTCAGCTTCATCAATTGAATGGAGATATAAGGCTGCTTACAGTACGTCAGCATTGACAAATGTAAGTTTTACTAACTTACCAGGTGGCGCAATTGAAGTTGATTGTGGAACCTTTATCTCAGTGGTACATCAAATGGGTACTTGTTCTAATCAGACAGCAACTTCTACACTTACACTAAACAACACTGGCTCTACTCCAATGCTTGTTACAGTGCACTCTGCAATAAATTCCGGAGATTGGGCCACAGAAGTTTCAACAGTCGAGATAACAGCGGGTAATCAGTTAGTTCTAGAGAAATCAGTAATTAATGGTCAAACTATAAGTTGGAAGTATAAATATGCTGGAACAGTTACAAAGCTATCTAGCGCATCTGAAACAGCTTTTAACTCCATTCCAGCGCTTGATTGTGATACAGAAGTAATAAATCAAGTTTCTTTGAATAATGTACTAAAAGCTTGTGTCGCTGGAAGTAGAATTTCTGAACTAACGGTCACAAACAATTCAAGCGAAACCGTTTATGTAGAAGCTTGGTATGACATTGGATCTGGTTGGATAACTAAAGGAACGTCAGCGGTAATTAATGGAACTCCAAAAGTTCTTGAAGCTCCTGGTGCTCCTCATGGCGCAAGTGTAAAATGGAGATATCGCCTGGGTCTTTCAAGCTCCCTATCAGGTGACTTTACAACACTCACAACTCTCACCGTTGACTGCCCACAAACTTCCACGGTGACACAAACACTTGAGGCATGTTCTAATCAGACTAGAGATTCTAAACTATCTATTAATAATACGGGAACTATAACTCAGTATTACAAAGTTGAATACTCAATCAATAATGGTGGGTATCAATACATGACCACTGCAACCGTTGCCGCAGGCCAACTTGATAACTCGGTTTATAAAAACTTAACTTCTGGACAGTACATTACTTGGAGATACGCACCAAGTACAGTCCAAAATGACTTCTCAAATGCCTCATATATATACTTAACAAGAACGGCCACAGTTGATTGTACGTCTGCAAACTTGACAGCTACTCAAAGTTCCACCTGTACACCAAATGGAACAACGTCTACAAAGAATTCGACCTTTACAATTTCAAATGGTTCAGCAAATAGTGCTCAGGTACAAGTCGAATCTACAACAAATAATATTTCCTGGACTTCAATGGGTACGCAGACAATTACCAGTTCTCAGCCATATGTTGTTAACAAAGTCTTGACTACAAATTACATAATTTATAGATACAGAATCTTCAATGCAACAACTCCAAATACCTGGCAACAAGTTGTAGTAATGGCACCTGCTGATTGTGCGACTACAATAACTCCTACCACTGTAAGTGCATACAGCACTAATGAATGTGTAAATGGTAGTCCGACTGCTAAGTTAACAATCATCAATCCTAACTCAACAGCAGTAGTGGTGAGTTATGACATATCTATCAACGGTGGTGCCTTCCAGTCTGTAGGGAATACTTCTGTCACAGGCAGTTTTGTTACTAGTGCTTATAGTGTTCCAGCAAATAGTTCATTCCAATGGAGGTACAAGACTTCAACAGAAACTGCCTATAAATTTGTCTCCGCAACAGCTGAAAACTGTACTCAAGCAAGTTCATTAAGTGGCTATACAGAAATAGGTTGTGAAGTGGATAGCAACGGCTCACCGGTGTCTCCAGTAGCAAAATTAGTTGTCATAAACACTGGAGCTCAGAGTGCTTCTATTATGTATGATTACAAGTTAAATAATGGTCAGTACCAGTCAGGATCAGTAATCTCTGTCAATGCGAACTCTTCTTTAACTGCTGTGGAGATTCCTATAGGATCTACAGATCAAATTGTCTTTAGGTATAAGAGTACAAGCGATACTGCCTATCAATTTACACCCGAAAAATCAGGAGTAGATTGTGGAAGTACTCCAGATAACCCCCAAATGATATTAACTCTCGATGAATGCTCTGCAAATGTCGCTAAATCAACAATTGAGATTCGTAACTTAAGCAATGAATCTAAAAGCTTCTATGTGGAATACAGAATAGATGATGGCCCATGGACCAATTATGATTTAGTAACAATCAATCCTACGAGTGGAACAACTAGATTCTTGAATATTACTCAAAACCAAAAAATTCAATGGAGAGCTTTAGATAGTAGTTATACACAGTTTGCTATCGCCTCTCCTTACCAGATATCGAATGCAGAAACAGCTATCTGTGAAACAACTACTACAACTACACTTCCACCAGTGAAATATATTTTTGAACCACTTGTCTCAACAAACAGAGTCTGTGATGAGGAAAATGGTGGTGCTGAGTTCGGCGTCACAGTCGACAACTCAAGATCTAATGTTAGGGCAGAAGTGTTAAAAAAGATTTGGATTAATCAAACATTAATTGCTGAAGAAACTGTAACAGTTGGTCCAGGTCAAACTGTTGACTTTTCCTCAATTGAGGTTGGAGAGAATAAGATCTTTACCGTTGCACTAGAGGTTACCAATACTGAAAATGGAAAAGTTCAGAAAATGATTAAAAACAAGGACGCAGATTGCATAGAAGAAGATGACTTCGGCATCACTGATCCAATAAACCCACTTGATCTTGTAAGAGAAGAAACAGGAATAGATAATATTATTGACGGCTCTGGAGATGATGAAGAAAAGGAAGATAATGGTGAATCGATAAATTTCCTTCCCGGTGATGATTTTGTAGAGTTTATATACAATGAGGATGCTGAAGATGTCACTACTGACCCCATAGAGCCAACACCTCCGCCTGCTCCTGGAAGTCCAGAATTTCCTAGAACAGGTCGTAATGTTGGAGGATTAATAATATCTTTCGGCTTATTACTAGTTGCAGGTGGGGCTTTCCTCTTAAGGAGAGCATATAGGTTCTGATGGAGTATTTCTTTACTTACCTATTCGTGATAGTTATCAATATTTTCGCAGTTTTAGGTGTGTTGAAAATCAGGAGAAATAAAATGAACAGTGCTGATGTAATCACTGAAGCAACGATTGTTGAGGATACTCCAAGTCCAAAAAGGAATAGAAGGTCATATAATTTTTTTAATCATCAACAAAGCAGCAATATATTTGTAGAGTTTGAAGACTTAGACCTAGGAAACACAGAACTTATCTATGATGGTCAACTTTTAGATCTAGCTGTTGAGAAAAAAATTGTCACAAAAAAAGGGAACTGGTATTTATACGGCGACGTAAAGCTTGGATACGGAAAAGATAAAGCAAAGTTTTATTTGTTGGAAAATACAATACTTGCAGATGAGATTAGTAGCTTAGTTTATAGTTCTATAGACATAAAACTTCAAAATCAAAGAGACGACTTACAGAATTTAGAGAATGCCGATTCAATTGAAAAAGGAAAACAAATTTACTCTTCTCATAATTCTCTCCAAAATCAACAATCACTTGGAATAATTAACCAACAGTTGGAGATTGAATTATCTGAAATATATGTAAAATCTAATACACTTAAAAAAGTTCTAGAAAATACTTTAGGCACCGAGGTCATGATAAGCATCGATATTAGTCAAAGATTCAACCCCTTAATCACTGATCAGGAAAAGTACGCAAGCGATATTGTTTCAATGTTAAAAGAAGTGGATTACCTAATATCAGCAGTAAGCAATATATCAAAAAATGCTAAATATTTAGATATTAAAGTTACAGAACAGATGCTGAGGGAGAAGCTAAATTTGATGACTTCGAATCTGTTTTCTATTGTATTCACTAAAAAGCCAGCACAAATGCATAAAAACTTTGCAAAATTAAGCTTCGACGAACCCGTAAAAAAAAACCGTAATAATGGACAGAGAAGATCTTCTAGGCAGATAAAGAACATTGACCATAAACAAAAGCCACTTGCACCAATTGGTCTAGCTCTTTTAGTAGTTGGATTATTTATTGTAGGTTATTCAATTAATCAAACTTTTTTCTCTACCTCAGTAATTGATGATGAACAACAATTGTTAGAAAAACAGTTTGAAGTTAACAACACAAACTTAAGTGATTTAAGAAACAAAAATTTAAATGCTGAAAATTCAGTAGAAAACTTAGAACAAATTGATGAGTTTCAAGAATCTTTTCTCTCTATAGCAACTAAAACGCTTACTAATCAGGCCGCCAAAGCAGAGTTTCTTCCTGACGTAGTTGGCAGACTTATGCTCTTATCTGCAGATGTCAACCACTATGTAGTATTCGGTGCTACCTCTAAAAAATTAGAGTATGGACCCGGGTACATAGTAGGGACATCTTTACCTGGCTCTGGTGGAAACTTCGGAATAGCTGGTCATAGAACTACTTATGGAGCTCCTTTTGGAAATCTAGATCGAGTAGTGATTGGTGATGATATTTTGTTTCAGACAAACACAAACGAATATAAATACAAAGTTGTAGATGTAAAAATAGTTTCACCTGAAGAAACTTATTTACTTGGAAGCTTTGGTGATGACAGAATAACATTATCAACTTGCCACCCAAAATTTTCAGCTAAACAAAGACTGGTCGTAATTGGTAAATTAGAAAAAGTAAAGGTATTCGGTTGATGAAAAAAACAATCATGTCTTTAATTTTCTTTATATCTTTCTTTAATGGTGTAATTAATGATAATTTTTCAGGTCCACAACTACTTGAGACTGAAGAAGTATTAATAGAAATTGAAGAAGCGAGATTAGATGAAAACAATTTACAAATCTCATGGAACATTAGTGGAGTTGATAACATTGATCAGGTTATTCTTATAGTTAGAGAATTCACAGCTGATGGATTGTTGAACGAACCTTTAGAGCTTAAAGATTCTGCAGCAACTGGATCAAAAGAAATTTTGTGGGATGGGTCCAATACCCTTTCACTTACAATAAAAATATTATCTACAGAATATACACAATTCACTGGACCAGACTGTGATTCAATGTATTGCTATAAAGATATTACAACTGAAATAACATCTGATGAAAAGTTAATTCCTCCAATACCAGTTCTTCCTGTAGTACCAGCAACTACGCTGGTAGTTGAAAGCCCAATTCTAGAAGTTGAGGAATCCTCAGTTGTGGATACTTCTACAAATATAACTTTTACTAATGAACTCATTACAACAATTCCATTATTTAAGGATATTGATTTCACCGACCACGAAAAAAATAGTTTTGCATTCTTGATTACTTCAGGAATTTTAATTTTATTCTACGGTGTGCTGCTTGCCCAAGAGTGGTTTAATCGTATTATTGCCCACTACAGAGTTAGATGGACAAGTCGTAAAAACAACACAAAAGAAAAAACAACTCTTGAAACAGTAATGGAAATATCACTCGTAGCACTTATCACTGCTCTTTTATATGCTTTTGTAGAAGAGGGATTTACTTTTGA
>DBUV01000049.1:6522-6683 GCA_002308095.1 Acidimicrobiia bacterium UBA1281
ATTGAGTCACTTATTGAATACTATGTTTATGACCAAATTATAAAATTCGATTGGAATCCGCAAGCAATGTTTTTTGCCGTCCTTTCGACAATATTATTTGTGGTTATAGAACTTCCCTTTGGCTTTATACTAGGTTTCATCGCAGCTATCCACATAGTCTC
>DBUV01000049.1:6843-6984 GCA_002308095.1 Acidimicrobiia bacterium UBA1281
ATGGGGAGGTAATGAGTTATTTGATGCGATTGAAGATTCTGAGGGATTTAATCAGGCTATGCCTATTGTGAGCTTTTTGATTGGTATTTGGTTATTTATAAGAATTCTTGTTCTGCCGCCTGATAGTGAGTTTAATGAAAT
>DBUV01000049.1:7092-7652 GCA_002308095.1 Acidimicrobiia bacterium UBA1281
TCAGGTGTTTTAATGGCAGTATGTAAACTAACTTATTTAATGTGTTTAGAGGGAGTTATATTTAAAGCAGTTCCATGGGGAGGTAATGAGTTATTTGACGCAATTGGAGATTCTGAGGGGTTAAACCAGGCTATGCCAATTGTAAGCTTTTTGATGGGCATTTGGCTATTTATACGAATTCTTGTTCTGCCACCTGATAGCGAGTTTAAAGAAGCGCAACAAACACTACTACAAAGTGGAGCTTTAGCATACAGATTTATGCTTGTGCTTTTGTTGTATATTATGATTATCTTATTGTTAGGTAACTTTATGAAAAAATATGCCGAATTGAATAAACCTGCGGAATACGAGGAAAGCCTAAGGTTAAATGACGAAGATATTTCTGAATTTATAGATGATGAACTAAGCGATTCTTTTAATGAATCGTAATTTAACTTTAGTCATAGTTCTTTTTATTTGTTTATTTATAGGAGTCTCATACATATATGTACTTGATAATCCAGTCGAGATAGATATTCAAGCAACAATAGGAAATGCTACAACCACATCAGCTCCAGTAA
>DBUV01000009.1:0-12037 GCA_002308095.1 Acidimicrobiia bacterium UBA1281
TACCTCAGGATAATTCAATTACAGCAGGTATTAGAAATTGGATAGATGTAAATTTAGCAAACTCTCAAGGAACTAGCTGGTTCTATATCTTTTTTCTTGGCATGTTAATAATATTTTTCACATATTTTTACACAACAATCCAATTTGATCCGGTAAGGCAATCAGACATGATAAGAAGACAGGGAGGCTTTGTTCCTGGAGTTAGACCAGGTATTTCAACAACTAATTACTTGTCACATATCGTAAGTAGAATTACTTTACCTGGCTCAGTGTTCTTAGCATCTGTTGCAGTCTTACCTTCAATTGCTTCTGCAATCTGGGATATACCACTTGGATTTGGTGGAATATCTATACTTATCACTGTTGGTGTAGCTTTAGAAACTATGAAACAAATAGAAAGTCAATTAAGCATGCGTAATTATGAAGGGTTTATTGATTGACCGAAATAATAATTTTCCTAGGCCCTCCCGGAGCTGGAAAAGGAACACAAGCATCAAGATTGGCTGAAGATAAAAATCTTGCACACATATCAACTGGAGATATGCTTAGGGAACATGTTTCAAACAATACAACACTTGGGATAGCCGCAAAATCACTATTAGATGAGGGAAAGCTAGTTCCAGATTCATTAGTAATTGATATGCTCATCGAAAGATTACAGTCCGAAACATCTAAAGATGGAGCAATACTTGATGGGTTTCCTAGAACACTGGCTCAAGCTCAGAGTTTAGAAAAAATAAGTGAAAGTTTTCAAATAAAAAAAGTCATTGTATTCGAAGCTAATCGTGATGAATTAATAAAACGCATTTTACACAGAGGAGAGACTTCTGGGCGCAGTGACGACACAGAAGAATCAATCAGTGTTCGTCTCGAGGTATATGAAAAAGACACTGAGCCACTAATTGAATACTACGATAACAAAAAAGTAACAGTCAAAATTAATGCTGTCGGTGAAGTTGACAATATATACAGTGAGCTTTCTAAAGAGTTTTAATAACATGGTAACTTATAAAACTAAAGAAGATTTCTTAAAAATGGAGATGGCCGGTAAAGTTGTCTCAAATATTCATTACGAAATATACACATCTGCAAAACCTGGCATGACTCTAAAAGATTTAGACAATATAGCAAAAGAAATTGTAGAAAAATCAAACGTTACTTCAAGTTTTCTTGGATATCCGCAGCCTGGATCAATTGACTTTCCAGCCTATATATGCGCATCACCTAATGATGTGATAGTTCACGGGATACCTAACAACTATGTCATAAAAGAAGGAGATTTACTTTCAATTGATGCAGGAGTTTCTTATGAGGGATATCATGCTGATGCTGCATTCACATTTGGTATTGGCCAGATCTCAGATGAAGATAATAACCTTATAGAATCAACTAAATATGCATTAAATGAAGCAATCAAGCTTGTAGAAGATGGTCAAAAATTAGGCACGATTGGTCATAAAATTGACAAAATAGCAATTAAGAAAAACCTAGGAAATGTTAAGAATTACGTAGGCCATGGAATTGGCCTTGAGATGCATGAAGCACCTCAAGTTCCTCACTATGGAAAAAAAAATAAAGGTTTCGAACTAAGAACTGGAATGGCTATTTGTATTGAGCCAATGTTTAACTTAGGTACTAGTGAGTCTACAGTAGATGATGATGGATGGACAGTTAGGACTTTAGATGGTAAAAGGTCTGCACATTACGAGCATACCATAGCTTTAACAGAGGAGGGTACACGTGTTTTCACCCCAAACTTATTTTAAATTTATGTTGGTAATAATTTTTAATCACACTATTCTTGGTAATCGGTCCTAATTACAAGGTAATTTTGGTAGAAAAAGAAAAAAACATAATAAAGGTTCAGGGAACAGTTACTGAAACTTTGCCAAATGCATCTTTTAAGGTGGAGCTTGAGAGTGGAGCAGAAATACTTGCCCATGTTTCAGGAAAAATGAGAATGAGGTATATAAGAATACTTCCTGGAGACACAGTCGACATGGAAGTATCACCATACGATCCTACAAGAGGTAGGATAACTTGGAGACATAAATGAAAGTTAAATCAAGTATTAAGAAGAGGGGTCCAGGAGACCAAATTGTTAGACGTAAAGGAAAACTTTATGTCATAAACAAAAAAAATCCTCGCAATAAACAAAGGCAAGGCTAGAGAATGGCAAGAATATCTGGAATTGACATTCCAAGGGATAAGAGAGTGATTGCTTCACTCCGTTACATTCATGGAGTTGGGGCAAAAAGATCTGCAGATATTTGTGAAGATTTAAAAATAGATCCAAGCACACGAGTTAGTAATTTAACTAGTGATGAAGTAGCTCAAATTAGAAAATATATTGAAGCTAATTTCAGAGTGGAAGGTGACCTTAGACGAGATGTTTCTCAAAACATTAGAAGAAAAACTGAAATAGGAACATATCAAGGCTTGAGACACAGAACAGGATTACCTGTTAGAGGTCAAAGGACACATACAAATGCTAGGACAAGAAAAGGACCTAGATTTGCAATTGCAGGTAAAAAAAAGGTAACTAAATAATGGCTGAAACTAAATCAAAGAAAAAAAATAAAAAAAATATACCTTCAGGTGTAGCTCACATTAAGGCTAGTTTTAACAACACAATTATTAATATTTCAGACTCAAATGGAGAAACAATAGTTTGGACCTCTGGTGGATCAGTTGGATTCAAAGGTTCCAGAAAATCAACACCCTATGCAGCTCAAGTAGCTGCTGAAGAAGCTGTAAGAAGAGCAACAGAATTTGGTGTCCATAAATTAGACATAATCATAAGTGGAACAGGTGCGGGAAGAGAGACTGCCGTCAGAACTTTACAAAATATGGGAATGGATGTTGGAACTATCAAAGATATCACACCAACACCACATAACGGTTGCAGACCTAAGAAACGTAGGAGAGGGTAGTGGCTAGATATACAGGACCAAGAGTCAGAGTTTCTCGAAGAATTGGCTTTAATGTATTTGAAAATAAAAAAGGAGACAAAGCTCTTCAAGACAGACCTTATCCACCAGGTGAAAATGGTAGAAAAAGAGTTAGAGAGACTGACTACGGAACACAGTTAAAAGAGAAGCAAAAAGTAAGATATATGTATGGAATTTTAGAAAAACAATTCCGTAACTACTATAAAGAAGCTTCAAGGATGCCTGGAATAACAGGGGAGAACTTATTAGTACTTTTAGAATCTAGGCTAGATAATGTAATCTATAGAGCTGGTTTTGCATCAACTAGGCCGCAGGCACGACAATTAGCTTCTCACAGACATTTAAAACTCAATGGTTCACTGGTAGACATTCCATCAATTCAAGTCAAGCCTGGAGACAAAATAGAGCTAAAAGATAGTAGTCAAAATATGATTGTTGTTCAACACACTATTGATACTGGTCAAGACAATGAAGTACCTTCTTGGCTATCGGTTGACAATAGCAAGAAATCAATTGAAATTTTATCTCTACCTTCAAGGGGAGAAATAAGTCATCAAATAGAAGAACAGTTAATAGTAGAGCTTTATTCAAAATAAAAATTAGAGAGGAGAATTAAATTGCTAATACTACAAAGACCTGAGATATCTCAAGAAGAAATAAGTACTCACAGAGCAAAGTTTTCAATTGAACCATTAGAACCTGGATTTGGATTGACTCTTGGTAACACCATGAGAAGGGCTTTATTGTCCAGAGTTCCTGGAGTAGCAGTAACAGGAGTAAAGATTCAGGGAGTTAATCATGAATTCACATCTGTACCTGGTGTTGTAGAAGATGTTTTGGATTTATTATTAAATCTAAAAAGACTTGTTTTACAAGTTGAAGATCAAGAAAGTCACACACTAACCGTTAAAGCAAAAGGTCCTGGAGACGTTACCGCAGCACAGATTCAGTGTCCTGCAGGTGTAGAAGTTGTTAATACAGACCTTAAAATCTGTACTCTCTCTGGTGATGCAACCTTAGATATGGAAGTATCGATCGCACATGGTGTAGGTTATCGTTTAGCTGATAAAAATAAAACTAGTGACTCAAACTTTATTCCAATTGATTCAATTTTCTCACCTATTGTAAAAGTTAGTTATGCAGTTACTCCAACCCAGGTCGGTCAGGTAACAAACTATGACAAACTTACTTTAGATGTTGAAACTGATGGTTCTGTAGCTCCAAGTGAAGCTATGTCCTCTGTAGGTAAAACTTTGGGTGAATTATGGAAACTTTTTGCCGATATTGATGAAGGTATAGGTCTTGAACTAGGTGAGCTTACAGTCTCTGAGGGAAGTTCTCCAGATCTCTCCATATCAGTTGACGCATTAGATTTATCAGAAAGACCAATGAACTGTTTAGGTAGAGAAAACATTACAACTGTAGGTCAAATTTTAGAATATACAGAAGATGATTTGTTGAATTTAACTAACTTTGGACAAAAGAGCTTAGATGAGCTTGTCGCAAAGCTAGATGAATTAGGGTTAAGCTTACCAACAAGTTCTGATTTAGATTCTGAGGAAAACGCAGATGCCTAAACCAACAAAAGGAAAAAGATTAGGTGGTTCTGCATCTCATGAAGATCAAATTATAAGTAATTTGGTTCGTTCACTTATTCAACATGAAAAAATTGAAACAACTGTAACTAAGGCTAAGGCAGTAAAGCCTTACGCAGAAAAAGTAATTACAAAAGCAAAAAAAGGAACACTTCACGACAGAAGACAAGTTCTAAAAATGATTCAAGACAAAGCAGTGGTCGCAAAATTATTTGAAGAAATTGGTCCAAAGTATGAAGAACGAAATGGTGGATATACCAGAATTACAAGAACAACTTACCGAAAGGGCGACGGTACAGAGCTAGCTGTTCTAGAACTAGTTTAAGTTGAGTACTTTTAGTGATGTTTGGAAAAAATTCCAGGCTTTTTTAAGATTTAACCCTTCTCTCATACAAAATATTATTAATGATAGATATGAAAGTGGAAATGCTTTTCTTATTGTTGTATCTAGCTTGACGTCTATTTACCTTGCACTTTTTGCTACAACCAGATTTTCTAACTTTATAGACATTGTTTTTTATGGAATTTTAGATGGTGCATTTGCCTGGATAATTTCTAGTCTTGGAATGTGGTTTATTTTATCAAGAGTTTTTAAGGAGAATCCTGATATTAATGCAATATCGACAGTCACAGGTTATGCGCATGGGATTGTCGGCAGTATTTCAGTAATCATACTTTTTCAAAATTACATCAACCTTAGTGCTCGAATAATAGAAGTATCTATTTTAGGAATTTTTCTGTGGCTTTTTTACACTGTGGCTAAAACTGTAGAAATTGGTTTCTTTATAGATAAAAGAAGTTCCAGAATTGCCTCATCTGTATTTATTATTATTTTAATTTGGACATCAGGACCATTAAAAATCTTTTTTTAAGTTGAACTACAAAGTAATTTTATCCTATGACGGAAACCATTTTCATGGTTTCCAGAAACAACCCAGTATTATTACTGTGCAACAAGTTATCGAAAAAGCATTATCAAATCTGTTACAAAATTTTGAGATCACATATGCAGGACGTACGGATGCAGGAGTACATGCAAAACATCAAGTGCTAAGTGTCGTTACAGATGAAAAGATATCTGAATCATTTAAAACTTCATTTAATGCTCTAGTGGGAAAGCATATTTACATAAAACAAATCAAAATTGCTAAAGAGAGCTTCCATCCAAGATATGATGCAATAGAAAGAACTTACAAATATTTTGTAAATACTCCTTCAAACTTCGAGCCATATAACCTAGGGTACAGTTATCTAATAAATGAAGAATTAGATATTTCAAATCTTAATTTTTATGCAGAATCTTTTTTGGGAGTAAATAATTTTACAAACTTTTCTAAACTTAGAAAAGATCAAGAACCTACACGAGAGATTACAGCGAGCAAGTGGACGAGAAACAGTCAGTTTTTTATCTATACTATTTCTGGAAACTCTTTTTTACACAATATGGTTAGGTCTTTAGTAGGGATTCAGCTAGCTTGCCAAAGTGGAAAAATAAATAAAGCTAGTATTGATTCTGCTTTAAAGAAGCCACAAAAAGAGCGATTTAACTATGTAGCCCCACCCGAGGGATTATATTTATGGAAAATTAAATACTAGTTTTCATAAATATCAATAACCTTTATACTGAAAACTCGTTACAATCCTATAGGTTTATAAAATGAGTACAAAAACGACATTTAAAGGCATAGAAGCTTCTGATAGAAACTGGCATCTTGTTGATGCAAGCAACCTTCCAGTTGGAAGATTAGCTAGTGAAATAGCTCAAATTTTAAAAGGAAAGCACAAACCTCAATACGCCCCCCATTTAGACGTTGGAGACCATGTAGTTGTAATTAATGCACATAAAATTCAAGTTACTTCAAAAAAACCAGAACAAAAAATGTATTACAGACATTCTGGATATCCTGGAGGAATAAAAGAAGAGTCCTTTAATGCATTAAAGAAACGTAAACCGGAACTAATAATCGAAAAAGCTGTTTGGGGAATGCTTCCAAAAAACAGATTAGGAAGAGCAATTATTAAGAAGCTACATATATATTCATCTGATACACATCCTCATGAAAGTCAAAATCCCGTAGAATTAAATTTCAACATAAAGAAGGTTATAGAAAATGACTGAAGCAATATTAGGCACAGGCAGAAGAAAAAGCTCAGTTGCGAGAGTAAGGCTCACAGAAGGTAGCGGAGAGTACACCTTTAATGGAAAAACAATGGAACAATACTTTCCAAGTCCCAATATGAGAATGAGAGTTAATAAACCCTTTAATGTTGTAGACATGGATAAACAATTTGACCTACATGTGACACTTAATGGAAGTGGATTATCAGCACAAGCTGATGCAGTTGCACTTGGAATATCTAGAGCACTAATACAATTTAATCCAGAACTAAGACCTAAACTTAAAAAAGCTGGATTACTCACTAGAGACTCTAGAAAAGTTGAACGTAAGAAATACGGACTTAAGAAAGCAAGAAGAGCCGAGCAGTTCACTAAAAGATAATTCTTCATTGAAAAAATATTTCGGGACAGATGGCATTAGGGGTATCCCTAATAAAACTTTAACTGAAAATATAGTCACAAATGTATGTGCTTCTGTTGAAAAAACATTAAATCCTGAATCAATAGCTTTAATTTCTGATACACGTGAATCTTCTGAAATAATTTGTGAATGGATAAGTAAAGGCTTTACTGAGAAAGTAGAAATTTTAAATTATGGAATATTGCCTTCCGGATCAATGCCAATTTTACTTAACGAGCTAAACCATGACATGGGGATTATAATTTCGGCTTCCCATAATCCAAGTGAATACAATGGCATAAAACTAATTGATAAAAATGGATCTAAATTATCTGACGATATAGAAATCTTAATCGAAGAAACTATGGCAGAAATTCAATTACCTAAAAAATGCTCTACGGTTAAAGATTCTCAATTAGGTTATGAAAAATATAAAGATTTTCTTGAATCTATAAACGATGTTGACTTTTCACAGTTCAACTTAGTAATTGATTCTGCAAATGGTGCAGCTTTTAAAATAATTGGCGATATGGTTCCAGAAGGCAACTCAGAAAAAATTACTCATATAGCTAACCAACCCAATGGTAACAATATTAATGAAAAATCTGGTGCTACAGATACGCAAAATCTTATAGATGTTATGGAAAGAGGTCAACTAGGAGCTTCTTTTGATGGAGATGCTGATAGGTTAATCATGATTGATGAAAATAAGAAAATTGCTAACGGTGATGTCATTATTGCGCTATTGGCTTCTTACTTTTCAAAAATAAAAGAACTTGATAATGAAAGTGTTGTTAGCACCGTAATGTCAAACTATGGATTCAAAATAGCTATGAAAAATAATCAATTTAACTTAATCGAAACCCCCGTAGGAGATAAGTATGTAGCAGAAGCAATGAAAAAACATGATGCAGTTCTTGGAGGTGAACAATCAGGACATATAATTTTTTCAAAATATTTACCAGTGGGGGATGGACTGGTAACATTTTTGTTAGTACTCAAAGCATTGAACTATTTCAATACAACACTAGAAAATTTTAGAAAAGAACATATCCACGAATATCCTCAAAAACTAATAAATATTGAACTTGATGAAACGCTAAACAAAGAAGAACTCGAATTTATTAATCAAATTGCCTTTGATCTTTCTAATAAGAGAAATCTTGATGGAAGGTATTTAATCAGAAATTCTGGCACAGAACCACTTTTGAGAGTTCTAGTTGAGGCAAAAAACAATAGTGAGATGGAAAGCTTTCTTGAGGAGCTACTTAATAAAATTAATAGTTACCTGAATTAAAATAATTTCGTTATAATTTAAATAACGAGCAAATATAGCGCCAGACCTTGAAAAAGGTGACGAGGAAGTGTGTTATCGAAAATTCGGCGGATGCACACTCGGCTCTACGGTCGTAATAAATTGTTTAAAAACAGAAAGAAATTTCTGAACAGAGATAATTTAACGTAGTCTTATTTCAACTTGCTCGTTGGAATGGAGAAATTTATGTGCGGAATAATAGGCTATTCAGGTCAAAAAGAGCCCCTGCCAATATTGCTAGGTGGTTTATCTAGGTTAGAATATCGAGGATATGACTCGGCGGGTGTTGCAATAATCGATGGAGAAAATTTAACCATTGAAAAAAAAGAGGGTAAATTACAGGTCCTGAAAGATCACCTTTCAGACAAAAAAATAAATGGAAACATTGGTATTGGCCACACAAGATGGGCAACTCATGGTATACCTAGTGATGAAAACGCCCACCCCCATTATGATAACAATCAAGATTTTGCCATAATCCACAATGGCATAATTGAGAATTATGCTGAAATGAAAGATGTTCTACTTGCAGATAACTATGAATTCGAATCTGAAACTGATACAGAAGTTGTAGCCGTGGAGTTAAGTAAGCAGTGGACCGGTAGTCTTCTGGAAACTGTAACAAATGTAGCAAAAAAACTTGATGGAACTTATGCCTTAGTTGTTACTACATCCAAACAACCAGACACTATAGTTGCTGGAAGAATGATGAGTCCATTGGTTCTTGGTGTAGGAAAGGATGAAGTCTTTTTAGCATCAGATTCTGCTGCAATACTAGAACATACTAAAAAAATGATATTTCTAGAAAATGGTGATTTTGTTGAAATTAAAGATGGTAAATATAAGCTATTTGACATCAATATGAACCCCATCACAAGAGACGTACAAGAAATTGAATGGGAGGTATCTGAAGCAGAAAAGTCTGGTTATGACCATTTCATGTATAAAGAGATACTTGAACAGGCAGAGGTTATCGAAAGAACAATTACAGGTAGATTAGAACTAGGGTCTGAGGAAATACCAGTAGACGCAGCACAAGCAAAAAAGTTTGAAAAAATTTGGATTGTTGCATGTGGAACGGCTTATCATGCTGGTTTATTTGGAAAAGATTTATTCGAAAGGGTACTAGGTGTACCGGTTAGTGTAGAACTTGCTTCTGAATTTCGTTATAGAGAGCCAATTGTAGGTGAAAATGATTTAGGTATTGTTATATCTCAATCTGGTGAAACAATGGACACAATTGCTGCAACAGAATTATTAAAGGAAAACAATTCCCATGTCCTGGCTTTAGTGAATGTTGTAGGTAGTTCTTTAGCCAGAATGGCAGATAGTGTACTATATCTTCACGTAGGACCAGAAATAGGAGTTGCTTCAACTAAGGCTTACCTTGGAATGCTTGTAGGACAACTTCTATTAGCTAAACATTGGGATGAATCTAATAAGCTAGGGACCTCTTTTGAAGAAATAAAGGAACTACCTTTATTAATTGAAGAAACTTTAAAATGTGAGCCACAAATAAAAGAAATTTCAAAATCAATTAACAAAAAAAATGATATTTATTTTATCGGCAGAGGGTTAGATTACGCT
Organism: Acidimicrobiia bacterium UBA1281; assembly: GCA_002308095.1. Lineage (GTDB taxonomy): Bacteria > Actinomycetota > Acidimicrobiia > Actinomarinales > Actinomarinaceae > Actinomarina. Next base: position 9,968 of record DBUV01000009.1, read on the forward strand.
TTAGCAGCAGAAGGAGCACTAAAGTTAAAAGAGATTTCTTACCTGCATGCAGAAGCACTCGCAGCAGGCGAACTTAAACATGGTACTTTGGCTTTAATAGAGGATGGAACTCCGATAATAGTTACTGCTAGTCAGCACCACCTTCTTGATAAAACAACTAGTAATGTCCAGGAGGTGAAGGCAAGGGGAGCGTATGTTATTGCAATTGGAGATAATTCTTCAAAGAAACTACAAGACATCTCAAATGAATACATCACACTTCCAGAAGCGAGTGAAATGTTATCAACAATTGTTTCAATTATCCCACTTCAATTTATTGCCTATCATGTTGCAAATCTAAACGGTGAATCTATTGATCAGCCTCGAAACTTAGCAAAGTCAGTAACTGTAGAGTAGTTGAAACATGGATAGAGGATGTATATATGTCAACAAGTCCAGCTTTAGTGACAATATTCAATTCTTAAAGGGCTTTACCAATAAAGAGCTTTGCGTGGTCGTAAAGGCTAACGCTTATGGACACGGTATTGATTGGACTGTGAATACTGCTATTGAATCGGGTGTTAAATGGTTTGCTGTAGCAGCAGTAGATGAGGCTATTTTAGTTAGAAAGATTTCAGATAATATTCGCATTCTCTTACTTTCAGAACCTTCTATTTCAGAGTTAGAAAAACTAGTGGTTAATAACATCGACACAACTGTATATAACGAAAAGTTTATTGATCAATTAGGCGAATCGAAAGAAGCATTAAAAGTTCATTTAAAACTTGATACGGGAATGCATAGAGTTGGATGTAGTCCTGAAAACTTTTTAAGAATTCATGAGAAAATTCTATCTTATAAAAATCTTACTCTAGAAGGCATCTGTACACATTTCCCTGTTGCAGACACCCAAAAAGAAGATACAAAACAGTCTGTCGATCTTTTCATGAAAACAATTTCAAGTATTGATATTAAAAACCTTTTTATACATGCTGACAACTCAGCATCAACAACCTTCAACGATGAAAAGATTTTTAATCTAACAAGAGTAGGATTAGCTGCTTACGGATATAGCATATCTCCAAACAGCGTAGCTGATAATTTAAAGCCAGTAATGGAAATTAAAACAAGGATATCAAATCTTCAAAGTAGAAAAAAAGGAGAAGCAGTCTCATACGGCAAAGCCTACGTTCTCGAAAAAGATTCCATAATAGCCACAGCTCCTATTGGTTATGGAGATGGTTATCCATGGAATTCTTTTCCAGACGGCAAAGTCATAGTCAATAACGAATTTTGTAAATTAGTTGGTAGGGTCACCATGGATCAGATATTATTTGATGTTACTGACATGGATGTAAAAATTGATGACGAGGTCATCATTTTGGGGACATCAAATGATAAATCTTTAAATATTTCAATTAAAGATATTGCAGTTTGGAATAAGACTATTGAGTGGGAGATCTTGACTAACATAAAAGATAATCGTTTGAACCGGATAGAAATTGATAACTAAAGAATTACTTCAAGAAGATATAAAAGAGTTTGCAGACCAGTTCATCTTAGATCTAGCTATACCATCAGTTGTTGGGCTTAAAGGTACTTTAGGAGCGGGTAAAACTACTCTCATAAAATCTTTCATGCACTCTCTTGGTGTAAAAGAAAACATAACATCTCCAACCTTTAATATTGTTAAAACTTATCGAGTAGAAAAATTAAGAGTTTTTCATGTTGACCTCTACAGATTATCCTCTATTCATGAGTTCTTAGATTTAGATCTTCCTTTAAACGAGGAAGGTACATTATTTTTTATAGAGTGGTCTGATATGATTCCAGAATCAAAAACTAAAGGTTGGAGATTTTTAGATATAGAGATTATTGATGAAGTCACAAGGAAAGTAACATATTAAATATGTATAAACTCTCGATATCAACCTCAGGCTCTTACACTTCTGCTTGTCTTCATGAAGAAAAATTAATTGCTAGCTTAATTTTCAAATCGAGCCAAGGTTCAACAAATTTACTATTAAGTGAAATAGATGAATTATTAACCAAGACAAATGTAAGTAAAAAAGATCTTGGGGCAATATATCT
>DBUV01000009.1:12382-12636 GCA_002308095.1 Acidimicrobiia bacterium UBA1281
AGAATTGGTTATTCTGTAGCGCAAGGAATAGGTGCAAGCTTGGGAATTCCCATAGTCCCTGTAAATGGACTCGACGCACTTGCTTTTTCAGCACATACAAGTCATAGAAAAATTTGCACAATCATTGATATAAAAAGAAATGAGTATGCATTTTGCACATATAAACCATTACCAGGGGGAGTCGTTAGGGAGACGGAACCTGAAATACTAAATTCACAGATTCTTAAAGTTAAATTGTCTGATGATTCTGAAAA
>DBUV01000081.1:0-428 GCA_002308095.1 Acidimicrobiia bacterium UBA1281
AATCCTTTAGTTGCTTTAAATGCACCCTCAAATGCTCCAATATCTTCTCCCATCATGAATACATCTGAGTTATTTTCCATTGCTTCATCAAGCCCATTTGTAATAGCTTCTATGAAATTCATAGTTTTCTTATTGGATTCATCATTGTTAGGCACAGGAGTTTGTCTTGTCTGAAATATATCTAAAATTTCTTCCTCAGGATTTGGATCTTCTTGACTTTTAGCCCATTCCAAAGTCTCTTTTACTTCTAGCTCAATTTCTTCTGCTAGTGAAGTAAAATCTTCTTCAGTAAATAGATTTTCTCTAGTTAGAGAATCTTCAAACCTAGCAATAGGGTCTCTGTCCATCCAAAACTCTCGAACTTCATCACCTACATATTCTGCTGGGTCGTGACCAGCATGACCATAATGTCTAAAGGTGACAAGCTC
>DBUV01000081.1:788-1133 GCA_002308095.1 Acidimicrobiia bacterium UBA1281
TGTATTTATGACTTCATATATGTTATTTCCATCAATAATTACTGACTCTATTCCGTAACCAAGTCCTCTATCAGCTACATTTGGCGTACCAAACTCAGTTTCATTTGGAGAGGAGTAGGCAAACTGATTATTTTGTACTGTAAAAATAATAGGCAGGTTGTGAACACCAGCCATGTTAATGCTTTCGTGCCATGTACCTGTTGCAGTTGCTCCTTCTCCACAATTTGCTACAGCAACAACATTATTTTTTTCAAATTGAGCTGTAAGTGCAACTCCTACTGCAACTGGAGCAGAATCAGGTAAAGGTGAAACAACCATTAAAGTTCCTTTGTCAACTACACCAAA
>DBUV01000081.1:1463-2239 GCA_002308095.1 Acidimicrobiia bacterium UBA1281
TGACTATTGCCATCTCTACCTTTTGATGGACCATCTTTTTTTCCATAAAAGTTCAAAGCAATTTCCTTGAGGGTAACTCCCCTTTTAATTTGTACACCAAGATCTCTGTGTGTTCCACCAAATACATCTTGCTCTTCCATACCTGATGCTATCCCAGCCATAGAAGCTTCCTGGCCAATCCCTGGATAAACTGCTCCGGAAAGCTGTCCACCTTTGTACATTTTCAACAATCTGTCTTCTAGAATTCTTTGAGTTTTCATAGATTTATAAATATCCCATAAATCATCCTTAGACAAACTAGTAGCATGTCCTGTTCGTTCTATTTTTTTAATTTCCATTAGTGGAGTCCCTTTCCGTTTAATGATAATAATGATTCCCCAACTGCTTCGCTTAGTGTTGGGTGCGCGTGTATAAATTCTGCAGCATCTTTAGGAAGGGCTTCCCAGCCAACCATATACATTAGTTCGTGAATCATTTCCCCTGCACTTGGCCCACAGATACTCGCTCCAACGATAGGTCCTTCTTTTTCTGCATAAACTTTTACGAGTCCTTGATTTTGATTCTGTATCATAGCCCTACCGATGCCGGCAAAACTGTGTTGAGCTTGATCGACTTCTAATTCTATATGCTTTGCCTTTTCAGAGTTCAATCCAACTTCTGCTAGTTCTGGGTTTGTGTAGACAACGTATGGAATTGCTGAATAATTAATAGGGCTTGGAACTCCTGTAGCAATAAAACTTACTGCTGACATGGCCTCTGCAAAAGCTACATGTGCT
>DBUV01000081.1:2248-2466 GCA_002308095.1 Acidimicrobiia bacterium UBA1281
ATCCCCTGCTGCAAAAATATTTTCTTTACCAGAGACTTGCATTGTTTCAAGATTGACATCAATATACCCATTTGTAGTGGGTATAGCCATATCTTCTAATCCTATATTTTCTGTCAAAGGACTTCTGCCTATAGCAACTAAAACTGTATCAAAAGTACCCTTTTCACCGTCAGAAAAGCTGACTTCGTTTTCTATAACTGAGTCAATTGATGTACCCA
>DBUV01000081.1:2519-4048 GCA_002308095.1 Acidimicrobiia bacterium UBA1281
GCCTCTGCAAAAGCTACATGTGCTAACTGGGGTGAGTTAGTAATGATATCCCCTGCTGCAAAAATATTTTCCTTACCAGAGACTTGCATCGTTTCAAGATTGACATCAATATACCCTTTTGTAGTGGGTATAGCTACATCTTCTAATCCTATATTTTCAGTTAAAGGACTTCTACCTATAGCAACTAAAACAGTATCAAAAGTTCCCTTTTCGTTGTCAGAAAAGCTGACTTCGTTTCCTTTAACTGAGTCAATTGATGTACCCATTTTGAAGGTTACTCCTCGTTTTGTTAACTGTTTTCTTAATTCTCCAGAAGTTCTTTTATCAAGACCTGGGAGAATTTCTTTTTCAAGCTCTACTACAGTAACAGTTGACCCAAGGTCGATAAGCAGACTTGCGAATTCACAACCTATGGCACCTGCACCAACCACACACACATTTGCAGGAGGTTTTTCCCAGTTAAGAGCCGTATCTGAATTAATAATGAACTTATTGTCATACTTTAAACTCGGTAACTCTCTTGGCTTAGAACCAGTAGCTAATAATATGTAATCCGTATCAATTAACTCTTCTGTGCCATCTTCTTTTTTAACTAAAACTGATTTTTCATTTTTTATCTTACCCCATCCATTGACGACATTAACCTTCTTGCTTTTTAGCAACATCCCAATGCCACTAACTAACTTTGATACTATATCTTGTCTTTTGGTGGCAGCCTTGTTCCAGTCCATTTCAGAACTTTCAATTTGGATTCCAAAGTCTGAGGCATTATTAATTTCATGATTTAACTCAGCAAGATGCAGCCAGTATTTTGCAGGTATACAGCCTCTGTTTAAACACGTTCCACCTAGGACGTCAGACTCAATGATTGTTACTTCGAGGTCAAAGTTGTTTGCATAAAGCGCAGCTGCATATCCAGCTGGGCCACCGCCAATAATGGTTAATTTTTTCAAATTACCTCTTTCTAGATAGGGTTACTATCCAATCGAGATAATAACTGTACTTTAAAAAAGGGGTTTCCTTTAAAAGTAGTCAAAGTTATTGTCACTATTAAATCTACTAAAAAAGAAACTATTTACCAACTCAAGATACTTCAATAATTGTATAAAATATAGCTATGCAGACTAGATTTTTAATTCTCTCATCCTTGTTAACTGGCTTGTTAATTCTTGTCTCTTTTGGAGTCTGGTTGATAACAAATTAGTGTGAATAGTTTCCAGCTGCCTAATGGGGTATACCATATACCACTCGAACTCCCTTGGAGTACTCCTGGTAATGTAAACGTTTATCTCTTAGAAGAAGATGATGGATATGTGATGATTGACTGTGGAGTAGATGGTTCTGAATATTTGAAATTACTCGAAATGCACTTAAGCGAACTTGATATAACTTTCGGGGATATCAAATTGCTTATTGGAACGCATATGCATATCGACCATATAGGACTATCTGGGAAACTAAGAGAATTTGATATTCCTTTTGCTTTATACGAAAATAGCATTGACTATCTCGCTGAGTATAACGATTGG
>DBUV01000081.1:4415-5616 GCA_002308095.1 Acidimicrobiia bacterium UBA1281
TCGTTTATAGAAGATTTGAACTCAATAAATACACCTATTTATGCTGGTAAGCTTAAAAAACCAGATATTCTACTTTCAGAAGGCAAAATCAAATCATTAAAAAGAAGCTTAGAGGTAATATTTACACCTGGTCATGACTACAGCGAAATATCACTATTTGATAAAGAAACAAAAATTATTTTCTCTGGTGATCACATCTTACCAAGAATTACACCTTTCATCCCTGTGCAAAATGAAAACAGTAACCTTTTAAAAGAATTTTTAGATTCTTTAGATAAAGTAAATAATATAAGTCATGACTTAATTGCCCCAGGTCATGGGAACATAATTTCAAATCCTTACAAAAGGATTGAACAAATGAAGCTTCATCATCAGAGAAGGTCTGAAAGAATTTTAAGCTTTTTAAAAATTCAAAATTTAACAGGTTGGGAAATTACAAATATGTTATTTCCAAGAGATCTTGATTCGTTAAATCTAAGACTTGCCTTTCAAGAAACTCTTGCACATCTTCATTTATTAAGGTCTAAGAAAGAAGTGCTGAAAAATAATAAAAATGGTGTCAGTAAGTGGACTCTTAATAACTAAAAAGGCTTGAAGCCCCTGTTCATACCTTCTTCAAGTGAATCAGGTGAAAAAGCTTGTATCTTATTAGTCATAACTAAATCTTTTTCACTCTGGAGTGTTTCAATAGCTTTAAACTGATCTTCGTTGTCACAATCATATATCTTCATATCCATGCGATTTCCTAGAAATCTATAATTTTCGAATCTAGTTAAACGTGCCAATTTATAGATTAATTAATTCTGCAATTTTTGATCTTGCAGATTTTGATGAGCCAAACAATAAAGAATCAGATTTAGCTTTTTTAAAGTAAAGATGTGCGGGATGTTCCCAAGTAAAACCAATGCCGCCATGTACCTGGATGTTGTCACCTGCAACCTTATTGTAAACTTCAGAGCAATAGGATTTTGCAAGCAGCGCACTCATTTCTAATTCTGTTTGATCGTCGATATCGACCCTTACGGCGTTATAGGCGAGAGATTTTGCACTTTCAATTTGTAGCAACATATTTGCGCATATATGTTGTATAGCTTGGAAAGAACCAATAGGTCTTCCAAATTGAATTCTTTCTTTAGCGTAACTCGTTGACATTTCTAGACAGGCTTGTGATCCACCAACCTGTTCCATAGCTAAAAATGCT
>DBUV01000056.1:0-1008 GCA_002308095.1 Acidimicrobiia bacterium UBA1281
TAAAAAAAATAAATATTTTTTCATAAATAGAGATTATACATTATATCTAGTGCCCACCTCTAGGCACACCTCCATATTTCATCCTTGTATCCCCCATATAGGCAATACGTTCATCGGTTTCCATTGTTTTGCAATCTACAACTTCACCAACATAGAGAGTGTGTGTCCCGTAATCGTGTACATTCTTTTTTCTAAGTTCAAACCATACAAGAGCATTATCAAATATTGGAACATTGTTTTCAGTGAGAGTTATGGGTTCCTTGTTTAAAAAGCCCTCTGTGTGTACTGCAGGTTTTGAAAATTTAACAAATACCTTTGTGTACTTTTCAGAAAATAAATTAATCGTAAAATAGTCACTATCTGACATTAATTTATGAGTTACGCTCTTATTGTCAATACCTACAGCTATAAGCAATGGGTTCATGTTTATTTGAGTAATCCAACTTGCAGTCATTCCATTATATGAATTTTTACTACCTGAGCCAATAATTCCTAATGGGCTTGGAATCTTCCATGTAGCAACATTTAGCTCTTCATCTGAGACTTTGCTCATATTAAGGCCTTGTTTGATTTTATTCTCTCTAATTGAATCTTATTAGGCTCAGCACAACAGAACCATGTTTCTGAAAGTTTAGGAACTTTTCTTTTCTTATAGTTTCCAGATTTAAGAAGATTCTGCTTAGAATATTGTTCTATAATTTTAACTATTCCAAGATACTGTGCGTACTCATCCAATGATTCATTATGAAGAACATAAGTGAATAAATCATTTTGTAGTTTATCCATATCTGGAGACATATATCTCCATGAATATGAAAAAGATGATGGATCATATTCCTCTAAGTAGTTATTAATATCGGGATCATTAAGTATTAAAGAGTTTTTAGGGACAAGTAATTTAATAGTAAGTTGAATTGGGTCTACCGTTTCTCTGAGTCTATATTCTTCAATCAACTTAATAATATTTGGTAAGTCTTGTTTTTCTGTCCACGGGGAAAAGGGCATCCA
>DBUV01000056.1:1415-1572 GCA_002308095.1 Acidimicrobiia bacterium UBA1281
TGTCATTTGTTGTCTCGAATGCTGAAATAACAAAAAGCATATTAAGGTTTTTTAGCTCTTTAAAATAATCAGGATATTTTAAAATATGTTCCACTTTAATAGTTGAATCATATGTTAGATCTGGATGTTCAATATTTAGAGCCTCCAATATTTTCAA
>DBUV01000056.1:1941-3915 GCA_002308095.1 Acidimicrobiia bacterium UBA1281
CCGGCTTCAACCTGATTAGAGACATCTTTTAAGATTTTATCTGTACCAAATGTTTTGAATGTTCCATTAAATTCAATAGGTACCGGACAGTGGGTACATTCATGTTTACATCCATAGGTAGTTTCAACTGAGCCTGCTATTAGATTATTTGAGCCATCAACAATATGAGAGTAGTCAGTTATAGAAGGAAGAACAGTTCTATCAGGAACGGAGTGCTTGAAAGAATACTCCTCATTGAGTTGGACATTTAATAAGGATTCCAAATCTGCATTATCTAAATTTTGAATTATTTCAAAGTTTTGAAACATTTCTTTAAATACTTTTGCATAGAGGCCAAAAACAAATAACTTATTTGGTAAATCTTTGTTGCGTAAGTATTCTTCTGCAAGAACAGAAGCTGTATGCATCGAAGCGTAAACACCCAAAGCATCATAATTTTTTAAATTTAGAGTTTTTTCTTCAACGGAATAATCAACAATGTCGATTTCGTTTGTACCATTATTTAGTTTTTGATACAGCTCTGAAATTATTTTTGGCTGTTTTCCAAGATCATAAAAAGATAGGAGAAGAATCTTCAATTTATTTCTTTGATAAATTCTAATGTTGGAATATCAATTGGAAGTGAGAGTGATAACTCTGTTACCTTAGAATCTTTCCAATAATTTAATTTTTCTTCAATGTCTTTTTTAGTACCAACAAGGGTTAAATCTCTAAGTAAATCATCAGGAAATAGGTCCTCAGCTTCTTGTTTCTTCCCACTTAAATATAAATTCTGGATTTCAGTAGCAATTTCCTCATATCCATACTCACACATAAGATTGAAATAGAAATTTTTATCTTTAGCACCCATACCTCCAACATATAAAGTATATGTTGTTCTTGCTGGCTTCAAGTATTCATCAACTTCATGTTCTTCGCATAGTCTTGCAAAAACTGTGGCAACGATATTAAATTCTTTATCTTTGTTGGGTACTCCTGATTTTTCAAATCCTTTTTTAAGATAGTCTTTAAAAACCATATCTCCTTTTGTTGGCGAATACATGAATGGCAACCAACCATCAGCAACTTCAGCAGATAACTCGATATTTTTTGGCCCAATAGCTGCAAGATAAATAGGAATATTATTTCTTAGTGGTGGCTCAATTAGTTTAAGTGGCTTGCCAAGATTTAAGGAATCGGGACCATTGTAAGGAAGGTTATAAAATTCTCCATCAAAAACTACCTTGTTTTCTCTTTGAAATATTTCTCTAATTATCTTTATATACTCTCTTGTTCTAGATAGTGGTTTTGAATATGGTTGCCCATGCCATCCCTCTACAACTTGCGGACCAGATACTCCCAGTCCAAGTCTAAATCTCCCATTAGAAAGCTTATCCAGGGTTATAGCGGTCATTGCAGTCATAGCAGGGGTTCTTCCTGGTATCTGCATAATTCCTGAACCGATATTTATATTTTTAGTGATTGCAGAGAAATAAGATAGTGGTGTAACAGCATCATAACCATAAGCCTCAGCAGTCCATATACATGAAAACCCTAAATCATCTAATTTACTGATAAGTTCGTGATCATCCGAAATATGGGGACCAAAATATCCAACGTTTATGCTTAAATCCATGTAATAAGAATACTATATTGCTGATTTGTAATAATTTTTATCAGTGAAAACATAGTCCATAGCAACATCATGTTCTTCAACTGGTAACTGTTCGACTATTTGAAAATCATGGCAAATTCCAATTTTTATTACTCCAGAATTTCTTTGGAGTAAATTATCATAGTGGCCACCACCACGACCTAATCTGTCTCCAACTTCTGTAAATCCAACCCCAGGAACAATAAATACTTCTGTTTCATAATTCAATCTTGGGATTTCTGGTTCTAATACACCATACTTGTTTTTTATAAATGGTTCATCGTATCGACATATTTGTAAAGATTCTCCATCCATAAACGTTGTATTTAGAAATTCTGCAC
>DBUV01000056.1:4242-12574 GCA_002308095.1 Acidimicrobiia bacterium UBA1281
TGTTAAAGCTGGCAATATATCGATTTCAGAATCTATAGGGATATAAGTACAGACTATCTTTCCAATTATTAGTTCTTTTAATTTAGTAACAACATCGTCCGTAAGTTTAACGTTACTTAAGTCATGATCTAGAAGGTTACGTCTTATTATATTTTTCTGCTTCATGGTTTCTTTTCTATTGATATTTAATATAGTATTAGTTACATGCTCAAAAATAAAATTTTAAGTTGGATGAACATGTTTTTAATGGCTGTTTACACCATTCCTGTTGCCTACAGCATCTGGTTTATTGGGATTTTTGCGAAATATACAAAAGTCAAATACTATATTGCAAAGTCATGGTGTAGTCCATGGATGTGGGCAGCAAGAGCTAAACTAGACATAGTTAAAACCACCGACTACAAAACAAATCAACCTTATGTAGTGATCTCTAATCATCTTTCGAACCTTGATCCAATGATGCAATTTAAATATTTAAAAATTAAATGGGTGTTTATGGCAAAAAAAGAAGTCTACAAACTACCCTTTTTTGGAACTGCTGCAAAAGCATTTAATTTTATCAAAGTAGATCGAAACAATCCTAATGATAGAGTTTCAATAAATGAGCAAGCAAAAATAATATTTGAGAAGGGATGGTCATTAATGGTCTATCCACAGGGAACTCGTGTACCTAAAGATGATTTTAGAAAATTTAAAAGTGGTGCATTTCATATCGCCTTTGATAACAATATTCCAATTCTTCCTGTAGTTATTGCAGGTACTGGTGATATATGGCCAAGAGGAAGCAAGTTCATGCAAAGTGGGAAAGCTATGATTAAAACACTAGAGCCAATAGATATTTCAAATTACAATAAAGAAAATATTGAACAACTTGTCACAGACACTCATAAGAAAATGAAAAAAGTATACGATGAAATGGTAAAAGCAATACAATAACAGCATGGACATATTTTTAGCTGTTGCATATATCTTTTTATTACGCCTCTTAGATCAAACTCTTGGCACTTTAAGAATGCTATATGTTAATAAAGGAAAGCCAACATTCGGTGCAGCCCTTGGATTTATTGAATCAGCCATTTGGGTAGTTGCTATATCGCAAGTTATCAAAGATTTGGATGATCCCTTTTTAGTAGTTGGCTATGCTTTAGGGTTTGCATCTGGAACAATTGTTGGATCCTATATTGAATCATCAATAGCAATTGGAGATGTTGTCATCAGGATATTCTCGCCAAAGGACGATGATAGTCAACTTGTTGCCCAAAAGCTTCGCTCAGAAGGGTTTGGAGTCACAATAATAAGTGGAGAAGGCAGGGATGGTGAAGTCAGTATTGCTTGGTGTGTAGCACCTAGAAAAAAAGCAAAACAAGTTTTAAATATTGTTTCAGAAATTAATCCAGATGCTTATGTAACAACTGAGTCAACCAGTCCTATTAATTTAACTGCAAATAGAAAGTAGTTAGATTCCTTTTTCGAAGTCGTCTTCGAATGAAACCCTTTTCCTCTTTGGAGAATCATTATTTGGCTTGTCTCCCCTAGGCTTATCACTTCTATTTCTATTGTTTGGGCGATCATTTCTTCTTTTATTGTCAGAACGGTTAGAGTTCTTTTTCGAACCACCCTTATCAACAGATTCTTCAGGTATCTCAAGGTCTTCTAATAGAGATAAGCTGATTTTTCCATTTTCGATAGAATCTACGTGTACTTTAATCTTGTCACCTGCTGAAAGGATATTTTCAGGATTTGATACTCGTTTTTCTGAATGGAATTTAGAAATATGTAATAGACCATCTCTACCTGGCAGAATATTGATAAAAGCTCCATAAGTAGCAATACTTACAACTTCTCCATCGTAATCTGTATCTACTTCTACCTCAGGTGGATCAATGATTAGCATTACCATTTCTTTGGCAGCTTCTAATCCTTCTTCTTCAGTAGATCCAAGAGTTAAGATTCCATCATCATCAATTTCAACACTGACTCCAGTTTCTTCTTCTATCTTTCTGATATTTTTACCTTTTGGTCCAATCACTTCACCAATTTTATCTTTAGGTAATTCAACAGTTTCTAATCTTGGAGCATTACCTGATAATTTTTCTGCAGGTTCGGAAATGGTATCTTCCATAACATCCAAAATGTGATGTCTTGCATCCATTGCTTGATTTAATGCTTTTCTGAGCACATCTGAAGGCAAACCTTCGATTTTCATATCAAGCTGTAAAGCAGTAATCACTCCACGAGTACCTGCAACTTTAAAGTCCATATCTCCCAAAGCATCTTCTGCACCTAATATGTCTGTAAGCGTCACATAGTTGCTATCTTTTGATATAAGACCCATAGCAATTCCTGCAACATGCTCTCTTATAGGAACTCCAGCAGCCATTAAAGAAAGGCTGGAAGCACATACAGAAGCCTGTGAGGTTGAACCATTAGAGGAAATAGCCTCACTTACTACGCGTATTGTGTAAGGAAAATCAACTTTCCCAGGTATTACTGGAACCATTGCTTTTTCTGCTAAAGCTCCATGTCCAATTTCTCTTCTTTTTGGACCTCTCATCATATAGGCTTCACCAGTAGAATAAGGTGGAAAGTTGTAATGATGCATATATCTTTTTGAAGTAACGGTATCAATCGTATCAAGCATTTGTTCAAGTCTTGACATTCCTAATGTTGTTACATTCAATACTTGTGTTTCACCACGTAAAAATAGTGATGATCCATGAACCATTGGTAAAAGATTTATCTCTGCTGAAATATTTCTAATATCTGTTGGTGTTCTTCCATCCAATCTAGGACCACCAGCTACTACTCTATCTCTTACAACAGATTTAACGAGTGACTTAAATGCTAATTTAATAGCTTTTGTATTGTCCTCTTCATCATTTGTAAACTCTTCAACAGCTTGGTCTTGGAGTTCTGATTGTTTTTCACTTCTTTCTGATCTATCAGTGATAGCCATTACTTCTTCAACTTTTGTTTTATAAGAACCATCAATGCTTGCCTTTAGCTCAGCTGAATAATCTTCAACTAGAGGCCATTCAACAACAGGAACTTGATTCATTCCAACAAGTTCTTTTTGTGCGTTGATTAATGTTGCTATATATTCTTTAGATAGATCAATACCGTCAGCGACAATATTTTCAGATGGAGCAACACTTCCAGCATCTATTTTTTCAAAAGCATCATCTGTAGCGCCTGCTTCAACCATGACAATATCTATTTCGTTACTGTCATTCAATTTACCAGCAACAACCATATCAAATATTGAATTTTCCTGTTCTGAGTTTGTAGCTTGGACAACCCAGTTATCCTCAATAAGAGACATTCTTACTGCTCCAACAGGAGACTCCAAAGGAACTCCAGCTAGTTGTAAGCCAAGAGAAGCAGCATTTAGTGACAAGATGTCATACTCATTCTCATTATCAACACTAAGAACGGTAGCAATGATTTGTGTTTCACATCTGAAACCCTCTGCAAAAGAAGGTCTTAATGGTCTATCAATTAACCTACAAGCTAAAATAGCTTTTTCGGTTTGTCTTCCTTCTCTTCTGAAGAAACCACCAGGGATTTTTCCTGCAGCGTACATTCTTTCTTCGACGTCAACAGTTAATGGAAAGAAATCAATTCCATCTCGTACACTTTTGTTAGCAACAGTTGTTACTAAAACATTTGTGTCTCCTGAACTAGCTACTACAGCACCAGGTGCTTGTAATGCAAGTTTTCCTGTTTCGAATTTTATTGTTTTACCACCAATTTCGCAGGTGACATTAGTTACGGACATATATCCTCTTTTCTAGACGAGGTTATTAATTGTCAGCCTTCTTTAAAAGCTCCCAATTAACAACTCTTCGTCTGTTGTTTTATTTTTTTATCTTCTAATACCTAATTTTTCAATCAAAGAACGGTATCTTGTAACATCTTGATTTTGAAGATATTGAAGGAGCCTTTTTCTTTTACCGACAAGCATAAGAAGACCTCTTCTTGTGTGATGGTCTTTCTTGTGTTCCTTCAGGTGATCAGTCAAGTGACTAATCCTCTCACTTAATAAAGCAATCTGTACCTCAGTCGATCCTGTATCAGTAGCAGATTTACCGTATTCTTTAATTATATTTTCTTTAGTATTCATTCGAGATAATAATAGTACCCAGTAAATCTAATGTTGTAATTAAAAGTTATTCTTTATTTTCTCAATATCCTGTGATATTTGGAGTTTTAAAGCTTCAACTGACTCAAATTTTGCTTCATCTCTAATAAAATCAAGCAATTCAAAAGATATTTTCTGATCATATATGTCTTTATTGAAATTTAAAATATGGATTTCGATTTTAATGGAATTATCTGACTCTACTGTTGGATTAAGCCCAATATTTAAGCAACCAAGATAAGATTCGTTATCACAGTTTACATTTACCGCATAAACTCCAAATCTTGGTAGTTGTACATTTTCGGCAAGTTTCACATTGGCAGTAGGTACACCTATAGTTGAACCGAGTTTCTTCCCTTGTATTACAATACCCTTGTAAGAAATTTTACGTCCTAAGTAGTCTTGGGCACTTTTAACATCCCCTCGAGAATAAAAAAGTCGAATTTTAGTTGTAGAAACTTTTTCAGAATTAATTAAAAAGTCATCAAGAAGTATGACATTCTCTTCACCAAAGAAGTCCATTAATGTATTAACATCTCCAACTCTTTTATTTCCAAATCTAAAATCTTTACCTATTACAAGTTTTTTAGTTTTTAAATTATCTTTTAACAAAATACAAAAATCTTCAGCACTCATGCTATTTACTGAGTCAAAATCTAAAAATACAATATTTTTTGGATTTAACTTTTCGAATATTTCAGTTCGTTGGTTTTGATCTAAAAGAGGATCTAAAGATTTATTAAAATATATCTTTGGAATTTGATTAAAAGTGACAATTTGGAATGTTCCTTTTGATTCAATAAATGCTTTTTCAAAAAGAGCCTGATGTCCAAGGTGTATACCGTCAAACCCTCCTATTGAGGTGACAATTGGTTCAGTTTCAATACTGTCATCTGGTTTAAAATTACTATAGACTTTCATATGAGTACCTTTTCTGGTTTGAAATAATTTTCATTAAAAGGTGTGTATAAAGCTGCTATTTGTTTGTTGTACTCCATAATGGTGAGATTCTTTTCCTCAAATAAATTATTATCTAACAACTCTCCGTGTAAAACTTTTTCACTAGTTGTTGAATCTATTTTAACAATTGGCAAATCTAAAATACTACTCCAATGAATACACTCAGGTTCTTTATCCTTTTGTAATGCATTTATGTCTGAAATGTATTTTGGGTTATCAATACTTAAGTTTCCAATATTTGTTCTTAAAATTTCAGAAACAACAGCTGTAGTGTTAAGTTTCTTTGCGAGATCTAAGATTAAAGATCTTATGTAAGTACCTTTACTTACGGTAATTGAAAAATCTGCTTTATTGCCTTCATGACTTAATAAGGAAAATTCAGAAATAGTAACCTCTCTTTCAGGGATCTCAACTTCTTTGCCCTGTCTTGCATATTTGTATAATCGTTTACCATCAACTTTTACAGCAGAATATAAAGGTGGTTTTTGCATAGAAGTTCCTAGAAATGATGTTAAATATTTTTCCAGTAAAGAAACTTTATCATTTAGATCAATAGCTTCATTTTGTATCACTTGAGTATCTGTATCTAGAGAATCTGAAGAATAACCAAATAAAGCAGTCACTTTGTAAGTTTTATCTGTTTCATTTGTATAGTTAAATAGTTTTGTATATTTATCAGTTGCAACCAGCATCAACCCTTCTGCATTAGGATCTAAAGTTCCCGCATGTCCAACTTTATTGAATCTATATAGATACTTGAATTTAGAACATAAATCTTGTGAGGTCCAAGTTTTTGGTTTGTTAATTAGATAAAAATTAGATCTGTTTTCTGATTTCATTTTTTATATTGAAAATAATTTCGTCAATTGCTAATTCAGATGAAAAACCACTTGCTGCTTTGTGACCGCCGCCATCAAAAAATGAAGCTAACTTTTGCACATCAAAATCAGTTCTAGATCTTAAGCTGCCTTTGAACGAACCATCTGTTTGTTCTTTTAACAAGAGAGCAATTCTTGATTCTTTAGCTAGCCTTACAACATCTATAAGAAAGTCTGTTTCTGCAGGAGTTGTAGTATATTTTTTGTAATCATCTTGATAAACAACTGAGTAGATAAATCTAAGCTCATTGTCTAACTCCAAACGATCAATGACCTTACTCTGTAATTTAAGTGCATTTAACTCAATTGATCCGTAGATATTTTCACTAATAGTGCTTAATTCAGATCCTTTAGTCATTAAATCAGCAGCTATAGAAAATACTTCCGAATCAGTATTTGAGTACTGAAATCTGCCTGTATCGGTAATTAATCCTGTCATTAAACAATCAGCAATTTCTTTGGTTATATGAATATTCTCCTCCATAAAAACTCTATAAAGCACTTGGGTCGTACTTGCTGCCTTAGGGTCTATTATCTGAAGATCTCCAAAAGTAGGATCTATATGGTGGTCAACAACCACAATTTTGTCAGAATTAAGAACTATAGATTCTAAACTACCAAGTCTTGAAGAGTTGCCACAATCGAACACAAAAACAGTTTTATAAGAATCTTCCGTAGGTATACCAATTAAATCGTACGGAAGATGATTAAGATTTGATGGTAGTTCACCTGTTACATCGAAAGCGACAGTTGATTCTATATCCAAAGAATCTAGGAGTATCTTAAGAGCTAATGCTGAACCTATAGCGTCACCATCTGGATTAACGTGACCGGTAATCAAGATTGGGGTATCTTTAAAGTTTTCTTTAAAATTATTTTTCATTAGCTTTGTATATTAATTCATTAAGTTTGTCAGCGTTTTCAAAACTTGTATCAATTTCAAATTGGATTTTGGGGATAAATTTAGTTGTTAGTTGTCTTCCTAACTCTTTTTGTATCTTGACTCTATTTTTATCAAGAGCATTAGAAAGAGTCCCTTTCGCATTTTCCAATGAGGAGACATATATTGTACAACGCTTCAAATCAGGTGAAGTAGCGACATGGGTGACAGTTGCTTTGTTTAAATTTGGATTAGAACTTCTAAGTAATTCTTGTGAAATAATTTGATGAATTTGTGGATTTATTCTGTTAATTCGCCCACCCCTCGTTTGCTTTTTCATCATTATTATTTTATTTCAACTTCACCTAGAATTTCGATAACGTCGCCTTCTTTAATATCTTTGTAATCAGTCAACCCAATACCGCATTCGAGACCTTCTAAAACCTTCTCGACATTATCTTTGAATCTTCTTAAAGATGTGACAGTTCCTTCATATATAACAACTCCATCTCTTAATAGTCTTGCTTTACTATCAATCTCGACTCTTCCCTCTGTAACAATAGAACCAGCAACTACTCCTACTTTTGGCGCTCTGAAAGTTGTTCTTACATCAACCATACCAATAACTGCTTCTTCAGTTTTAATGGTCATCTCACCTTGAAGAGCCTCGGTAATGTCATCTAGTAATTCATAAATAATTTGATAAGTCCTGACATCAATACCTTTACTTTGTGCCATATTTCTAGCCTGACTATCAGGTCTAACGTTAAATCCAACTATTAATGAGTTTGTAGCACCTGCTAAGTCCACATCAGAAAGAACAATTCCACCAACTGCTGAATGTACAATTTCAATTTGTACTTCATCTGAAGATAATTTAAGAAGACCATCTTTTATAGCTTCAACAGAACCATTAGTATCTGCTTTTAAGATGACATTAATTGTATTTAACTCACCTTCTTGTAATAGTTGCATCATTTCAGAAACACGTGATTGGACTGTATATGAAGAGCTATCAAAGTCTTTTAATAATGTTTTGTTTTGTTCCGCTTTAGCTTTAGCTTCTTTTTGACTCTTAACAGCAACAAACTGATCCCCTGAATTAGGAGATTCGTCCCAGCCGATAATATCAACAGGCGATCCAGGAATTACATTTTTAAGAACTTTATTCGTGTGGTCAAACATTGATTTAACTCTACAAAATGCTCCACCTGCATACAAGAAATCACCTTGCTTTAAAGTACCTCTGGTAACAACAACAGTTGCTACATTTCCTCGACCTACTTCCATTCTTGATTCAATAATATAACCAGATGCATTGGTATTAGGATTTGCTTTAAGCTCTTCTATTTCTGCAACGAGAGATAATGTCTCTAACAAATCATCTACCCCATCACCCTTTAATGCAGAAACTTCTACTACAGGTGTATCTCCACCAAGATCTTCAGCGATTATTTCATATTTAGTTAAATC
>DBUV01000017.1:0-5050 GCA_002308095.1 Acidimicrobiia bacterium UBA1281
CTCACTATGAGATACAAAAATGGAAAAGGTGTTGGAGATATTAATATCACTGTTGATAATGGTGAGGTTAAGGGTTTATTAGGTCCTAATGGAGCTGGAAAATCAACAACAATGAGAAGTCTTATGGGTTTTTTAATCCCCTCGGAAGGTTCTCTTTCAGTTGAGGGAATAAATACAATTGAAAATCCTGTTGAAGCAAAGAAAATAATAGGATATTTACCTGGAGATCCTCAACTTCCACAAAATTTAAACTCTAAATCATTATTCAAACTTGGTGCTGACATGAGAGCTCAATCAACTGATTATGCAATGGAATTAGCAGAAAAGTTTGAATTGGAAGTTGATCAAACTATTAAAGAATTATCTAAAGGTAACAGACAAAAAGTTGCACTGATACTAGCAGTACTTCATAAGCCAAAGGCATTAATTTTAGACGAGCCAACTTCAGGCCTAGACCCTTTTCATCAAAGAACTTTTTTTGAAATTATTAAAGAATTTGCAGATAATGGTGCTGCAATACTTTTATCATCACATATTATTTCTGAGGTTGAAAAAGTTGCAGACTCAATGGCAGTTTTACGAGATGGTGCAAAAGTATATGATGAATCTTATGAGACGTTTTCAAGCAAGGCTGCAGAACAGGGTGAAGATTTAGAAGATGCCTTTTTTAAATTTTATGATAGGAGAGAAGGTTAATGTTTAATTATTTGAAATATATGGTGACAGTCCCAAGAAAATTTATTTTAAACTGGGCAATTTCTGGAGGAGTGTATTTATTGATTCTTCCATTAGCTTTTGCAAACACAAGCGTAGAGAGTCTACTTATTGATACTCAGCGAGAAGCTTTTAGGGGTATGTCTGAAAACGAGACAATGATGAACTTACTAGGAATTTCAGATTGGGATAACGTTTTTACCTTAGAAGGAATGGTAACAACTTACTTTTATGATTCCTTTTGTGCCTATTTTAATTGGGATAGCCACAATTATTCTTTTAAATAAACTTGGCTCAAAAGCTGAGGAAGATGGTACTTTCGAATTTGTTGCGGCTTTACCAATGACACGATCAACAGTTTATCTTACGCAATCACTGGTAGCTGTATTTTTTGGTTTGTTTGTATGCTTTTGCATGGACGAATATTATGTTTATTCCAATTGCAACCATGGAACTTAGCCAAACACTCGATTATGTACCTTTAATGAAAGCAACTTTACAGGGAGCTTTAGCTGGGGTGAGTTTTGGAGTTTTAGGATTTGCACTTGGAGCATATACAGGTAAGTCATCAATGGCATGGGCTTTTGGTGGAGGTCTCATGGCAATTGAATATTTAGCAAATTCATTGAAAGGTACAAATGATTTCTTTTTGTGGATTGACGACAACATTTCATCTTTTGGAGCATATGGCAACCCTTATCAAGATGGATTATTTGCTGAAGACTTATTACTCGTCGTGGGCAAAATAGCGATATTTTTGGTAATTGGGTTTATTGGGTTTAGAAATAGATCTTTAAATCTAAGATAGATTTTATTTATTAAAGTTTTCTTATTCGCTTACAATTAAATTATGCCAACTTACTCAAAAACAATCCTCGTTAAAGAAGATGTGCAAACATGTTTTAATTTTGTTGCAGATTTTCGAAATTTACATGAATGGAATCCACACGATAAAGCTGAATTAATAACTAAAGAACCTCTTCGTGAAGGCAGTGTTTTCAAAGTAAATACAGTTTTTAATAATCGAGAAATGTTACTTAAGTATGAAGTAGTTGAATGGGGAGAGCCACTAAGAGCATCTTTAAAAACAGAGACAAAAGGATTTGAAATTGTTGATACTCTTTTCTTTTCAGCTACCTCCAAAGGGACAGAAATTACTTACTCTGTGAACATTAAATATAAAGGCTTGTATGTAATACTTGGTTTATTTTTAGGTAGAGTATTTAATAAACTCATGAACAATATTTATAACCTCGAAGATATACTTGGTAAACCGTAAATTAAAATGGTCCCTTATAGCTCTCCTATTACTAGTAGGTTGCCAAAGTAGTGATGGACCTGAATTGAACACATCAGAAGGAACTTTTCCTACTATTCAGGGAAATAATCTCAACAAGCAGAGCAAGATTATTCCTAATGATTATGCGGATAAGGACTTAATTATTATTGTTGCATTTCAGCAATGGCACCAACCAATTGTTGATGAAGCAATAGAATCTTTAGAAAAAAATGGTCTCGGAGATACCCATAATATAATTGAAGTGCCAACTATTCAAAAGTCATCTAAATTAAGCGAAATCTATCTTGATGGAATAATGAGAGCAGGAATTAGAGATGATAGAATCAGAAATAGAACAATAACTGCTTACATTAACAAAGAGGAGTTTAAAAACTTATTAGATATTCCAGATGAACAAACTATATATTGGTATCTCATTAAAAAAGGAACTAATGTTATCCAAAAAAAAGGATATGGAGTAATTTCTGATCAGGAGATATCTGAAATTAAAGAGTTAACTAGCTGAAAGCTTTAGTTGGACTACTACTAATTAGTGTTAATTTAAGAAATAGAACTTAGAGATTAGTTACTGCTAAATAAAGTACAATCAACCCAACTAACAACATAGCTCCATTAATCATACCTTTAATTGCAGCACTCAAATTTGGAACGTAGCTATGTAGAAAGATTATTAATCCTGCAATTATCAGTAAGCCAATTTCCAAGTTCCCATTAGACAGCACCTCAGTTGCTTGTAATAAATAAATCCCAGATACAAGTGCTAATGAGTAAGATGCCCATGACAGTCTTGTAAAGACAACTCTTAGAGTGTTAGTTGTGTTCTTAGTTGGATCAATAGCTCCTAATTTAGGGGCAAACATTGCCCAAGTCACCATAGATCCAAGCCAAATAGAAAGTCCAAGTATGTGTAAATAAAATATTGTGTTTGTCATATTTCTATAATACAAAAAAGAAAAAGATATCCATAGATGACTAATATTAAAACATGGCAAAATTTTATTTTTATTATGCAGCGATGAATGCTGGCAAGAGTACAAACCTTCTTCAATCAGCACATAACTATGAAGAAAGATACATGAGGACAATAATATTTACCCCAAAACTTGATGATAGATACGGAGTTGGAAAAGTTGCTTCACGTATAGGTCTAGACCGAGAAGCAGAAATTTTTGAGGGAGAAGATGACCTATATGTTTGGACAGCTCATGAACATCAGAGAGAAAAATTAGCTTGTGTTCTTGTTGACGAAGCACAATTTTTATCTCCAAAACAAGTACTTCAGTTGACGTTAGTTGTGGACAAGCTTAAGATCCCTGTACTTTGTTATGGTTTAAGAACTGACTTTAGAGGAGAACCATTTCCTGGCAGCGTTTATTTAATGGCTTGGGCAGATCATTTGATTGAGCTAAAAACTATATGCAAATCAGGTAAAAAAGCAACCTTCAATGCAAGATTAGATGAAGATGGAAATAGAGTTACAGAAGGTGATCAAGTTTCAATTGGACTCAATTACGAAGCACAATCAAGGGATGTTTTTGAATTAGATAAAGTTTCGCCTATTGATTATCAAATACCTGAAGCTAATTAGAAGATTTAACTGGAGGTTCAGGTCTTGTAGCTAACCAAGAACAAAGTCCAACACCAAAAAATCCAAAAATTAAATCACCCACAAGGGAAAAGACAAAAAAGATAGTAACTGCGAAGGTAGGAATAATGGTTAATATAGCTACTTTTTTTGCTCTTCTTGATAAACCTCTATATTGTTTCCAATTAAGAATCATGGGACCAAATAATCTATGATTTTCCAACCAAAGAGTAAATCTGGTTGAGCATTTTGAAAAAGCCCATGCAGCTATAAGGATGAATACAGTTGTTGGCAAACCAGGAACAACGATACCTACATATCCAAGTGAAAGAGAGAGAATACCTATTGTGAAAAATACTGGCTTATGTATTTTTAAAAATAGTTTTGGAAAAAATTTATATAGAATTACAAAAAATAATATACCTACAGCAATGTAAGTAAAAGTCTCATAGGGTATGTTTTTAATTAAGTTTTCCATAACTATATTATAAATTCCTGCTCAGTAATCATAAATCAGTTAACAAAGACTCTTTCGGCTATATATTGATCCAAACCAAAAAATTTCTTATTGTCTGTACTTACAGTAATTGAAAATTCATTCGCATCAGCAATAGTGATTTTGGAACCTGGAATTATTCTATTTTCTTGTAAAAAGGTGATCATTGAAGCATCTCTTTTAAGTTCTTCAGTAATTTTATTTATTGAATAATTTTTATCTTTTTCAACACTAAGTAAGTTGAATGTTTTTGATTGTTTGTAATCAGAGTAAGGTATAGGATTGCCGAATAATCCTGTAGTTGGATTGCCAAGAAGAGTAAGCATTGCTTTTTCTGTAATGGGGCTCAAGATATTTTCCCATTTCGAAGTTTCTTCGTAAACTTGTTCCCAAGGTAATCCTAGAATTTCAGACAAAAATCTTTCAACAATACGATGTCTTCTTGCAACAGTTTTAGCAAGATAAAGACCCTTTTCCGTAAGTTCTAAATTTTCCTGAAATTTTATTAAGCCACTATTTTGCATTCTTCCAGTAATTTGAGATACGTTAGCCCTACTAACATCAAGCCACTCAGCTACTCGAGTTTGTTTTACTTCGATCCCTACTTCATTAAGGTGAAAAATGGCTACAGCTTGCGTGTAAAATGAGGCTGGAAGTTTTTCCATATCTTTTTGAGTAAGTATATTTCTATTCATCTTATTAAATATATGTTAACAATAATTAACAATCTATGATTCCAATATTTAAAATAAAGGACAACCCACAACAGCTGTTAAAGCAATAAACAAAACCCAAGCAAGAGGTTCATACTTTGTTATTAGTTTTGGATTTTTTTCCATTTCTTTTATTATAAACCAACTGTATAATAAAAATATATGATGTGTCCATTTGCTTATTTACTCTTTGGTTTTATGTGGGTAGTTCGTACCGGTGGAAAAATTATTCCTTTTTCGTT
>DBUV01000017.1:5390-18386 GCA_002308095.1 Acidimicrobiia bacterium UBA1281
GCTAAGTTATCATTATTCAGTAGTTAACTAACATTAACAAATATGAAAAATTTCGAAGCACCTGCTGTATTGCTTATTAATCTTGGCTCACCAAAAGACTTAAGTAAAAAAAGTGTAAGAAACTATTTAAAAGTTTTTCTCTCTGATGACTATGTATTAGACATTCCAAAATTTTTTCAGCAATTATTACTCCGTCTTTTCATTTTACCTTTCAGGCCTAAATCGACTTTACACGCTTATGAGCAAATTTGGACCAAGCAGGGTTCACCTTTGATAATTTCAACAGTTAAGCTCGCCCAAAAATTGGAAACCAAAACTGGATGGAAAGTTTCAACTGCAATGAGATATGAAGAACCTAGTATTAAAGATGCCTTAATAGAGCTAAAAAATGATGGATACAATAATATCTACGCAGTTCCCCTCTACCCTCATAATGCAATGGCAACAGTTCTCACCACTCAGGTTGAAGTCTTAGAATCGGCAAAAAAGTATCATCGAAATGCAAATATTAAGTTTGTTGAACCTTTTTATAACGATTCTAATTACATTTCAGCTATGGCAAATTCAATCAGATCTTATATGGTGAACAAAGACTTTGAAAAAATTATCTTTAGTTATCATGGTATACCAAAAAGACAAGCAAGAAAAACCGATGAAACGGGTATGCATTGTTTTTCGTCCTCTGATTGTTGTGAGCAGAATAACATAGGCTCAAGAGATTGCTACAAATCACACACAGTAAAAGCATCAACAAAAATAGCTGAATCACTAGGACTTCATGAAGACAATTGGGAAATTGCATACCAATCTCGAATAGGACCAGGTTGGCTTCAACCTTTCACAGACAAGAGATTGGCTGAACTTCCAGAGGAAGGTAAGAAATCAATTGCAGTAGTGTGCCCTTCTTTCATTTCTGATTGTCTTGAGACACTAGAAGAAATAGACATTAGAGGTAGAAAAACATTTTTCGATGCTGGAGGGGAACATATGACTTATATTCCATGTCTTAACGAGTCTGATGAAACTATTGAACTTATAGAAAATTTAGTTAAGAAAATTTTAAAATAATTTCACTTAACATTAAATGTTAAGTATGGTTAACATTATTAGTACAAATAAATTAAGGAAATTGTAATGAATAAAAAATCTATAGCCCTATTCATGACTTGCCTTCTTATATTTTCAGCATGTGGTTCTGCTGGAGAACAAGGAGCACAAGGGGAGCAGGGAGATAAAGGTGAAAAAGGTGACGCCGGTGAAATAAGCCAGGCTGCTATTGAAGCTGCGGTGGAAGCAGCACTTACTGAAGATGAAGCAGACGTAGGTGGCACTCTTGTTATCTACAGCGGTAGGAAAGAAAGCTTAGTTGCTGATGTAATTTCAGCTTTTGCAGCAGAAACTGGTGTTGAAGTAGAAGTTAGATATGCAAAAAGTGCAGAGCTTGCTGGCACAATAGCACTAGAAGGTGCAATTAGTCCAGCTGATGTTTTCTTATCACAAGACCCAGTAAGTCTTGGCATTGTTGCTAAAGAGGGATTATTTGATGTCTTACCCGAAGACATTTTAGATAATGTACCCGCTTGGGCAGTTGACCAAAGGGGATTTTGGGTAGGAACTTCAGGCAGATCCAGATCACTTGTTGTCGACACTAGAGATGTAAGTGATGCTGAACTCCCAGGAGATATTTATGGACTTAACAATGAGGTATTTAGAGGAAGATTGGGACTAGCACCTACAAACTCATCATTTATTGCAATGGTTTCATGCATGATTGAGCAAGATGGTGAAGAAAAAGTTTCAGAATGGTTAACAGCTATTAATGGTCTTGGGTACACAGAATATCCTAAAAACTCACCTCAAGTTGCTGCTGCAGCTGCTGGTGAATTAGATATAGGAATGATTAATCATTACTACACATTAAGAGTGTTGGCTGAAGCTGGAGATACCCCAATAAAGAATGTATTTTTGGATGGTGGTTGTGGTGCAATGGTTATGCCTGCTGGTGCGGGAGTTTTGTCTTCTAGTCAAAACAAACCAGCTGCTATGGCATTTATAGAGTATCTTCACTCAACAAGCGCACAAGAGCATTTTACAAATACTGTGTTTGAGTTTCCGCTTGTTTCAAGTGTCACGCCAAATGAACTCTTACCTAACATAGATACTTTAAATTCTCCAGAGAATTTGAATTGGTCTGCTTTAGCCTTATGGCAAGAAAAGGCAGTTGAACTTATAGCGAAAGCTGGTTTTTAATCAAGACGTGAATACTTGATACCTATATATATACAAAATGGAAAAATCTGGCTAAATCAACCTAGCCAGATTTTTTCTTTATTTAATTAATGAATACATATAATCTTAGAGATGTGAAAACACCAAAAATCCTATTTTTTTCAAATTTGGTAATTTTAAGCATATTTTTGATGCCAGTTTTCTATCTAGTTTATAGGTTCATAAATTTTTCACGTTCATATAGAAGCTTCTTTAATTCATGGAATGTATTAGATCTTGTTTCCAACACTTCAACTTTATTTATTGCAGTTGTAATTTCAAGCCTTGTAATTGGGCTGTCAATCTCTATCTTTACTGTAAGGTTTAAAATATATAGACCTAAACTTTTTTTTACATTATCGGTTTTACCATTAGTCATCCCTTCTTATATCGGTGCTCTTACTTATGTTTCAGCATTTTCACCTAAAGGACTATTTGTCCAAATTTTTTCGCCCTTGGGTTTAGCTGAAATTACAGGCATACAGGGTTTTTTTGGTAGCTGGATAGTTCTTACTCTATTTACTTACCCATACGTGTTATTAATTTGCAGTAGTGCATTAAGAAACCTAGATTCAACTGTTGAGGATGCTGCACGTTCTTTGGGAAAAAATAAATTTCAGATTTATACCCAAGTTGTAGTTCCAAGATTGAAAAAACCTATAATTTTCTCAGGTCTTTTAGTTGGACTTTATGTGATATCTGATTTTGGAGCAGTATCGCTAATGAGGTACTCTACATTAACAAAAGCAATATATAGTTATTATGAATTGAAGAT
Organism: Acidimicrobiia bacterium UBA1281; assembly: GCA_002308095.1. Classification (GTDB taxonomy): domain Bacteria; phylum Actinomycetota; class Acidimicrobiia; order Actinomarinales; family Actinomarinaceae; genus Actinomarina. The sequence goes on from DBUV01000017.1 coordinate 8,434, forward strand.
AGACGGAGATCCCGTAATTTTTTATTCAAGCATTTTAATCATTATGGCTTTGTTAATTAGCTTTGTACAAAGAGGAACAAGTCTCACACAGTCATCGAAAGTATCTGGGACTCCAAGAATTCCCGAAAGAAGCAACCTTGGCCCTAAAGGAAAGTTTTTCGTTTATCTTTTTTTGATTACAGTGATTGCTTTAGGCTTATTAATACCAATCTCTGTACTAAGTTATTGGCTCATCCGTGGATTAATTTATGGCAATAGTGTTAGGGCAGTACTTGGTGGAGTAATAGGATCTTTGAGCGCATCACTAGTTTCAGCTTTGTTTTCAGTTATTATAGCTACTCCGATAATAATTATGGTTTCACAGTACAGGTCTAGGTTTGGGAACTTACTTGAAAGGGTTATGCTTGCTCTTTATGGCCTACCTCATATTGCTGTTGGAGTGTCTATATTATTCATAACTATTAAAATTTTTCCAACCATATACCAAAGCTTTACAGCTTTAATCATTTCTTATCTTATTGTCTTCCTACCCCAAGCAATAGGTGCTGGGCAGGCTTCTATGGAGCAAGTTAAGGATTCTTATCTTGATGCGAGTAACGGATTAGGAAATTCTAAATTCCAAACATTTTATAAAGTAACACTGCCTCTAATTTATAGAGGTCTTTTTGCTGGAGGAGCCTTAGTTTTTCTATCAACTATGAAGGAGTTGCCACAAACATTGCTTTTGAGACCAACAGGTTTGAACACAATGGCAGTAGATATATGGTCATATGCTTCAGAAGGATTATTCACACAAGCAGCTTTTTCTTCATTTATTTTGTTGGCAATAAGTGCAATTCCTACTTATATATTAAGTACAAGGAATTTAACAAAATAATGGTATTTGACAGTCTTATTCTCAGAGCTCGTGGTCTCACAAAGTCCTATGGCTCAGAGTCCGTATTAAAAAATTTCAACATAGATATCTGGGAAGGTTCAATTTTTGGAATTCTCGGAACTTCAGGTTCTGGAAAAACAACGGCGTTAAGAATGCTTGCTGGATTTGAGATTCCAGACTCTGGGTCTATTGAAATGTACGACAAAATTATATTTGATGAACAAACAAATGTTCCCCCAGAAAAAAGAAATATCGGTATGGTTTTCCAAGACTATGCTCTTTTCCCACATTTGAATGTAGAAAAAAATATAGCCTTTGGCTTATCAAAGGCAGATGCAAATAGTGGAAGATTAAAAGAAGTTATAGAAATGTGTAATTTAACAAAATATAAAAATAAAATCCCACAAGAATTATCCGGAGGTCAGCAACAAAGAGTTGCACTCGCTAGAGCATTGGCGCCAAATCCTGAGATGATTTTACTTGACGAACCCTTTACAAGTCTTGATGCCCAAATGGCAAGGATTTTAAGAGATGAAGTCGTATCCTTGTTGAGAGAAACTAAAACAACAGCAATAATTGTCACCCACGATCAAGAAGAAGCTCTATCAGTATGTGATATTGTCAGTGTATTGGAGGATGGAAATGTAATCCAAAGCGCTACACCTCAAGAAATATACTTAAACCCAATAAGTCAATCTGTGGCGAATTCAGTTGGAGATCCAAATATTCTTAAGGGGTTTTCGGTTGATGGAAGAGTAGAGACTTCCCTTGGTAGTTTTGTTTCTGCTTATGAAGGAGCATTGGATGTAGCAATTCGTCCTGAATGTATAGAAGTAAGCCTGAATTCCACTGGACCCTACACAGTCAAAGAGTGTATTTTTTATGGTCATGATCAAGTTATATCATTTCAAAATAATAAAGGTGAGATATTTAGAGCTCGGTCACTTCCATCCGTAATTTATGAGCCAGGTGATAAAATCTGTATTGAAGTGTCCGAGGTCACTACTTTTCCATCAAATAATTAATTTTATTTTAGACACTCTTCCAGCTACTGCCTGTAAAGCTATTTCAGTTTCAGAAAGATAATTTGTTGCTCTTTTATAATTATTTTCGGCAATGAGTTCTCTAGAGTTTGCTAAAGATTTTACTGCAGCGGTCAATTCATTAATTAGATATTCAATTTCGTTATTAATTTCATTATTATCCATATCTGTAATAATAGGTTTAACGATAAATAAAAAAGGTTGAAAACATGGAAGCAAAAATCGAAAAATTAAAAAAATTTAATTTAAGAATGGGGTTAGTTCATTTAATACAAGGTGCTGGACTATTTTATTTAGGCACTGTTGTTAATACTGGATTTACAGTACCTTTAACAATTACTCAATTAGTTGGAGTTGGATCACCAGAGGATCCATCGAGTTTTGCCTTAGTTCCTGAGTTACAGATTTGGCGTGAAGTTTCAAATTTTGGACCTGCAGTAGCAACATTCCTTTTAGCTTCAGCAGTTGCACACTTTTTAATATCTGGTCCTTTCTATGGCAAATACAAAGAAGATTTAATGAAAGGCATCAATAAAGTTCGTTGGATTGAGTATTCAATTAGTGCATCTGTAATGATTGTCTTAATTGCTTTGCTTGTTGGCATATATGATGTCTGGGCATTAGCTGGAATATTTGTAATGAACGCTGCTATGTGTTGGTTTGGATGGATGATGGAAGTACATAATCAATACACCGAGAAGGTTGACTGGACTTCATATATAATGGGCTGCCTTGCTGGAATTGCTCCTTGGATATTTATTTTTATCAATTTAATAGGTGATGGAGTAGCAACTGATGCAAACCCACAGGGAGTTCCTCAATTCGTAGTTTGGATCTTTGTAAGTATCTTTTTATTTTTTAATACCTTTTCTATAAACATGATTCTTCAATATAAAGGTGTGGGCAAGTGGAAAGATTATTTATACGGGGAAAGAGCATATATATGGCTTAGTCTGTTGGCTAAAACTTGTCTTGCTTGGCAAGTTTTTGCAGGTACCTATCAGCCAAATTAAAAAAAATTATTTAATTTTTCTACCAAAGAAAATTACTAATAGCAGTATGAATAACATTCCAATGTAGGATAAAAACATTATTCTTTATTTTTTATTTTTTTAATGACAAAGAATATTAGTAAAAATGGGAGTGCGATTATTCCTAGTGAAAAAGCATAACCTACAATACTCTCTATCCAATTAAGGCTTCTTTGGAAATAGTAATTCCATGAAAATAGTGAAATTCCTGCCCCTTCTCGAATGTTTAATGAAAGTTTTGAGTAAGAAATTGCATTTGCATAATATTCTTTTTGACCCTTTAGCATTTCAATATCCTGATTTACATATCTAAGTTGATTTTGAACTTCTAATCGCTCAGAGGTTGTCTTTGCTTCTAGTTTAATTTCTTCCAATGCTTCCTTTTCATTTGCTAACGAAGAAAGCCTTGAGTCTATGTCTAAGACATAAGTTGTTACATCATTGGCATTTATACTTATATCTGAGAAATCTTTGATATCTTCTACCTCAATTAAAAATTGATCAAAATTTTCAGCAGGTATATTGGTTGTAATACTTTGAATTTTTAATCCTTGATAATTAGTAGACAGATAGGTGTCAGAAATGTTACCTTCATATTCACTAATAAGATTTTTAAATTCATTCACTTTTTGGTCAAAATTTGAAGTACTTACATCCATGCTTCCATAAGCGGATTTAATAATGTACTCTCCAGGTGAGAGAGATTGACTCCCCATTGAATCAGAGGCTATCTTAAATGAAGACGGTTCATTCATTGCTACATCTGGCATTCCTACAAAAATTCCTTCTTCTGACATTCCATTTGAAATAGATGCGTTACACGCACTGAAAAAAATGAGGATTGTTAGTACTTTAAATAATTTCATCTTGCAATTATACCTATCAGTAATTCATAATTTCTATAACAGGTACGTTCATTTCCTTTGGAGTAATTCCTCCATGATATCCAATCAAGTTTGCTTTCAAGTGATTTGGAAAAATTATATAGCCATCATCAACAAGGAAACAGTAGTCAGGATATAGTCTTTTACTCAACTTAGTTTTAGGTTCTCCAATTAGTTGACCCAATTCCTCATTGCTAATAAATTTTCCAGGAACATTTTTGAAAACATTTTTTACAGCATCTTCATCACCATTGATATAAACACTTCTTTGATCACCAAAAACTTTTATATTTTCATTATATTTAAGAGGAATTCGATTCTCTTCAGAGATGTTGGTCAGACCATGATCAGCAGTTATCAAGGTATACATTTTTCGTGATTGAGAATTATTTAGATTCTTAATAAACGTCTCAAAAATTTGAATTTCTTGGTGCCACTCTTTACTTCCCACTCCAAAAATATGAGCTGAAATATCTATATTTGGGTAATAAATGAAATTAAAGCGATTGTCTAAAACAGATGAGTCAGTAATTATTTCAGATAGTTCCTGAGTATCTCTATATGCAATTTGTCGAGAGTCCTTATAAATGTAACTAGATAGAGCACTATCAACAAGGTCTCGAGGTTGTAAATTATTAGAGGTTATGCCTTTAGACTTTAAGATGGTCCAAATAGTTTGATTATTTGCTATATCAGGATTTTTTAATAAAGATTCATTCTCCTTATTCCAGTTCAAAGCATTAATCAATCCATGCTCATCTTTGTCGAAAAGATAATAACCCAATATGGCTGTATCCACAGGTTTAGATACATAATTAATAGTGCTTAAAGCTACATTTGTAGAACTTGGAAAGGTTGAGTTTATATAAAATGAATTGAAATTTTTTAAATAATCAGACATAGATTTTTTTAAATTTTCATTTCCTAAACCATCAGCCAAGACAAAATTTATTGTTTCGGCTTTTAATATTTTAGAATTTAGATTTATTTCGTTCTCTTCAGGAAATACATCATCTTCTAAAACAATGTTGAATATTTTTTTTGATAAATCTAATAAGCTACTTTTCCCGATAATATTTTTAAGATTCATTATAAAAAAAGTTTACAAACAATTACGCTCAACTTTCAAATAAAACTAAAATTTCCTACAGGTTGGTTAAAATCAAATTATGAATTCTTATTTTCAGGAGTACGCAACAGTAGCAGTATTGCTAGCGGTGGGCATAATTTTTATGCTTGCTTTAACTTCTGTTGCAGCACTTTTGAGACCAAACAATCCATCTAAAGAAAAACTTACTACATATGAATCAGGTGTCGACCCAGTCGGAACTGGCTGGAGTCAGACATATATAAGATATTATATTTTTGGTCTTTTATTCGTGATTTTTGATGTTGAAGCAGTATTTATATTTCCCTGGGCAATTAATCTTGAGAAGTTGGGTTATTTTGGATTAGTAGAAATGCTTGTTTTTATTTTTATTTTGCTAATTGGCTTAATCTATGCAATTAGAAAGGACGTTTTAAAATGGGAGTAGTGGACAAATTTGGTTTACCAAAACCAATATCTTCAGTATTAAATTGGGCTAGATCATATTCTTTATGGTACTTTCAGTTTGGTCTTGCGTGTTGTGCTATTGAGGTTATGGCTGTAAGTGGTCCTCGTCATGATTTCATGAGATTAGGAATTATTCCACTACCTGCTTCACCAAGACAAGCAGACTTAATGGTCGTTGCAGGAACAGTAACTGATAAAATGGCTCCCGCTGTGAAAAGATTATATGACCAGATGCCTGAGCCAAAATATGTCATATCTATGGGTTCATGTTCAAATAGTGGTGGCCCATATTGGGATTCATATTCTGTTACAAAAGGAGTGGATCAATTGATACCGGTGGATGTTTATGTTCCAGGATGCCCTCCTAGACCAGAGGCTTTACAAGAAGGAATAATTCTCCTACAAGAAAAAATCAGAGGAGAAGATATGAAAGAAAAATGGAAGGCAGATCAAAATGAACCTGTCTAACAGCACAGAATTTATTGAATCGCTCACAACAGCATTTCCTAGCTTAGAAAATAATTTTGATACATTAAAAATAACTGTTCCGTCATCAGAATGGATTGAAACTGTTGATAAATTAAAGAACGATTTTGATTTAACTTATTTTTCATGGTTAAGTGCAATTGATTGGGAGAATGAAGTTTCTGTTGGAGATCCACCCAAAGAACCAGTTAAGCCACATTTTGAAATATTGTGTTGTTTGTCAGAATCTATTGAAGGTAATTTAGTAATTGTTTCTACTGAAATTGATAAAGAGACCGCGCAAATACCATCATTGGTAGAAGTTTTTGCTGGTTCTAATTGGCATGAGAGAGAAGCGTATGAAATGTTTGGAATTGAATTTATTAATCATCCTAATTTAACAAAAATGTATCTGCCTGATGACTATGAGGGCAACCCAATGCTAAAGTCTTTTGAGTTAATTAGCAGAGAAGTCAAACCATGGCCTGGTGAAGTTGATGTTGAGGGTATGCCCGAGGACAGCACAGTAGAAGGAGCTAGCTAAGTGGACGATATACTTAATTCTGGGACCTCTCCATATATTTCAGAGGCCTCTGTTTCTGTTGAAATAGAAACAGAAGATATGACATTAAATATAGGACCCCAGCACCCTTCTACACACGGCGTTTTGAGACTCGTTGCTAAGGTTGATGGTGAAAAAATTTCAAGCGTTGAACCTGTGCTTGGATATATGCATAGAGGCTATGAAAAACTCGCTGAGGTTAGAACTTATCCGCAAATAACCACACTAGTGAACAGAATCGACTGGGTTTCTGGTTTTGCTAATGAGATTCCTTTTATTGCAGCAACCGAAAAACTTATGGAGATTGAAGCACCTGAAAGAGCTAAACATATCAGATTAATTCTTACCGAAATGGCAAGAATTGCATCACACTTTGTATTTAACGGTGCATATGCACTTGAAATAGGGGCGCTAACACCAATTTTCCTAGCAATGGAAGACAGAGAAAGAATTTTAGATTTAATTGAATCAGTTACAGGAGGTAGATTTCATCCTAACTTCAATAGAATTGGTGGAATAAAACCTGCTGCTGGCTCAGGACCAACAACAAAAAAGAATATTCAAGATTTACCAGCTGGTTTCTATCAAGATACACGTGATGCAATGGAAAAAGTTCTTGAGGCTGTAGAACGAATGGAAAATCTAGTCGGAGGTAATGAAGTTTTCAAAGTTAGAACTAAAGGGGTTGGTATAATTTCTAAAGAACTGGCAGAAGAATATGGAGTTTCTGGCCCAATTTTGAGAGCATCAGGTGTTAAATTTGACCTAAGATCCCAAACTGATTTCTTACCTTATGACAAGTTTGATTACGAGATACCAGTTGGTGAAAATGGGGATTGTTATGATCGCTGGTATGTTCGTTTAATGGAAATGAAAGAGTCAGCTAAAATTATTCTTCAAGCTATTGATTCAATGCCTAGCGGCCCTCTTCAAACAAAAGTACCAAAGGTAATAAAAGTTCCAAAAGGTCAATCCTATGTAAGAACTGAAAATCCAAAAGGTGAAATGGGTTACTATGTTATTTCTGAAGGAGGTCTTGGACCATACAGGCTTAAAGTAAGGACACCATCTTTTAGTAATATTTCAATCCTTCCAGTCTTGCTTGAAGGACAGTTGCTACCTGACTTGATAGCAATCATGGGAAGTTTAGACTTTGTCTTAGGAGATGTTGATAGATGATTGATGGATCACAGGTACTTGTAACTGCTGGTATAGTTCTTGCTTTTGCATTAAATGGTGCAGTGATATTCACAATTCTTGATGTCAAAGGTGCTTCTTGGATGCAAAGACGACCTGGTCCTCTTCATGTCGGGTTAAGAGGTTTCATATTTCCACTAGCTGAAATAATTAAATTTTTTCAAAAAGAAGATATAACACCTACAAACGTTGATTCAGCTGTATTTAAATGGGCACCTGCTTACGTGCTTGCCTCTGTATTTGGGTTATTTGTGGTAGTACCTATAAGTCCAACTTTAGTCGGTAGTGACTTAGATCTCGGAGTCTTTTACCTACTAGCTATAAGTTCTCTATCAACACTAGGAGTATTGACCGCAGGGTGGTCATCTGCAAACAAGTATTCTCTCATGGGAGGCATACGTGCCGCAGGACAGCTAATCGCTTATGAGTTACCGCTTATTCTTGCAGTAGTTGGAGTAGTAATACAAGCTGAAACTATGTCCCTTGTAGGAATAGTTGAGAAACAAATTGAATTTGGGCTTCCATTTGTACTCTCTGGTCAGGGTATTGCTTTCCTAATATTTATGGTTGCAGCAACAGCTGAAATGATGAGGGTTCCGTTCGACATGCCAATAGGGGAGTCAGAACTTGTAAGTGGTTTTCTAACAGAATATTCAGGGGTCAGATTTTTAATATTCTACATAGCTGAATATATGAATATGTTTATTTTATGTGCTGTAGCTTCAACATTATTTTTGGGTGGATACCATGTTCCGCTGCTACCTACAGAATGGGTGAATTTTTATGGCCCTGTTGTACTATTGACAAAAACTGTTTTACTTGGATTCATTCTTGTTTTAGTTAGATGGTCATTTCCTAGGTTTAGAGAAGACCAGCTTCAAAATTTAGCTTGGAAAGTGTTAATTCCACTTTCACTTCTAAATATCTTGATAACATCAATAATGAAAGTTGTATTTTAAATGAAGACCTTTAGACCTAAGCTTCCAGGATTCTTAACAGGAATGAAAATTCTACTCTTTAATATGTTTAAGACTTTATCTCCGTTAAGTCCAAATCCTAATGTAAATTATCCCTTTGAAAAAGAGATAGTTGCACCAAGGGCAAGAGGAGTAATAGCTCTGGATCAAGAAGCCTGCACCAGCTGTATGCTTTGTGCAAGACAATGCCCAGATTGGTGTATATATATTGAGGGACATAAGGAATTACAACCACCTGCAAAACCTGGGGGAAGGCAACGAAGTAGAGCTGTTTTAGACAGGTTTGATATAGATTATGCCCTTTGCATGTATTGTGGAATTTGCGTAGAAGTCTGTCCATTTGATGCATTGTTCTGGACACCTGAATATGAGTATTCTGAATACAATATGGGAGATATGCTTCATGATAAGAGCAGGCTTGACCAGTGGCTGAATACGGTACCTGAAGTAGAAGGCTTAGAGAGTTAAATGGAAGCTTTAGATTTAATCAGCTATTTTTTACTTTTGGGACTTTTACTAGTTGCAGTTAAAGTAGTAACCACATCTAACGTCATACACGCAGCAATATCCTTAGTCTTTACATTAGCTATAACAGCAGGAGTATTTTTATTACTATCTGCTGAGTTTGTTGCACTAGTAATTGTACTTGTCTACATAGGTGCTGTAATAGTTCTCTTCTTGTTTGGAATAATGATTACTAGAGCTCCATTAGGACAAAATGCAGAATTAGATAATGATAAAAATAAAGGTTTAGCATTAGCTGTATCACTTTCAATTTTTGGAATCTTCTCATATGTGATGTTAAATACTTTTGATTCAGAGATTATCACAACATCTGGAACATCAACTGAATTACTTGGACAGATTTTACTCAGCCGATTTGTATTTCCATTTGAAGTTGTTTCTTTTGTATTGCTAGCAGCTTTAATTGGCGGAATAACACTTGCAAGACAAGACAATGCATTAATGGACGAAAATCAAATATGAGTGTTCAACCTTTTTTAATTGCTGCAGCTGGATTGTTTTCAATTGGAATATACGGAATTCTAGTTAGAAGGAATGTAGTCATGATCCTTTTGTCCATTGAGCTAATTTTGAATGCTGTAAATATTAATTTTGTAGTTTTTGATGCAATGCTTGGAGATGCCTTATTGCAAGGACAAATTTTTACAATATTTATTATTACAATAGCTGCTGCTGAAGTCGGGATAGGCTTGGCTATTGTTTTGATGTTATTTAGAAATAGAAAAAGTGCAAATATAAATGAATATGATTTGATGAAATGGTAAGTGCTAATTTAATCTCTTTTTTTGCTGAGGGCAAGCCAACTTACACAGATGGCGGAGCAGTGGCTGAATATAC
>DBUV01000017.1:18816-19615 GCA_002308095.1 Acidimicrobiia bacterium UBA1281
TGCTCTATTTGAACGTGACAGAAGGAGTCGCAGCAGAATTTTTTATTAATGTCGGAAGCATTGGTTCATTTGATCTTGAATTTGGATGGGTTGTAGATGGTTTATCTATAATGATGTACTTTGTTGTTGGCACTGTAGCTACTTTAGTTTTTATTTATGCAACAAATTATATGGAGGGTGAAATTCGATACACCTTTTTCTTTACATCGTTAACTTTATTTGCCGGAAGTATGTTAGTTTTGGTTTCTTCCCCAACATTATTACAACTACTTATTGGGTGGGAGCTTGTAGGTGTTTGTTCATACTTACTGATTGGTCACTATTGGGAAAAGAAAGAAAACTCATCTGCAGCCATGAAGGCATTTATCACAAATAAAATCGCAGATATTGGATTAATGATAGGAATTATTGTTTTAGCATTGTCTACCGGCACAATGAGAATTAGTGAAATTCTTTATCAATCAACACACGATTATGCATCACTAAAATCTGTTGCTTATCTTGCTGGAGTTTTATTGTTCATAGGAGCAATGGGTAAAAGCGCACAGTTCCCACTTCATGTTTGGTTGCCTGATGCTATGGCTGGACCTACACCTGTATCAGCACTCATGCATGCAGCAACTATGGTAACTGCCGGTGTTTATTTATTAGCAAGAATGTTTCCGTTTTATGAAGGTATGGCAAATCAAGCTTTAGACGTTGTTCTACTTTTTGGAGTAATAACTTTATTTGCAGCAGGATTAATTGCAATAGTCCAAGATGATTTGAAGAAAGTATTAGCTTATTCAACTGTAAGTCA
>DBUV01000017.1:19980-22898 GCA_002308095.1 Acidimicrobiia bacterium UBA1281
CTCTGGACTCATGCATTTTTTAAAGCTCTACTTTTCTTAGGAGCTGGTTCTGTTATTCATGCTGTGCACACGAATAGCATGAAAGAAATGGGGGGACTCAGAAAAGAAATGCCCAGAACTTATACAACATTTATTATTGGAACAGTTGCTCTTGCGGGACTGCCGCCGCTTGCAGGTTTTTTCTCAAAAGATGAGATACTCGCTTCTTTAAATCATGGTGGATACACCACATACTTTGCTATTGCGGTTTCAGGAGCATTTATCACTGCATTTTATATGACTAGAGCCGTAGTTTTAACATTCTTTGGAGATTATAGGGGTAGTGGCCATCCGCACGAATCTGATTCAATGATGACAACCCCCCTCCTTGTACTTGCTGGCTTTGCTGTTACTGCTGGTTGGGTCAACATCCCTGGTGTTTATACAGGTTTTACAGATTGGGTCACTACACGAAAAAATCCAATAATCGAATATCACCCTGAGTCTTTTGACTACTTCGCATTGACTAGCGGCTTAACGGCCGGTTTAGTTGGAATAGGTCTAGCTTATTATGTTTACCAAGTTCTTGGAAAACCAGAAGAGGGAGATCAGAAGATAAAAGTTGAACCAGTATGGAGTCTTCTTGAAAACAAATATTATTTAGATGATTTTTACTTTAAATATATAATTAATCCAACAAAATCTACACTTGCAAACATTGTTGATAGGTTTAATACAAATATTTTAGATAGAACAGTCAACATGTTTGGAGTAGCAGCATCATATCTTGGCAATATTGTTTATGAGAAGTTAGATCAGGGTGGTATTGATAAAGCATTAAACGCTTCTTCATCATCTACTGATGCTCTAGGCGCAAGAGTAAAACTCTTACAAACTGGAAAAGCTCAGCAATATATTATGTATTTTTTAAGCGGTGTAATAGTAATTAGCTTATTAATTTTGTTAGTGTTATAGGAGGTAAAGTGGAAATAGTAACTAATAATTTTGAATTTTTGGAAAATGGTTTAGGCCTTAGCCTCGTCGTATTTTTTCCACTTGTCAGCGCTTTAATAGTTGCTCTTATGCCAAAAAAGCAAGAGGTATTGATAAAGTTGACGGCGCTTGGTTCTTCAATAATAACTTTCATCCTTAGTGTTATTGTGGCAATTCAATTTGATTACTCAAAAGCTGAACAGTTTCAGCTAGGAAGCAAACTTTCCTGGATTGAAGCTATCAATTCTAATTACGAAATTGGCATTGATGGAATATCCTTACCACTATTACTGCTCTCAACTTTTATTACAGTCTTAGCAATAATTTACTCATTTGAACATCTTCCAGAGCCTAAGAGTCCTAAGGGAATGATGGCTTTAATCTTAATTCTAGAGACAGGGATGAATGGTACATTTGTTGCTTTAGACCTAATCCTCTTCTTTGTATTTTTTGAGCTTGTATTGTTGCCTATGTATTTCATGATTGGAATATGGGGGGATAAGACAATGAGAGCTGTATCAGGTCTCAAAAATGAGGTAGAGACACGCTTATACGCAAGTATTAAGTTTTTTGTTTTTACTTTATTTGGGTCTGCTTTCATGCTCCTAGGGTTTTTAGGGTTATATTTCAGAGGGTCAAAAACGTTTAGCATTCCAGAGTTAATTGAACTTGGAACAAGTGGTGCATTTACAGGTACGTTTGCAACTCTAGTCTTTGCTGTACTCTTTTTAGGTTTTGCAGTAAAAGTACCAATGTGGCCACTTCATACATGGCTACCTGATGCTCACACAGCAGCTCCTACAGTTGGATCAGTTTTGTTAGCTGCAATTCTTTTAAAGTTAGGCTCTTATGGTTTTGTAAGAATAGCACTTCCGATTCTGCCAGAGCAGGCAAAGGCTTGGGCCCCAGCAATAGCAATTCTTTCAGCAATTGGAATAATTTATGGGTCTTTAGCATGTCTTGCTCAAACAGACCTTAAAAGATTAATTGCCTTCTCTTCTGTGGGTCATATGGGTTTTGTTATGCTTGGAATCTCTTCACTAACATCTATTGGAATAAATGCGGCAATGATAGGAATGGTTGCACACGGTGTGATTACTGGTTTACTCTTCTTTCTTTCCGGTTCAATGGCACATACCTATCACACCAGAGACATGGGTAGACTTGGTGGAAATATGAAACTCTTACCAAAAACTGGGGCATTACTTGGATTTACAGCAATGGCTTCACTAGGTCTCCCAGGGCTTGCAGGTTTCTGGGGAGAGTTTATGGCTTTACTAGGTGCGTACAACCCACTTCCTGGATTAAACATTACAATCTTTAGAACATCAATGGTGGCAGGAGCCATAGGTACAGTTTTAACTGCAGGTTATCTTCTATGGATGCTTCAAAGGGTAAACCTTGGTGAGCCAAATGAAGAGTGGATAGATAAAGAGCTTCATGATGCAGACGCATATGAATTAGCTGCTTGGATACCACTTGTTATTTTGACCATTCTTATAGGTGTATTTCCTAAATTAATATTTGGATCTACAAATGATGCTGTAATCAGTTTGGTTACCAAAGCATTTGGAGGCTAATATTTCTATCAACTATTTTGCTATTTCAAGTGAACTAATTGTAGTTTTCACAATTATTGGAACAATATTTTTTGATCTCTTGCTGCCAAGAAAATCTAAATTTTATGTTGCTTTAGTTGCATTATTGGGATCTCTTATTTCATTTATTCCTCTAATTTTCCAGTGGGTAAATTATGAGAATCCACTAGTTCTTTTTGAAGGAAGCTATGTAGTGGATAAATTTTCGCTAATCCTAAAAGGACTTTTTATTCTGGTCACATATCTAACATTCTTACTTTCAATAAATTTCATTGAAAGTGATAAGTATTATCAAGGAGAATACTACTACTTGCTACTTAGCTCTCTCCTAGGAGCACTTGTAGTTGC
>DBUV01000078.1:0-194 GCA_002308095.1 Acidimicrobiia bacterium UBA1281
ATGTCTATTGCATCTTCTTTAGTTTCAATTTTATATTTTCCCCATTGTGATGGGTCAACGGCATAAAGAGCCCTTAGAAATGCAGTAATATGTTGTCTTCTTTTTCTGTCAACCCTTACTCCAATAGTATCTCTTTTGTCTGTGTCGAATTCTAGCCATGCACCTCTACCAGGAATCATTTTTCCAATAAAGAT
>DBUV01000078.1:587-2760 GCA_002308095.1 Acidimicrobiia bacterium UBA1281
GTTCCATTGATGATAAAAGAACCAGTGTCAGTCATAATTGGGAAATCTCCCAAGAAAACAGTCTGCTGTTTAATTTGTCCTGTTTCTCTGTCTAAAAACTGTGCCCTGACATATAAAGGTTGAGAGTATGTAGAGTCTGTAATTTTACATTCTTCTAAACTCTTTAATGGTTCCTCAAAGAAATGCTCTAAAAATTCAAGCGAAAATCGACCTGAGAAATCCTCAATAGGTGAGATTTCACTAAGTATGTCGTTTAGGCCTTCTTCTAAAAACCATTTAAATGATTCTTTTTGGATAATTAATAAATCTGGAATGTCAAGAACTTTCGGTATCTTAGCAAACGAAAGTCTAGAATTCTGAACAGCGGACAACAAGCCTCCTCAAAAAATAATAACAATAACCCGAAGGATAAAGTATATAAGTACTTCTTATTTAAGCAAACAAATAATGTTAAATTATTTGAGTTCTACGGTAGCGCCGGCACCCTCAAGAGCTTCTTTAGCTTTATCAGCATCTTCTTTTGAAGCACCTTTAAGAATGTCAGATGGAGCACCGTCAACAAGTTCTTTAGCTTCTTTTAGCCCAAGACTAGTTAGTCCCCTTACTTCTTTGATAACTTGTATTTTCTGTCCACCAGCTTCTGTGAGAACAACATCAAAAGAATCTTTTGCTTCTTCTGATCCGCCGTCTCCACCTGCTGGAGCTGCTGCTACAGCTACAGGAGCTGCTGCAGTAACATCAAATTTCTCTTCAAATGAGTCTAAAAATTCTTTCAATTCTAAGACTGACATTTCTTCAAAGACAGATAACAACTCTTCTGTTGTCATTTTTGCCATTGTTATTCCTCCTCTTTCTTTACATCCTCTGATTCTTCATTAGAAGAATCAGATTCTTTCGCCTGTGAACTTGTTTCAGGGTTTGCTTCTTTTACTTCTAGTAACGCTTTAAATGCGTAACTGGATTTGTTCAATATTCCCTTTAGACCTACTGCCATCTTTGTAAGAGGTGCATTAAAACCTCCTGCAATTTTTGCTAGAAGAACATCTCTTGTTTCTATTGATGCAAGAATGTTGATTTGATCGATTGAAAGTGGTTCTGATTCCATAAGACCACCTTTGACAACAAATGAATCGTTATCTTTAGAAAATTGCTTTAAGACCTTAGCCGCTTCTACTGGGTCTGACTCTATTACAGCTACACCAGTTGGTCCTGAGAAGTGTTCAAGAATAGACTCATAGCCTATATTTTCTGCAGCTCTTTTCGCAAGGGACATTTTTACAACGTTAAATGTAGCACCCGCATTCTTCAATTCTCTTCTTAACTTTGTTTGTTCAGTAACGGTTAGTCCTCTGTACTCAGCTAAAACTAATGCATTTGCTGAACTGAAAAGCTCTTCGAGCTCTTTTACTTTATCTGCTTTATCTTGTCTTACCATAAAAAAATCCTTGCAAACCAAGGACTAGGCAAATTACCTGCGATAGATGTTTAAAGTTTCCTACTATCGGTCTTTGGTTTAAGTTGTATCTAAACAATATACCCTAAATGAATTTATCAGCAAATAAAATTATAAATTAATATCTACAGGCACTGATGGTCCCATAGTAGAAGAGATAAAAACTGATTTAATATATTCACCTTTTGATGATGCTGGCTTAGCTCTTGTAATTACAGCAATAACCTCTTCTAGATTACTTTTTAAATCCTCAGCTGAAAAAGAAACTTTTCCAATTGAAAGGTGGACATTACCTAATTTGTCATTTTTGATCTCTACTTTACCTTTTTTAAAATCTTCCACAGCCTTAGCAACATTTGGAGTTACAGTTCCAGTTTTTGGATTTGGCATTAGGCCCTGAGGTCCAAGAATTTTTCCAAGTTGTCCAACTTCAGCCATCATTTCAGGTGTAGATATTACTAAATCAACATCAAGTTTTTCCTCAGAAGCAACTTTTGTAGCTAATTCTTTCCCTCCTACAATATCCGCACCAGCTTTTTCAGCTTCAGTTAATGCTTCTCCTCCTGCAAATACTGCAATTTTAATAGTTTTACCATTTCCATGTGGAAGTGAAACTGTTGTTCTTATGTTTTCTTCAGCAGCTTTTGTATCTATTCCTAGCGAAAATACAACATCTACAGATTCGTCAAAATTAGCCGGTGCATTTTCTTTACAAATGTT
>DBUV01000078.1:3074-4120 GCA_002308095.1 Acidimicrobiia bacterium UBA1281
AGGAATGTTTTTCTTTACTTCGTTATACTTTTTTCCGTATTTTTTCATTTTTCTCCTTTTGGTGCAAACGACCTAAGTCTCCCAAATATTATGTTTTATTTTTCGACAGTTACACCCATTGATCGGGCAGTCCCAGCGATAATATTTATTGCCATATCTATATCGTTAGCATTTAAATCTTCCATTTTTGCCTCGGCAATACCCTTTAGTTGATCTCTAGTTATAGAACCTACTTTTTCTTTATGAGGTTCAGCTGACCCTGAATCAAGTCCTATTGCTTTTTTAATTAGATATGAAGCTGGAGCTGTTTTTGTTTCAAATGTGAATGAATTATCTTCAAATATTGTAATTTCGACAGGAACAGTTTCGCCTTGTCTGCTGGCAGTATCATTATTGAAAGCTTGAACAAAGTCCATTATGTTTACACCATATTGACCTAGCGCTGAACCGACAGGTGGCGCAGGGGTTGCCCCTCCTCCAGGTATCTGTAGTTTTAATTTTGCTTTTACTTCTTTAGCCATTTTTTATGTTCCTTAATTTTTTACAATATCTGTGAAACCCAACTCAACTGGAGTTTCTCGTCCAAATATATTAACTAGTACTGTAACTTTTGATTGATCTAAATTAATTTCTTCAATTATTCCATTAAAGTCAGCAAAAGGGCCTGTTGTAACTCTTACTGTTTCTGCAACTTCGAAATCAGGTTTAAATTTAGGTGATTCTTTCTTAACTTCTATTTCTTCATTTGTTCCAAGAATTCTTTCTATCTCTCTTCTTGATAAAGATATAGGCATTTTCCCGGAACCAACGAAGCCTATTATTGAGGGTGTATTTCTTATCTCGTACCATGTTGTGTCATCTAGGTCCATTCTTACTAATACATATCCAGGGAAAGTCTTCTTTTCAACATTAACTTTTTTACCATTTCTTATTTCAACAACTTCATCAGTTGGAATAACGACTTCATAAACTTTATCGTCAAGGTGTAGATTTTTTACACGAGTAAGGATATTTGTTCTAACTTTTTTTTCATGACCAGATTGTGC
>DBUV01000078.1:4510-6182 GCA_002308095.1 Acidimicrobiia bacterium UBA1281
GTCTCTTCTACTAAAATTTCATCATTCATTTTTTTATCCTCCAGAAGATAACAGGCTAATCAAAGTATTTTTAAAACCAAAGTCCATTCCAAAAATTAATAATGTCATGGCAACAATGGTAACTATTGTGACAATTGTAAATGTAGATAACGTATCCACGGAAGGCCAGTTCACTCTTTTTAATTCAGTTCTGACTTCGCCTAGATAAAGAGAGATTCTTTTTAATCTAGAAACTTTTTCTTCATTATTAAATTTACCAATATTCCTATCAGCCTTTTTGGCCAAACGCTCTTCACGCTCGGACATCCTTCTCATCTCTCTATTCATTTCATTCATAATTTACCTCTTGCAGGGGCGGTGAGACTCGAACTCACAACCTCAGGTTTTGGAGACCCGCGCTCTGCCAATTAGAGCTACACCCCTAAGTTTACTCTTTATCTAACTCATTAGATGAGCGCTTTAACCCAAAGACCAATATTACTAAAGACATTAATCCAAGTAGTGTCAATAATATTATTTTTGTACCTTTATTAGTAGTAGTTTTTACTTTTTTATCTAAAGATGACATTACACGAGATGTAAAATCTTCTGGAGCTTCTACCTCTACTTGTACTTCATTTTCTAATTCTTCTCTAAAAGCTCTATATCTTTTACCCGCTGTTTGACATTTTAGGCAATACTGTACATGATTATCAGAATCAAACTGAAAATAAACACCATTGAGGTACGTTTTAATCATTTGATTTCTTTTTCTTCTGCATACAGCTTTATATTTCAAATCCTTAAGAAAATCTTTCATGCTTCTACATCCTCTAGTATTGACCTTAACTTCTGATGAGCTCTGTGCAATCTGACTTTTGCAGCAGTAACACTAATATCTAAATACTCTGCTATCTCTTTGTGTGAACGTCCTTCTATATTTTTTAACTCAACAATAATTCTTTGCTCCAAAGGAATTTGATCAAGTGCCTTTCTTAAAACAGAGGATAAATCAGAGTTTATTGCTATCAATTCTGGATCATTTTTTTCATCAATGACGACAGGTTCTTGAGTGTCCTCAATATTCAAAGAGTAATGCTTCTTAGCCTTTTTTCGTAATGTCCATGCAGTATTTACAGTTATTCGATATATCCATGTACTAAATGTTGAATCACCTCTAAATTTATCAATGGCTTTCCATGCTCTAATAAAAGCTTCTTGTCCCACATCATTGGCAAGTTCTTTATTGCCTGTAAGTTTAAAAGCTAGTGAGAAAACAAGATCTTGATGGCGGTGAACTAACATTTCAAATGCTGCTTTGTCTCCACCTTGTGATTTCTTTACCAACTCTGAATTAGACGTATCTTCATTAAAGTTGTTAATTTTTGTTACGTTATTCATTTATATAAATAAGGATATATAGAAATATAGAAATTTCTACCTTTTTTCTCTGTGCGGAACATGTTTTCTACATTTAGAACAGTATTTTTTAAATTCCATTCTGTCAGGCACATTTGTTTTATTTTTTGTTGTAACGTAGTTTTGAGCCTTACACACTGTACAAACCATAGTTAATGGTGGTCTCTTGTCTGAAGCCATCTCTTTTTCCTTTCGTTTAGTAGCGGCGGGCAGACTTGAACTGCCGACCTCACGATTATGAGTCGTGCGCTCTTACCAACTGAGCTACGCCGCC